>CAYTVF010000160.1:3233-9918 GCA_964441345.1 uncultured Desulfopila sp. | reverse complement strand
CCCCCCCCCCCCCCCCCCCCCCCGCGGGGGGGGGGGGGACTTTGTCAACAGTGTTGAATAGATACAAAAAATCAGCAACAGGAGAACCATGAGAAGCCATAACAGAGCAGCCGATAGTCTCAGACCCATCGCTATCGAGAGGGGTTTTCAGTATCAGGCGGATGCTTCGGTGCTGATCCGGATGGGCAATACCCACGTTATCTGTGCCGTTTCGATTGAGGAAAAGGTGCCCCCGTTCCTGCAGGGTGCGGGACGGGGATGGATAACGGCCGAATACGGGGTTCTGCCCGGAGCCACCGACAGTCGCTACCGGCGCGAGGTCAACGGCCAGTCGGGCCGGACCATGGAGATCCAGCGATTGATCGGCAGGAGCCTCCGGATGATGGTCGATCTTGCCACCCTCGGCGAGAGAACCCTGCGTGTCGATTGCGATGTCCTCAATGCCGACGGCGGGACCCGGACCGCCGCGATAACCGGTGGTGCCCTGGCGGTGAGGGATGCGCTCAGAAAACTGGCAGCGGACGGGAGACTGGCGAAGATCCCGGATATCCTGCCGGTGGCGGCTATCTCCGCCGGTATTGTCGACGGCCGGCCGGTTCTCGACCTTGATTACAGGGAAGATTCCGCCGCCGAGACCGATGCAAATTTTGTCATGGCAGGGGATGGCCGGTGGATCGAGGTCCAGGCAACGGCCGAGAATAAGCCCTTTGCCGACGAGTCGCTTACGGCAATGACCGCACTTGCCAGAAAAGGGATTAACGAACTCTTCCGGCTTTGGCAGGAAGAAGAGTAACACACGAAACCAAACGAGCCGGGGCTCAATAAAAATGAAAGGACGAATGGAGATGCGCAGAAAACAGTCGGAGATAAAAGAGAAATCGGCAATCGAAGTGATATTGAAGAGGGCAAGAATCGGCCGGCTGGCGACGCTTGGCGCCGACGGCTACCCCTATATAACCCCGGTCAACTATGTGTATTGGCAGGAGGCGGTCTACTTTCACTGCGCGCGGCAGGGAGAGAAGCTTGACAATATCAGGCGACACGCCAAAGTATGCTTCGAGGTCGATGTTCCCCTGGCCTATCTTGATACCGGCTATGATAAAAACATGGCGGTCTGCGATGTCGGACAGTTCTACCAGTGTGTAATCCTGCGCGGCAGGGCCGAGCTGGTGGAGAATATTACGGAAAAAGTTGCCGCTCTCAACGCCTTGATGGCCAGCCATGAAGACGTCGCCCTGTTTACCGGCATTACCGCCGAAACACTGGCAGTGGCTCTTTGCACCGTGGTGGCGGTGCGCGTCGAGTCGGTTTCCGCCAAGGCCAATCTGGCCCAGAAAAAGTCGGAGGCCGACAAAGAGAAGATTCGTGAGTATCTCAAGGGGAGAGGTCTGCCCGGAGATTCTGAAGCGGCAGACCTTATCCGATAGCAGATAAAAAGCGAACGAATGGGAGAGACGATGCATGTGATCCTGGGCTTGCTGATGGGTGTTTTCGGCTTGTTGTCATTCGGCATGGGCGGGCTGTTGATCGGTGGCGTGGTCGGGCTGCTGGCCGCGGAAGTTCTGGCCTTGCGCAAAAGGCTGGCCGTTCTCGAAAAGGCCGGCGCGGCAGTAAAGCCCGGGCAGAAAAAAGAGCCCGAAGAGGAGGTCGTCTTTGCTCCGCCCCCAGCCGAGCCCCCGCGCGCGCCGGTTGCTGCCCGGCCAAGGCGGGAGCAGGTTTTTGCCCGGGATGCGGAGAAGCCGGAGAAGGCGGAGAAGATCCCGGGAACGCCAGCCGCGATCGACAGATTTTTCGGCGGCCTGGGCACCGGCGTGAACGACCTTTCGGACAAGATCGTTGGCTTTTTCACCACCGGCAATCTCGTCCTGAAGATTGGCGTCATTATCGTCTTCTTCGGCGTGGCCTTTCTCCTGAAATATGCCGCCCAGCGCAACATGATCCCGGTCGAGATCCGCCTTATCGGGGTAGCCCTCAGCGGCATGGCGATGCTGGGCCTCGGCTGGCGGCTGCGCTTTACCAGGCTCAACTACGGCCTCATTCTTCAGGGCGGCGGGGTGGGTGTCCTCTATCTCGTGGTTTTTGCCACCGCCAGGATGTACAACCTGCTGCCGATGGTCTTGGCGCTGGCGGTGATGGTCGGCCTGGTCGCTTTATCCTGCCTGCTGGCGGTGCTGCAGGATTCCAGATCGCTTGCGGTATCCGGCATCGTCGGCGGCTTTCTCGCCCCGGTGTTGATGTCCACCGGCGGGGGCAGCCATGTGTTGCTCTTCTCCTATTACGCCCTCCTCAACGCCGGGATTTTCGGCATCGCCTGGGCAAAATCATGGCGGGTACTGAATCTGGTCGGCTTTCTCTTCACCTTTGCCATCGGTACGCTCTGGGGCAGCAGCGGGTATCGGCCGGAACATTTTGCCACCACGGAACCCTTCCTGCTCCTCTTTTTCGCCTTTTATGTGCTCATCTCCATTCTTTTCGCCCATCGCCAGCCGATCAATCTGCGCGGATTCGTCGACGGTCCGCTGGTCTTCGGCCTGCCCCTGATAGTTTCCGGGCTGCAGTATTTTCTGGTGAGGGACATGGAGTACGGCATGGCTTTTTCGGTCCTGGGTTTTGGCCTGTTTTATCTGGGGCTGGCAAAACTGATGGCAAAACTGTCATGGCGGAAACTCGAAGGTTCGATGCACCTCCTCTGTGAAGCCTTCCTCGCCCTGGGCGTGGTTTTCGGCAGTCTGACCATTCCGCTCGCCCTGGATGGACACTGGTCGGCATCGATCTGGGCCCTGGAAGGCGCCGGCATGGTCTGGGTCGGGACGAGGCAGCAACGGGTCCTTGCCCGCCATTTCGGCATCCTGCTGCAGCTGGCGGCGGCCTATATTTTTGTCGATTCGGTCTGGTATCCGTTCGATTCCCTGCCGTTTGCCAACCGCTACTTCCTCGGGTGTTTCTTTTTGGCCGTGGCCGCGCTCGCCTCGGGCTATTTCCTCGATTGCCGCATCAACGAGCTGCGCCCCTGGGAGAAGTTTTTTGCCCTGCCGCTGTTGATCTGGGGACTTGCCTGGTGGTACGTCGGCGGGCTGCAGGAGGTGGAACGGCACGTGCCGAGGTGGGAGAAAGTCAATGGATTCTTGCTGTACTGCTGCGCCGGTTCGATCGTCATGGGCATGGCGGTGAAACACCTGCAATGGAAAAGACTTGCCCTGGCGCTCCTCCTGCAGTTGCCGGCGATGGTCCTTCTCGTGCCCGTCGGTTTTGTTCTCTTTCATGACAATTTTCATCTGTTTGCGGGGTGGGGGGCGGTGGCCTGGATCATTGCTTTTGTCGTCCAGTATCGCATTCTCGCACTGTTTGCCGAGGACTGGCCGAAAAGCAACGAGGTGGCCTGGCATCTCGGCACGATGTGGCTGCTGATCTTTGTCCTCAGTCATGAGACGGCCTGGTCGGTTGGCCAGGTGGCGGGTCTTGCCGGGGTGTGGTCGACGATCTGCTGGGGGCTGGTTCCGAGCTGCGGCCTGCTGGTGCTGGTGTGGATGGCGGGCAGCTCGCTATGGCCGATCTGGCCGATCGGCAAATTCGGTTCGGCCTACCTGGGCGCAGGCGGCACCCTGCCGGCTATCGGTCTCTGCCTCTACGTGATCGGATCCTGTTCGGTGGCCGGAAATCCGGCACCCCTGCCGTATCTTCCGCTGCTCAACCCCCTGGAAATGAGCGCCGTTTTTGCGATATTCACCCTCTTTCTCTGGATTGTAAACATCCGGCGGAGGCGCGATACCCTGAGAAATCTGCCGAAAGACCTGTTCATCGGGGTAGTGGGCATCCTGCTGTTTCTCCTGCTCAACAGTGTGGTTGCCCGCTCTGTCCACTTTTTCGCAGGGATTCCCTATCATCCCGAGTCGTTGTACCGGTCGATGATCTTTCAGGCGGCTCTTGCCGCCCTCTGGGGGTTCGGCGCCCTGGCGATTACCGTCTGGGCGACCCGGCAGGGCAGCAGGCTGCTGTGGTCCGTCGGCGCCGCGCTCCTCGGCATGGTGGTCGTCAAACTTTTCCTGGTCGATCTTTCCGGCACCGGAACCATTGCCCGGATCGTATCCTTCCTGGTGGTTGGCGTACTCATGCTCATTATCGGCTATTTTTCCCCTCTGCCACCCAAAACCAAGAGAGACGGGCTATGAAAAATGTCTTGGCGCTACTGCTTCTCCTCCTGACCCCGACCGGTTTACATGCCGCGGACCCGACCACCGATGATTTTGCCGCCGGATATTACCTGGAGGTGGAAAACGGCGGGCCGATGTATGTGGTGCAGTTGCCGGAGGATGTGTACCGCACCGTCCGTCGGTCCGATCTCGGCGATATCCGGGTTTTCAATGGTACCGGGGAAAGTGTGCCGCACAGTTTACGGGCCGTTGAGGCCGATCCGCAAACGGTCAGCCAGAAAGACAATGTGCCGTTCTTTCCCTTGCTTGAAGGCAGCCTGCCGGCGGGTCAGGCGGATTTGGCCCTTCATGTAACCCGCGACAGTTCGGGCACCATCGTCGATATCGAATCGGCACCGATCGCGGATTCCGCCGCGCGCCGGATATCCGGCTACCTTCTCGACCTGAGCGGGGTGCGGAAAGTCACCCGCGAGCTGGAATTCTTCTGGCAAAAGAGTCAGGAATCTTCTATGTTTGCCGTCTCCATCCAGCAAAGCAACGATCTCGAGCGGTGGACATCGCTGGTGGGGAGGGCGGCACTTGTCGATCTGCAGTACGCCGGGCAGACAGTCGAGCGGAGAACGGTGCAATTGCCGCATCCGCCGATGAAATATCTGAAACTCAGCTGGCAGGAGAGCGGTCAGCCGCTCGAACTGACGGCAGTTGCCGGATATTCCCGGGTCATTGCGTCGCGGCAAGAACGCCAGTGGGTTGATCTCTCGGTTGATCCCTCTAATGGGGTGGTACAGATTACCGACGATCGGGTGGCGATCGATTTTCACGGCAATTATCATCTGCCGGCCACCAGCGGCCAACTCCGTTTTCCGGAAACCAACTCGATCGCCAGGGTGGCCCTGCAGTCCCGGGCAAACGACAAGGCCACCTGGATTACCCGCTGCGAACAGGTGTTTTATTCCCTCACCCTCGATAATACCGGTCTGCAGAACGAACCCTGCACCTTTCAGCCGACGTCGGACCCGCTGTGGCGCCTGGCGGTCAGAGAGGATGGGGCGGGGCTGCGCAGCAGTAACCGGGTGCCGACCCTGCAGCTCGGCTGGAGCCCGAACGAGCTCGTTTTCCTTGGCCGGGGGGTGCAGCCCTTCCTGCTGGCGTTTGGCAGCGGCAGACTTGCGGACCACAAGAACAGCGACGGCGAGATGATTTTTCAGACAATGCGGACGGAATCGGGCAACCGGATCACCAGCCGGGCAAAACTCGGCAAAAGGATTACTCTCGGCGGCGACCCGGCTCTCCAGCCGCCGGCTCCCGCCCGTCCCTGGAAGAAATGGCTGCTGTGGACCGTCCTGGTCCTGGGCGTGTGCCTTCTTGCCGCGATGGCCAGAAACCTCATTGGCGAAATGAAAAAAGAAGAATAACCGATAAGGAAAAAAGAGAGAATGTTTCGATCGTTTTACAAAAGCCGGAAGTGGTTTTTCTGGGCCTATGGCGGTGGTTTGATCTTGTTGATGGCGCTGTTTGTCCAGGTGCAGCTGACCGTCAGCATCAACGAATGGTATGGCGGATTTTACAATATGCTGCAGAAGGCTACCGACCATAAGGTGGAGGAACTATGGGTCGAAATGCTGAAGTTTGCGAAGATCGCCTTTCCCTACGTGCTGATCGCCACGCTGACCGCTTATTTTACCCGCATCTATGCTTTTAAGTGGCGGGAAGCCATAACTTTTTCCTATGTTGCCAAGTGGCAGACGGTGGAGAAGGAGGTGGAGGGTGCCAGCCAGCGTATCCAGGAGGATATTTATCGCTTTGCCCGGATATTGGAGAGCCTCGGCCTGCAGGTGGTCAGAGCGGTCATGACCCTGTTTGCCTTCCTGCCGATCCTCTGGAGTCTCAGCAAGGGAGTCGATATCGAATATATCAAGGATATCGATGGCAGCCTTGTCTGGGTGGCCCTGCTGGTTTCTATCGGTGGCCTGCTTATCTCCTGGTTTGTCGGGATAAAACTGCCCGGCCTCGAATACAACAACCAGAAAGTGGAGGCGGCTTTTCGCAAGGAACTGGTCTATGCCGAGGATGATAAGGTAAAGTACGGTAAAACCGAGACCATTATCGAGCTCTTTACCAGGCTGAAGTACAACTACAATCGCCTGTTCCTCCACTATGGGTATTTCGATATCTGGGTCAATTTCTTTGAGCAGTTGATGGTCATCGTCCCCTACCTGATCATGGGCCCCGGCCTGTTCACCGGCCTGATTACCCTGGGCGTGCTGGTACAGGTTTCCAACGCCTTCAGCAAGGTGCGGGAATCTTTCTCCGTCTTTATCTCCAACTGGACGACTATTACCGAATTCCGTTCGATTCACAAACGGTTGAAAGAGTTCGAAATGAATATCGGGTATTGATGGGGGTACTCACCCTCTCCGGCTGAAGGCAACGTAGGGTGCACTCCGTGCACCATCCCTGTTTCCATGGTGCACGGAGTGCACCCTACGATACTTAAGGCTGAAATGGTCGCTTGCACCGTCACCCTTTCCGGC
>CAYTVF010000160.1:1539-3216 GCA_964441345.1 uncultured Desulfopila sp. | reverse complement strand
GACAGGCCTGCAGCCGCAGAGGCTTTTCCAGGTGGCTGGCGGCGAGCAGTTCGACGTCCTGAAAGATGACCTCGGTCGGGCCGTCGGCCATCACCTGGCCATCCTTGATGACTATGGTCCGTTCGCAGAGGTCGAGCACCAGGTCAAGGTCATGGGTGGCGATGATCTTGGTGTGATGAAAGCCGGCCAGCAGTTCGATCAGGGTCCGGCGGGCCTTCGGATCGAGGTTTGAAGACGGCTCGTCCATCACCAGGATATCCGGACTCATGGCGAGGACGGTGGCGATGGCCACGGACCGTTTTTCGCCGCCGGAGAGTTTATACGGCGGCCGGTCGCGGAGATGTTCCACATTGGTTCGGACCAGGGCGTCCTGCACCCGCTTCTCCACCTCTTCCGGGGGCAGACCCAGGTTGAGCGGGCCGAAGGCGACATCGTCGTAAACCGTCGGCATGAACAGCTGGTCGTCGGCATCCTGAAAAATCATGCCGACGGTCCTGCGGATGTCCCGTACGGTCTCTTTGGTCAGGGGAAAATCGCCGATCCGCACCGTGCCGCTCTGCGGGGTCAGATAGCCGTTGAGGTGGAGGAGCAGGGTTGATTTTCCGGCCCCGTTGGCGCCGACCACCGCCACCGATTCGCCGTGATGGATGCGAAAGGAAATGCCTTTCACGGCGTTGGTGCCGTCCGGATAGGTGTGGTTGAGGTCCTGCACCTGAACAATATGATGACTCATGATGTCAATCCTGTGAGCAAGGCCCCGAGGATTCGGGGAAGATCGTAGGAGCGAAAAAGAACAAGCACCGCACAGCATCCGGCAAAAGAGAGGCAGTCCCGGACGGTGATCCGCAAAGTCTGGCGGATGCGGATCGTGCCGTCGAAGCCGCGGCAAAGCATGGCCAGGTGGATGCGCTGAGCCCGGTCGAGGGTTCTCAGCAGCAGCTGGCCGACCAGATGGCCGAAGGTTGCAAGGCCCATGGCCCGTTGCTGAAAGGAACGCAGGGTTCTTGCCTGGTGCATCCGCAGCCCTTCGTCGATGAGGACGAAGATATAGCGATAGAGCATCAACAGCTGGACCGCAAAAATCTTCGGCATGCCCAGTTTCACCATGGCCATGCATACCGCATTGAAACCGGTGGTGGCAATGAGGATAAGCACCGCGCTGACGGTAAGGCCGAACCGCAGGAGAATGGAAAAAAACGACAGCCAGCCGCCGGTGAGGGTGAACGTACCGAAATGCAGCAGCGGCTGCTGGTCGAGCAACGGGTTGAAGATGCCTACCATAATCGCAAAAGGCGAGACAATGAGAAGCTTTTTCAGGAGATAATCGGCCGGGATGGTCGCCAGTCCCATCATAATGACGAGAAAGAGGGCAAAAGGCAGCATGGCGGAAATGACATATTTGTCGAAAGAGACCACTGAGACCACAAAGAGCGCGGTCGTCAGCACCTTGATCCGCGGGTCGGTGCGATGGATGGCGGTATTGCGGCAGGCCAGGCTTTCGAGGTAGCTCAGATCAAAAAAAGCGGATTCGATTTTGGCCATAGAGACAATTCCTTCGCACGGGATGAGGTAAGAAAAAGAAAAAAAGGGCATTCGGGGCAATGGTGCATTCCCCCATCCCCTTGCGGGAGGGGGTTAGGGGGAGGGGGAGATCGCAACGTGCAATGTGCAGTAAAC
>CAYTVF010000160.1:0-1507 GCA_964441345.1 uncultured Desulfopila sp. | reverse complement strand
CCCGTCAAGGGAGGGGAGGCAAAAACCAATCAGACAAAGCCGGGGTAGCAGTGCACTCCGTGTACCCTACATAAGAAAAAATCCAGCTTATCGTGGCTGCGCCGACCGGGCACGCTTCCGGAACAACATGCCCAGCACCACGGCCAGAGCAAGGGTCAGCCCGCCGCCCGCCAACCCGGAAACGGTTGTCCCGCCGCTTACCGCCGGCCATGATTCGCGGCCTTCGCCGGCCCCCTCGGCGGCACCGGTTTTAAACCCGTAGTCGGGCAGAAACGATATTTTTTCCTGGATTGCCGCAAGGGTATGATGAATTCCCCGCTCGGGTGGGGCCATTTCTTCACTGCCGGATATCCTGAACATCGACCATTCAAGCCCGTCCGGTGAGGATGAGGCAAACCAGGACAGAACTCCGCCGGTAATCACCGCCGCAATTCCCAGACCGGCGAGGACCTTGGTGATGGACAGTCCGCCGAGCGGCCTGGCCGCCGCGGTGAGCTCGAGAATCTCCGGGCGGGCTTTCCAGACAAAAGTGACCACGGCGGTGGTGACCAGTCCCTCCACCAGACCGATGGCCAGATGGATGGGGAGCATCACCGAGAGGAAGGCATTCAGCGGCAGCTCGGAAATGCCGGAGGCCACCGTCTCGAAAACCACGGCCAGGGCGCCGAGCTGCAGGCCGACAATTGCGGCAAGCGTCGCGCCGATGCTGATCCTGAGGGGTGTCGGTCGCTTGCCGGCAAGCGGTCTATAGAGAAGCGGATAGGCGATAAAGCAGGGAAATACGCCAAGATTGAAGATATTGCAGCCGAGCGCCAGCAGACCGCCGTCGGCGAAAAACAAGGCCTGGACAGTCAGCACCGAACCAATGGTCAAAAAAGCCGCATAGGGCCCGAGCAAAATGGCCAGGATCATGCCGCCGCCGAGGTGGCCGGAAGAACCGGTGGCCGGGATGGTGAAATTGATCATCTGGGCGGCGAAGATAAAGGCGCCGAGAACCCCCATCAATGGAATCTTCCGGTCATCGAGGTCCTGCTGGACCTTCCTGGCGCAAAAGGCGATGGTGCAGGCAGTGGTGGTCCACATGATCCCGCCAACGGCGGGGGAGAGAAGGGCGTCGGCCATATGCATGATGGGCTTTCTCCGGTTACGGTTGGAAGAGTTGGAGTATCCTGCTCAGGGCTCCGTATAATGGTCTCTTGATACTCTGTAATAATACGCCACTTGTATTCGTAACACTTGTGTGTAATACAAAATTACTATTCGTGTGTCAAACAGAAAAGCGAAATTCTTTGCTTGATGATCTCGTACAAAGCCTCACGCGCCCGTCATAGAGTTTTTTACGAGCGCATCATATTTAAGTTCTTCTGCTAACGGGATCGCTATCGACATGCAAGATCGTTCGTCTTGGCAAGCCGTGCTCGTTGACGGATCATGGGATTATTGTTTATGCTATAGTATCCATTCAGCTCTATGGACAAAGTTCCCCCTCCCCTTGCGGGAGGGGTTG
>CAYTVF010000159.1:1605-10104 GCA_964441345.1 uncultured Desulfopila sp. | reverse complement strand
AATCCCCTCCCGTCAAGGGAGGGGAGGCAAAAACCGATATGGGACAACCGATATGGGAAAAGCGACCATTCTGATAATCGACGACGACCCGAATCTGCGGAAGACCCTGGCCGATATCCTCAAGGTGAAGGGCTATGCGACCCTGGCCGCCGGGGACGGAGCCGAGGGGCTTGCGCTTCTGCAGCAACACGGTGTCGATCTGGCTCTCATCGACCTCGGTCTGCCGGATATCTCCGGACTCGACCTGCTCTCCCGGATCGGCGTCGACCATCCGTCCATCGCGGCTATCGTCCTCACCGGCAACGCTACCCTCCAGTCGGCCCTGGAGGCGACCAACCGGGGCGCCTTTTCCTATCTGGTCAAACCCTACGAGATCGAGCAGCTGATACTCCAGATCAGACGGGCGATCGAAAAACAGCAGGCGGACGAGGCCCTGCGGCAGAGCGAGACCAAATTTCGCGGACTGCTGGAGTCGGCCCCCGACGGCATGCTGATCGTCGACGAAAAACAGCAGATCCTCATGGTCAACAAACAATTCGAGGCGATGTTCGGTTACGACCGCGCCGAGGTCGTCGGCAGGAATATGGCAATGCTCATCCCCCCTCGATTCGGCCATCACCTGGAGCACCATCAAGAATACCTGCGGGATCCCCAGGTAAGAACCATGGGCCAAAGGAAAGAGCTCTACGCGCTCCGCAAGGATGGCAGCGAATTCCCGGTGGAGATCGGCCTCAGTCCCCTGGCGACGCCCGAAGGGCTGATAGTTTCCGCCGCGGTCCGCGATGTTACCGAGCGCAAGCGCAATGAGGAGCAGCTTACATACCTGGCTACCCATGACGATCTGACCGGCCTGCCCAACCGCAACCTTCTGATGGAACGCCTCAGTCTGGCGCTGCTGCTTGCCGAGCGCCACCAGCGCGAGGTGGCGCTGCTGTTCATCGATCTCGACCAATTCAAGGACATCAACGACAGTCTCGGCCATGACCGGGGGGACCGGTTGCTGCAGATGGTCGCCAAGCGGCTGCCGACCTGCATCCAGGCGAGCGATACCGCGGGTCGCCAGGGAGGTGACGATTTTGTCGTCATTCTCACGGACCTGACGGAGAGCGAAAGTGGTGCCATAGCGGCGCAAAGAATCCAGCAGGCCCTCGCCCAGCCCTTCGAGATCGAGGCCCAGAAACTGCATATTTCCTGCAGCATAGGGATCGCCATCTTCCCGAAGGACGGCCGGGAAGCGCAGGTGCTGCTGAAAAATGGTGAGCTGGCCATGTTCCGCGCCAAGGAACGGGAGCGCGGCACCTTCCAATTTTTCACCGAGGAACTGAACGACCGGGTCGTTGCCCGCATGATCGAGAGCATGGTCATGCGGGAAGTGGCAAGTGCGATGGCCATGCTGCACGACTTGAAGGGGCTCGGGGTAAAACTTGCCATCGACGATTTCGGCACCGGCTATTCCAGCCTCAGCCAACTGAAGCGTTTTCCCTTCGATAAACTGAAAATGGACATCTCCTTCGTCCGCGAAGTGACCTACGATCCAGGCAGCGCGGCGATTGCGAGGACCATCATCGCCATGGCCCACAACCTGAACCTCCTGGTGATCGCCGAAGGGGTCGAAACCGAAGGGCAGCTCTGCTACCTCCGCAATCATGGCTGCGACGAGATGCAGGGCTTCCTCTTCAGCAGGTCGTTGCCCGCCGAAGATTTCGAGCGGTTACTCCGGGAGGACCGGCGTCTCGGTATCCCCGAAGAAGGCGCTGCCCATCCGGAAAAGACACTTTTGCTGGTGGATGACGAACCGTCGATGCTTAAGGCTCTGGATAGGGTCTTGAGCGATCAGGGGTACCGGATACTCGCCACCACCGACGCCCGCAAGGGCTTCGAACTGCTGGCTACCAACCGGGTGGGCGTTATCCTCTGCGACCAGCGGATGCCCGGCATGAGCGGCGTCGAGTTTCTCGGCAAGGTCAAGGACCTTCATCCCGGCGTCGTCCGCATCGCCATGTCCGGCTATGCCGATATGGATATGGTTACCGATGCCGTCAATCAGGGTGCCATCTATAAGTTTTTGACCAAGCCGTTCGATAATGATCTGCTGCGTCGTACCATCAAAAAGGCCTTCGCGCGATTTGAAACCGTATCCGGAGAAAAACGGCCATGAAGACGATTGGGGAGTCGACGGCATGAAACCTGTGAAATCCCGGACAACCTTCATTATCCGGCTGCCGATGCGTACTGTATGAGGTGTGGAAGTTTGCCCGGATCTCGCGGAGACCGGTGTCAGGCGGATCGAGGTGAAATACGAGCCCGGACAAGGGGCAAAACTTTCGACGATACTTCCATTGAGGAGAGATGAGGATGATGGAAAAATTGAGAATCCTGGTGGTGGACGACGATCGGCGCATGGTCAAGACCATTTGCGACATCCTGAAGGTCAAGGGATTTGAGCCGATCGAGGCCTACAGCGGCGAGGAAGCGGTGGCGAAGGTCAAGGAGAAAGAGCCGGACTGCGTCCTGATGGACATTAAAATGCCGGGGATCGATGGGGTGGAGGCCCTGCACCTGATCAAGACTGCCTGTCCCGGCCTGCCCGTGGTGCTGATGAGCGCCTTTGCCACCCCGGAACAGGTGGAAGAGGCGGAAGAGCAGGGCGCGTACACGGTACTCACCAAACCGATCAACATCCAGATCCTGCTGTCGTTTCTCTCGCTGCTGAGAAAGGAGGAAAGCATCCTCGTGGTCGACGACGACCCCGCTTTCTGCCGGACGATCAAGGATATCCTGCAGGAGAAGGGGTACAAAGTCGAGACCGAGATGGACCCCGCCAATGTGCTGGGCCAGATGGAGAGCAACTACAAGCTGGCCGTGGTTCTCGACCTGAAACTCGGCAACGCCGACGGGCTTCAGGTTCTGAGGGATATCCGCAGCAAGTACCCCTCCAAGCCGGTGATCATGGTCACCGGTTATGGCGGGGAAATGGCGGCAAACATCGCCAAGGGGGAGGAGATTGGGGCATACGCCTGTCTGTACAAGCCGCTGGAGATCGAACGACTGGTCGGGATTATCGAGGAGGTCAGCCGCAGGAAAAAAAAGGCGCTCCTGGGGGAACCGTTCAACGATCGAAAAATGATCGGAGGCTAGAGCATGGACAAATCGCGCATCCTCATCATTGACGACGATCCGGGGTTGAGGAAGACCCTTGCCGACATTCTCAGGGCCAAAGGATACGACATCCTCACCGCCGGGAGCGGAGCGGAGGGGCTCGCCCTGCTGGGGGAACATGCCGTCAGCCTGACGCTCATCGATCTTGGCCTGCCGGATATGCCGGGGCTCGAGGTGCTGGATAAGGTTAAAGCCGGTCATCCCCTCGTCGAGGCAATCATCCTCACCGGCAACGCCACCCTCGATTCGGCTATCGAGGCGACCAACCGGGGGGCCTTTTCCTATCTGCTCAAGCCCTACGAGATCGATGCGCTGCTGCTCCAGGCCAGTCGGGCGATCGACAAACAGCAGACCCGGGAAAGGGCCGCCAGGGACAGCATGGAATTGCAGAAAAGAAATATGGCGCTGAACGCCCTCTACAGCATATCGCTGGCAATCGGCAGGAAGATGGACCTCGAAGAGCTTCTTCCGGAAGTGCTCCGCGCCCTGGCCGAAACGGAGATCTTCACCTTCGAGATCAAAGGGGCGATATCCCTGATCGAGGGGGAGAAAATGCGCCTGGCCGCGTTTATCAGCCTGGCCGAAACCGAACTGGAGCCATGCCCCGACATCCGTCCGGGCGAGTGCCTCTGCGGCCGGGCCATGGAGACAGGGGAGATCGTCATCGCCCAACGGTGCAGCGAGGACAGCCGCCACCGTATGTGCAACCCTGCCGTCCAACCCCACGGACACATCATTGTGCCGCTGAAGGCGGCCGGGGCGATGGTCGGGATGCTGAATCTCTATATCCGGCCGGACACCGAGGTTACCGAGCAGATGATCGGTCTGCTCTCTTCCGTAGCAACCCAGGTGGGTACCGCCATCGGCAATGCCCGGCTCTACGAGGAGACGAAAAGCTCCTCGCTCCACGATCCCCTGACGGGGCTTGCCAACCGGCGTTTCATGGAGGTCCAGTTCGGTAAAAATCTCGAAACGGCGAAAAGATACCGGGAATCGTTTTCGATCGTCATGCTCGATATCGACCATTTCAAGAACTATAACGACACCCGCGGCCATCTCGAAGGCGACAAGCTGCTGGTCAGGCTGGCTGACATCCTCATGCGGGAAGTGCGCAAAGCGGATTATGTCTTCCGGTACGGCGGTGAGGAATTTCTGGTCATCCTGCCGGCGACGGGATCGCACATGGCATTCCGGGCGGCCGAAAGATTGCGAAGGGCGGTGGAGACGTGGGGAGGAGGAGTCACCATCAGTCTTGGCGTCGCCTCCCTCTGCGAAGCGCTGGATACAAAGGAGAAGCTCATCGATGCCGCCGACAGCGCTCTGTACCGGGCCAAAGCCAACGGCAGAAACAGGGTGGAAGTGGGCTGATCGCGGCACCGCCGGAGAAAGGCAAACGGCGCTCGCTTCATCGCTTCGACAAGAAAAATGACAAAAAGGTAATAAAATAATTGCGGATATTGCAAAAATGAATGAAAAAAATCAGGTGGGGTGTCGGTTGAATATCAGAATATGCACGTAACATAACGAAAATATACATTAAAGCGAAAATTCTCCTGGTTTGGCACAGGATTTGTTAGTGGCTTATGTATGGCGGTGGGCGAATGGTGTAATTCCGGGACTTGGTTTCCTGCGTGGTGCGGACCACATCGTCGAAGTTGCGGAATGCAGACTTGCTGCATCTCCCGAATGTACAAAAGAATAACAGGGGGGAGTACTCGTGAAGAAAATCGAAGCTATAATCAAGCCCTTTAAACTCGAAGCGGTAAAGGCTGCCTTAACGGAGATCGGCATATCCGGTATGACGGTATCGGAGGTCAAAGGATATGGCCGGCAGAAAGGCCACAAGGAGATGTACCGCGGCGCCGAATACAATGTGGATTTCAATCCGAAGATAAAGATCGAACTGGTTCTGGCCGCCGGTCAGGTGGACAAGGTGGTGGATGCCATCAGAAACGCCGCCAACACCGAGAAAATCGGCGACGGCAAAATCTTTGTCCTGCCGGTCGAGGATGTTATGCGGGTCAGAACGGGAGAGAGAGGAAAAGACGCCATTTAATTACCCCCCCCATCTTCAGCCGTGGCCGGGTAGCGCCCTCTGTGGCGTCTTGCCGAGAAAGCCTCCTTTTTGCGGGTACCTGCGAAGAGGAGGCTTTTTTTTATTGTCCTGCTACTTTGCTAATGATAATTATTCTTGACATTGGCCGGCGATTTTGGCAATCTGTTTTTTATGAAAACTTCTATACCATTGAAGGTCTACCGATTTTATCGGGAGGGTTTTCGCCGGATGACCGTGGGCAGGACCCTGTGGAAAATTATTCTGATCAAGCTGTTTGTTTTGTTCGCCGTCCTGAAGCTGTTTTTTTTCCCGAACTTCTTGCAGACACATTTCTCAAACGATGGGCAAAGGGCCGACCACGTTCTTCAGCAGTTGACGGGGCCGACAGGAAATAATTAATTACGGAGGATGTTGTAATGGGCGAAATAGATCTTGGCACGGTGAATTGGGCGAGGGCACAGTTTACCTTGACCGCGATGTATCACTGGCTGTTTGTCCCGATTACCCTGGGGCTGTCGTTTCTGTGCGCCTTTTTTGAATCGATCTATGTGCGCACCGGCAAGGAGGAATGGAAGAGACTGACCAGATTCTGGATGACCCTGTTCGGGATCAACTTCTCGATCGGTATTGCCACCGGGATCATTCTCGAGTTTCAGTTCGGCACCAACTGGTCCAACTATTCCTGGATGGTCGGCGATATCTTCGGCGCGCCGCTGGCGATCGAGGGGATTTTCGCCTTTTTCCTCGAAGCGACCTTTTTCGCCGTGATGTTCTTCGGCTGGGAGCGAACATCGAAAGGTTTCCACCTTTTTTCGACCTGGATGGTGGCCATCGGCTCAAATCTTTCGGCCCTGTGGATTCTCATCGCCAACGGCTGGATGCAGTACCCGGTCGGGATGGCCTTCAACCCGGACACGGCCAGGTTTGAGATGCAGAATATCTGGGAGGTGGTGTTTTCACCGGTGGCGGTGGCCAAGTTTACCCATGCCACCAGTTCCAGCTTTGTCGTCGGCGCCCTCTTTGTCATTGCCGTCTCCTCCTTCTACCTGCTCAGGGAAAAGCATGTCGATATGGCCAAAAAGTCGATAATCGTGGCGACGGTTTTCGGCCTTTTATCGTCGATCTTCGCCGCCTATACCGGCGATGAATCGGCCTACGCCAACGGCAATTATCAGCCGATGAAAATGGCCGCCTACGAGGGCCTCTACGAAGGATCGAAGGGCGCCGATATCGTCGCCTTCGGCATCCTGAACGGCAGCAAAAAGGTAGGCGACGGGCAGGATCCCTTTGCCTTCGAGATCACCATCCCCAAGGGCTTGTCGCTGCTTGCCAGGCGGGAACTGAACGCGTTTGTGCCGGGGATTAAAGATCTGGTGTACGGCAATCAGGCGGAGGGTATCATGCCCATCGCCGATAAAATGGTGAAAGGCAAAGCCGCCATTGCTGATCTGGCCGCCTACAAAGCAGCAGGAAAGGGGGGCGATACAGCGGGCAAGGCCGCGGCTCTTGAGCGCTTCAGGGCCAATCAGGCCTATCTGGGGTTCGGCTATTTCGATCGGCCGGAAGAAGCGGTTCCGCCGGTGGCATCCACCTATTATTCGTTCCATTACATGGTCTATGTGGGGACATTTATAATTCTGTTGCTGGTCTTATTCCTGCGTTCGGCATTGCATGACAGTCTGGCCGATAACCGGTGGCTGCTGCGGCTTGGCGTCGTCTCCTTTTTCCTGGTCTACCTTGCCTCGGAACTTGGCTGGGTGGTGGCCGAGGTCGGCCGCCAGCCGTGGGCGATCCAGGATATGCTGCCGGTCAAGATGGCCAGCACCAGCATTGCATCCGGGCATGTGCAGACCACCTTCGTCATGTTCTTTGTATTGTTTGCCATCCTGTTGATTGCGGAAATAAAGATTATGCTCAAGCAGATTAAAATTGGACCGGAGGGTGCGTGATATGATCGGCAAACTGGATATAGCAACTTTGCAGCAGATCTGGTGGATACTCTGCTCGGTGGTAGGGTCCCTCTTTCTCTTTCTCACCTTTGTCCAGGGCGGACAGACCCTGCTCTGGCAGGTGGCAAAAGACGACAAGGAAAAATCCCTGATTATCAACTCGCTCGGCCGCAAGTGGGAACTGACGTTTACCACCCTGGTCCTTTTTGGCGGGGCGCTCTTCGCCGCCTTCCCGAAATTCTATGCGACGAGCTTCGGCGGGGCGTACTGGGTGTGGATTTTGATCCTTTTTACCTTTATCGTCCAGGCGGTAAGCTACGAGTTTCGCAAGAAACCGAACAATCTGCTCGGCGCGAAAACCTATGAGCTCTTTCTTTTCATCAACGGATCGGTCGGCATCCTCCTGATCGGGGCGGCCGTCGGCACCTTCTTTACCGGCTCCAATTTCACCCTGAACGATTACAATCAGGTGACCTGGACCAACCCGCTCAGGGGGCTGGAGGCGGCGTTTTCCCTGTTCAACCTTTCCCTGGGGCTTTTTCTGGTCTTCAATGCCCGGGTGCTCGGTGCCATGTATCTGGTGAACAATATCAATATGCGCGGCGTACCGGAGTTTGAGGCGCGGATCAGGAAGTCCTGCCTCACCAGTTTTCTCTGTTCCCTGCCGTTTCTCCTTTACGTGGTAGCGGGTCTGCTGCTGTTTGACGGTTTCGGCACCGACCAGAACGGCGCAGTCACCATGGTTGCCCACAAATACCTCGGCAACCTCCTGGCCATGCCGATCGTGCTCGGTCTGCTGCTGGCGGGCCTTGTCCTGGTCATTCTCGGGGTGACCCGCACCGGCCTTTCCAACGCCACCACCGGGATCTGGTTTGGCGGTCCGGGGACCGTGTTGGTCGGCCTGGCGGTCTTTTTCACCGCCGGCTTCAACAACACGCCGTTTTACCCGTCGAAGGCCGATCTGCAATCGAGTCTGACCATTTATAACGCCTCCTCCGGCCACTACACCCTGACCGCCATGACCTATGTGGCGCTGTTCATTCCCGCCGTTCTTGCTTACGTTGCCTATGTCTGGCGGCAGATGGACTCAAGGAAGATCGATGCGCAGGACCTGGCCGATAAGAAGGCGTATTGATCGGCGTATTGATCGGCGTATTGATCGGCGTATTGATCGGCGTATTGATCGGCGTATTGATCAGCGTATTGACAGGACGATTTTAAAATAAATCTTCATTGTATTGCACCAATATGTATTACACCAATATGTATTACACCAATATGCCTTTGTCTCATTGGTTTTATCCTCCCCTCCCTTGACGGGAGGGGACCGAGGGG
>CAYTVF010000159.1:0-1553 GCA_964441345.1 uncultured Desulfopila sp. | reverse complement strand
AACCCCCTCCCGCAAGGGGAGGGGGGAACTTTGCCAATAACCTAACTCCTTCCCGCAAGGGGGACTTTACCAATAATATTGGCCAAAAACAAAAAATTCCAGAAAGGAGTGAATCATGACCGGAGTACTGTTTATCGGCTGGGCCGTCCTCATTGTCGTTTCCTATAAGGCGGCAGTTGCGGTCCTGGCAAAAACCAATAATTTATAGAAATCAGGTAACTGCCTGGATTGTCAGGACTACCCTCCCTCCTTCCGGAAAAAATTCTGCACGCGATTCTTGTTGAGAGTATCATCCGGTTTTACACTATGTGGTAGGCATCGGTTGTGTTTGCCGCCGCGGTCGCGCCGGCAGCGCGGCTCATCCATAATGATACTATCGGGAGGGAGACTCCAATGGTCCGAATAACAGTGACACTGATCGGCATCGTTCTTCTTTTGTCCGGCTGTGCGGTGAAAGAATTCGGCAATACCCTGAAGTATACGATCAAGGGCGAATATTACCTGCAGAAGAAGGACTTTGCCGGAGGGCGGCACTCTTTTTCAGAGGCGCTGCAGGAAGATCCGGCCAATGCGCAGGCCCATTATTTCTATGGGCGGTTCCTCCTGGCCGAAAACGACGCAAAAGCGGCTCTGGTCCACCTGGAGAAAGCCGTGACCTATAATCCGGACGACAGCGGCTACCATTTCTGGCTGGGACTGGCTTACGGGGAAAACGGCCTGCGAGCCAAAGAACGGGCGAGTTACCAGGCGGCTCTGCGGCTCGATCGGCAAAACGTGCAGGCTTTAACCTACCTCGGCCACAATTACCTCCTGGCCGGTGAGCTTGACAAGAGTCTCGACACCTATCAACAGGCGCTGAAAATCTGGCCGGACAATCCGCAGGCCTTATACAATCGCGCGGTGATTCTCAGAAAGCTGGAGAGGGAGCCGGAAGAAAAGCTGGCCTGGCTGCTCTACCTCGATTCTTTCCCGGCGGGGAGTTTTGCCCGCGTGGCTACCGACCGGTTGAACAGCCTGGGCGATTCTTCCTATCGCAATTATCAGCTGGGGGCCAGAACCGTGACCCTCGCCGCCATCACCTTTCACCCGCTCTCCGCCGAATTGTCCGCCGCTTCCCTTCCATCCCTCGATTTGCTTGGAGCGGCTGTATCGAACATGGACGGGGGAGCATTGAATGTCATCGTCTACCAGCAGAACAATCAGAGGCTGGCGAAAAAGCGGGCGATAGCCCTGCGCAGCTACCTGGAGCGGAAGTTTCCCCAATTGAAGACCGAAAAACGTACTCGAATCAGCTGGTTTGCGGTTCCGGAGGAACGCACCGTGCTCAGCAAAAAGCTGGTCCTGAGCGAGTCCGTGCAGTTTTTTCTTGCCGATCCGGGCAAACTTGAAGAGCAGAAAGAGCAAAAAATCGCCGTTCCGCAAAAAAAACCGGGCAGGAAGTGACCTTATCCATCCGGCAACCGTATATCTCTGCAAAAGCCACGAAAAGGAAGAACCCGGGTATCCATTCAGCTCTATGGACAAAGTTCCCCCTCCCCTTGCGGGAGGGGGCT
>CAYTVF010000158.1:0-10121 GCA_964441345.1 uncultured Desulfopila sp. | reverse complement strand
CCCGCCCCTTGCGGGAGGGGGTAGGGGGAGGGGGAGGAGAAGACCAATCGGACAAAGTGCATAATGTTGAAGTAAAAAAAATAATTAGGCGATGGCACTCTGTTTTCGTAGGGGGAACTGTGGGTGGATCTGGTTTGCGATACGTGCCAACTTCAAAGATTGAAGGTTGGTAATCTCATTGGCCGATATGCAGCCTGGTTTCACTGCCTGAAACTTCTTGTCATGAAGAGGAGGAGTAGAGTAGAAACAAAAGGCGTGATACATCCCGTCTTCGTTCCGGGTATTGGCGTATCCTATGATTCGTCCCGGCGGGGTTTTCGTAAGTTGAGCCATTTGCCGCAGTTCAACACTGCGGGGCTTTTGAATATTGCTTTAATGCATTGGTGAGTAATGACTTTATCGCAGGGAACTCTCAATATCCTCGTCGTCGACGATGAGAAGAATATCCGCAAGACACTTTCGTATTGTCTGGAAACCGAGGGCCATTCCGTCGTTGCGGTTGCCAATTCCCAGGAGGCATTGGGAGAGGCGAAGAGGCAGTCCTTCGATATTGCCTTCATCGATCTCAGATTGGAATGCGAAAACGGCATGGATCTCATCCCCCCGTTGCTGGCCGAATCTCCCTGGCTCAAAATTGTTGTAATTACGGCAAATGCGACAATCGAGACCGCGGTTCAGGCCATGCGCCGCGGGGCGTCCGACTATATCGAAAAACCCTTCACCAGCGCCCAGGTGAAACTGCTGATCCGTACCTTGGGCCACATTCGCGATCTCGAAAACGAAATAGCCGTCTTAAAGGAAGACCGGCGGCGGTTTGCGCCCGAGGCGCTCCTGCAGAGCAGAAACGCCGACATGCTGCGTATTATCGAAACGCTGCACAAAGCGGCGGCCTCCGAGGCCATAATCCTGATTCGCGGTGAGAGCGGCACGGGAAAATCGGTCTTTGCCAGGACCATTCATAGCCTCAGTCAGCGGGCCAAAAAACCGATGATGATCGTCTCATGTCCCGCGGTCCCGACCGAGTTGCTCGAAAGTGAATTGTTCGGACACGCCAAAGGCGCTTTTACCGGGGCGGTGAAGGAGAATCCGGGCCGTATTGCCGCCTGTGAGGGAGGGACGCTTTTTCTCGATGAAATAGGCGATATGGCCTTGACTATACAGGCAAAACTGCTGCGTTTCATCCAGGACAAGGAATACGAACGACTGGGGGAGACCCTGTCGAGAAAGGCAAATGTACGGATCATCACCGCAACCAACGTCAATCTCGAGCAGCGTGTCGCTGAAGGCCGATTCCGCGAAGATCTGTTTTACCGGATAAATGTCATTGGTATAAACGTTCTGCCGCTGCGTGAACGGCGGGAGGACATCCTGGCCATCGCCAAGGATTTCTGCAAGTATTTTTGTCTCACCAACCATAAAAGCATGCTTGAGTTTGATGCCGGCGCCGAAAGGGTACTCCTGGATTATTCATGGCCCGGCAATGTTCGAGAACTTCGCAATGCCATTGAACGAGCGGTTATCTTAGGGAATGGTCCACAGATAACCGAAAGCGATTTGCCGGAAAGTATTGTCCCTTCAGTCGGTTTTCCCAGCGTCGGCGATCTCGTCTCTCTCGCCGCCATTGAAGAAATCCATATTAAAAAGGTTCTGAAGAAATCTCCTTCGATTCAGGAAGCAGCCGATATTCTCGGTATAGATCAAGCCACCTTGTGGCGAAGAAGGAAAGTTTACGGCATCTAATCTGCATACCTGTAGTTCTCTCTCCTCCTTGCGATTTGCAAGATCCCCTCCTGCTGTCCTTTCAATTTGCAATCCTGTTGCACCGGCACTCTGAGCTATATCCATAATTAACAGTAGCTTATCATCTGGCATGTCTTTTGCGTAAGACATATCGATCGCCGTTTTGCCTACCCTGGCTGAAAAGAGGAACTTTGCAGATGAATCTGAAAAAAAAGATATTGATAGGCTTTGGCTTTGCCTTCACCCTTATGGGGTTGGTGGCGACATGGGCGATTGCCAATTTATGGTCGCTGGGGGCAACCACCGATGTAATCCTCCGAAATTATTACCGCAGTATTCTGGCGGCGGAGAACATGGCGGATGCTATAGGGCGGCAGGACAGCGGTATCCTCCTCATGCTCATGGGCGATATCGAAAAGGGTATTTCCCAGTATCGCGAAAACGATGCTCTCTTTTTGGAATGGCTTAGCCGATCCAGGAACAGTATCGCCGCGGAGGGAGAACGGGAGGCTATCCATGCCATTGACCTGAAATATAAAGAATATATTAGTAAAATCAACGAAGTATATAGTCTTGAGAAACAGGATGGATCTTCCCTTCCCTTAACTCTTGCAACCTACAAAGAGTCAATTCTTCCGGTATACAGCGCAGTAAAGGCAGCCTGCCTGGAACTGCGGACCATCAATGAAAAGACGATGTATGATGCCAGTGAAAAAGCGAGATTGGCAGCAAAGCGTGCGATCTTCTCCACTGTGATCGTTGCATCGATAGCCTCAATAATCGCGCTGTTTTTCAGTCTGGTTTTTGCAGAGCGGCTCGTTCTTCCTTTGCGGCGCTTTGTCGATGCCGCCAAGAAAATTTCCGCCGGCGAATTCTCGGTTCAGCTGTCGGTTGAAACAAGCGATGAGCTGGGGCAGCTCGCTGTTGAATTCAACCGGATGACTGCCGAGCTCAGGCGGTATCATGAGATGAATGTCGACCGGATTGTAGCTGAACATAACAAGAATGAAGCGATCCTGGCCAGCATCGAGGACGGTCTGGTGGTGTTTGACGCGGATGGGAAGGTAACCGGTATTAATCCTGCCGGCTGTCGAATATTGAATGTCGACTTTACGGAAAAGGACGTCCTGTCCTGTAAAGAGATTCTTCCTACGCCGAGCGTCTGTGAAATAGTTGCTGAAACGGCACGAACCGGAATACAGCCCGATCTTCCCGACGATCGTCGCATAATCACTCTCGCTTGCGAAGAAACTGCACGCCATTACCTCTTTTCAGCGACAGCTATCGGCCGGGAGCACAAGCGTTCCGGTGTTGTGCTGTTACTGAAGGATATTACCCAGTTGAAAGAAGTCGAGCGGCTGAAGAGCGAGTTTGTCATGGCCGCTTCCCATGAGCTGCGAACCCCTCTTACCAGCTTGGGGATGGGCATCGATCTGCTCATCGAGCATGCGGTGCAATATCTTCCCGAGCGAGAAAAAGAACTGCTCCATGCCGCACATGACGAGGTGCACCGCATGAAGTCCATGGTTCACGATCTGCTCGATTTATCAAAAATCGAGACGGGCCGAATCGATCTCGAATTTGAAAAAATTCCGGTTGCCACGCTTTTCGAACATGTTCGGGATATTTTTAAAGGCCAGGTCAGCATGAAGCATATCAACCTGACCATCGATGATACCGAATTTATGCCTTCGGTTCGCGCGGATACCAATAAGATCGTCTGGGTTCTCTCCAATCTTATCTCCAACGCCTTGCGCTACGTCGATGAAGGGGGGCATATCCGTCTCTCGGCCGAAAAAAAAGGTGCTGACCTCAACATTGCGGTTCAAGACGATGGCGCTGGAATTCCGCAGGAATACCAGACAAAAATATTTCAGAAATTTGTCCGGGTCAACAAGCAGGAGAGCGGCAGAACAGGTCTTGGCCTGGCGATCTGCAAGGAGATTGTCCGAGCCCATGGCGGGACAATCTGGGTTGAATCCAATCCAGGGAGGGGGAGTACCTTCACTTTCTCCCTGCCTGTAGTTTCATGAAACGAGGTTCACCGTACTGGTTTTTTTATAAATATTTTTCGCAACAGAAAAGGAGTAATCATGCTTACCATCTTGGTCGTTATCTTTGTGCTCGCTTACGCATCCATTGCCCTTGAGCATCCCCTCGGAGTCAATAAATCGGCATCGGCGCTTATTGGTGCCGGTCTATTGTGGACGATCTATGCCCTGATGGGCGGAGACCATCATCTGGTGTCGGAAAATCTCACCGAGTCGGTGGCGGCTACGGCCCAGATCGTCTTCTTCCTGATGGGCGCGATGACCATCGTCGAGGTGGTCGATGCCCATAACGGTTTTTTCGTCATTACTTCACGCATCAAAACTACCAAGATCACCTCTCTGCTCTGGCTGGTAGGCTTTGTCGCCTTTTTCCTTAGCTCCATCCTTGACAACCTGACGACCACCATCGTCATGATCTCCCTGATGAAGAAGCTGCTCGATCGTCATGAAGATCGACTGTTTTTTGCCGGGATCATCGTCATCGCCGCCAATGCCGGCGGGGCCTGGACGCCGATCGGCGATGTCACCACGACCATGCTGTGGATCGGCGGCCAGATCACCACCCTTGCGATCATGAAGGGGGTCTTTCTGCCATCGCTAGCCTGTCTCATTGTGCCGCTCATTCTTTTGACCTTTGTCCTGCGCGGCAAGGAGGTCGTCAGTCCAAAGGTGAATGACAATGGCAACGATATCAAGACATCACCTTTCGAACAAAACCTGATGTTCTGCATGGGAATAGGTACCCTGGTAGCCGTGCCGATTTTTAAAGGTGTGACCCATCTTCCACCATTCATGGGCATTCTCTTCGGTCTTGGCATCCTCTGGCTGGTCGGCGAGATGCTGCATCGTAATAAAGAGGACGAATTCAAGGAACATCTGACCCTGGTAGCCGCGCTCAAGCGCATCGATATGAGCTGCATCGTGTTCTTTATCGGCATCCTGCTCGCCGTTGCCACTCTTGAACATACGCACATTCTTACCGCCCTTGCCCAGTGGCTCGATAAGGCGGTGGGCCGTCAGGATATCATCGTCGTCCTGATCGGTCTGGCCAGCGCGGTGGTCGACAATGTGCCGCTGGTTGCCGCCTCCATGGGCATGTACGACATGGCCATCTATCCGACCGACAGCTTCCTCTGGGAGTTCATGGCCTATTGTGCCGGAACCGGCGGGTCGATCCTGATCATCGGTTCGGCGGCCGGTGTCGCCGCCATGGGATTGGAGAAGATCCACTTCTTCTGGTACGCCAAGAAGATAGGCGCGCTGGCCGCTCTTGGCTATTTCGCAGGGGTCTTTACTTACATCATCCAGTACAAAATGATGCATGGCTGATATCCGCATATCCCTGCCTCTACGGAGGAATAGCGCGCGGAGAAAAAACTAACGAGGGGGTCGCTGCTGAGAGTACCCCCACTGAACATATTCAATAGAAAAGAGGTGACGTGATGGAAGGAGAATTGAAAGCCAAGGTGCTGCTGGTTGACGACGAGGCGGATTTTCTGGCCACGCTGGCCGAGCGTCTTGAGACGAGGGGCTTGAAGGTCGATACCGCCACCAGCGGCGAGGATGCTGTGGCCAAGGCTGAGGGTGAGGGGTTCGATCTGATCATTCTCGATCTGTCGATGCCGGGGATTGACGGACTTGAGACCCTGAAGAGGATCAAGGCCAAGCAGCCCGATGTCGAAATCATCATGCTTACCGGCCAGGGTTCGATCAGGACAAGCATCGAGGCCATGAAGCTCGGGGCGGAGGATTTCCTCCAGAAACCGGTCGATATCTCCGAGCTGATGGACAAGATCAGCGAGGCCAAGGACAAGAGGATGCTGGTCCTTCAGTCGAAGAGCGTCAAGGAGATCGAGAAGATCCTGCACACCAAAGGCTGGTAGAAATGCGAACTGGGACCATTGTTAATATATCCATTAGGCAATTCTTTTTAAGAAGGAGATAACTTGTGAGTACTGAAAATCAGACGGTACGGGACATCATGCTCCCCCTTTCCGCTTTTCCCTGCATGAAGGAAAGCGGAACGGTCCAGGAGGCAATCCAGCAGCTGCGGTCGTTCTGCCCCATCGGCAGTACCGGCCCCTGCGGCTTCAGCGAGTTGATGGTGGTGGACGACAAAGGCGGGCTTATCGGCCGGGTCACTCAGCAAGGTATCCTGCGAGTGCTTTTTTCGAGCCTGCTCGATACTGTCAACATCAAAAGTTTTGAAGGAAAAACAGCCGAATACAGTGACCTTTCAACCCTGTTGAACGGAGTTCTGATCAGGGAAGGCGTCAATCATCTTAACGCCTCGCTGGCCAAAGTCATCGAGAAGGGCATTCAGGTGCTGCCTGCATCGACCGATCTTATCCATGCCATGTCGATCATGGTCATCAAGAAAGAAACGGTATTGCCGGTAGAGGAAAACGGCAAACTGGTCGGCGTGGTCAAGCTTGCCGAGGTCTTCGGGGCTCTCGGCGATAAACTTATCTCAATGAATTCCAAATAGTAAGAGGATGGATAACATGTCATCTACATATGTCGAAGCAGCGGAGGTGAAAGCCCCGTTTGACTGGAAACGGGTGTTTTTCCTCGTTCTGGGAGTAGTCCTGTTCAGTATCATCTATTATGCCCCGCCCTGGCCGGATGCCATCGATCCGATGGGTAAACACTTTACCCTGAGCGTGGAGGGTAAAGGGGCTCTGGCGCTTTTTGCTCTCGCCGCCACCTGGTGGATCTTCGAGGTTCTGCCGATCGGCGTCACCGGTATCGCCATCGGCGTGATCCAGGCGATGTTTCTTATCCGAAAACCCGAGGTGGCATTTAAGGATTTCATGGACCCTTCGGTCCTTTTCATCTTCGGCTCGATCGTCATTGGCCTGGTCTTCACCAAGAGCGGCCTGACCAAGAGGATGGCCTACAAGATGCTCTCCATCGTTGGCGAGCGGACCAGCATGATCTATCTCGGTTGTTTTGTCATGACCGTAGCGCTGACCCATCTGATGGCCCATACCGCGGTGGCGGCCACCATGTTCCCGTTGCTCATGGCGATCAATGCTCTTTACTCCGACGACGACAAACCGACCAAGTTCGGCAAAGGTCTCTTTATCGGTATGGCCTATGTCGCCGGTGCCGGCAGTATCATCACCCTGCTCGGTTCGGCCCGGGCCGCCGTTGCCATCGCCTTCTTCAAGGAGATGACCGGCAAGGAGATCAGTTTCTTCGAACTGACCTATTATCTGTTCCCGCTGGGCTGGATAATGGTTGGCCTGATCTGGGGGATGATTATGATCTTATGCAAGCCGGAAAAGGCAGTTATCCCAGGTCTTAAGGAAAGAGCAAAACGGATGTACACCGAACTGGGCGGCTGGAGCAGGAATGAGATTATGACCCTTGTCATCGTTCTCTCCGTCATCATCATTATTGCTGCGAAAAACTGGGTTCCGGCCCTGAAGACCATCGATAAGACCGCGATTCTGTTGTCCTCCACCCTGCTGTTCTTTGTCCTGAATATCCTGAAGGTCGAGGACCTGGAAGATATCCCCTGGAATATCATCCTGCTCTTCGGTGGAGCGATGTCGATCGGTTTCTGCCTCTGGCAGACCCATGCGGCCGAGTGGCTGGCGGTCAATTGGCTGGCCCTTTTCAAGGAAGCCTCCGGGGTGGTGTTTATTCTGGGGATCGCCTTCTTCGTCCTGGTCATGACCAACTTCATCATGAACGTGGCCGCCATCGCCATCTCCCTGCCGGTGGCCCTGGTTATCGCCCCTTATCTGGGCGTGGCCGGCGAGGTTATTTTCTTCGCCTCTTTAGCGACTGCCGGTATGCCTTTCTTCCTGTTGATCGGTGCGGCGCCGAACGCCATTGCTTACGGTTCCAAGCAGTTTACCGCCGGTGAGTTCTTCCGCTACGGTATCATGGCGAGTGTTGTGCTGATGGTTGCTGTCTGGCTGATGGTGACGGTTGTCTGGCCGATCATGGGCCTGCCGATTCTGCTGGCGAAATGATACCCAGTTAAAATTTCAGCGGTGACCTGATTCAGTTCCAGTCACCGCTGATATCCCCTGAAAAATCCAACCGAGGCAATCCGCTTGGCTAAGACGCGAAAAATCAAAGTCCTGGTCGTGGATAATGAGTCGGTATTTGCCTCGGCCCTGGCGGATCATCTGAGCCTGCGCAAGTTTGAAGCCGGGAGTGTCTGTTCGGGAGAAGAAGCCTTGGCGCTTGTTCCGCGATTTCATCCCGACGTGATCATCCTTGACCTGCAGATGCCCGATATGAGCGGTCTGGATGTCCTTGCACAGGTCAAAGCCCTTGACCGGAGCATCGAGGTGATCCTGCTGACCGGCAACGGTTCCTTCGATATCGGCATCGCCTGCATGCAGCTGGGTGCCTTCGATTACCTGGTCAAGCCCGTCGATCTGGATCAGATCGTGGGCGTCATTACCGAAGCATATCGAAAGAAAATGGCGGATCAAGAAAAGTAGGGTGCACTTCGTGCACCAATGGTGGTGCACGAAGTGCACCCTACCTCCAATCAGATCAGTTCAATAATCACCCCAACCGCTCCTTCACCTGGCGCAGATAATAGTCGTAGTCGCCGTCGTAGATGCGCATCTTGCCGTGGTCGATTTCCATTACCCTGGTGACCAGAGAGCGGAGGAAATGGCGGTCGTGGCTGACCAGGATGACCGTCCCCTCGAATTTTTGCAAAGCGGCGAGGAGCACCTCGCGCGACTGGATGTCGAGATGGTTGGTCGGTTCGTCGAGGACCAGGAAGTTAAGCGGCTGGCCGAGGAGCCTGGCGAGGATGATCCGGCTCTTCTCCCCGCCGGACAGGTTGGCGATGCGTTTATCGACATCGTCGCCGGAAAAGAGGAAGGCGCCGCACAGGTTGCGGATCGCCCCGATATTCTCCATCGGCATCGCCTCCTGCACCGCCTGGAAAACGGTCTGCTCGGGGAACAGTTGATCCATGGCATGCTGGCTGAAATAGCCGGTGGTGACGCCGGTGCCCTGGGCGACCTCGCCCTCGCTCGCTTCGGTCGCGCCGGTGATGACTTTTAACAGCGTCGATTTACCGGCGCCGTTGACACCGACCATGGCGATCTTTTCCAGCCGGCGCACGGTGCCGGTGAGGCCATGGAAGACCGGGATGATCCGGCCGTCGTGGCCGGTCCAGGTTTTGCCGAGGTTTTTCAGGTGCAGGACGTCGTCACCGCTGCGCGGCGGCACGGGGAAATCGAACCGGATGGTTTTCTGTTCGGGCGGCAGGACGATGCGCTCGATCTTGTCGATCTTCTTGACCCGCGACTGGACCTGGGAGGCGTGGGAGGCCCGGGCGGCAAAGCGGGCGATGAACTCTTCCTCTTTGGCAAGCATCTCCTGCTGCCTTTTGAAGCTCGCCTGCAGCTGCTGGCGCCTGATTTCCCGCTCCTGCAGATAGAAATCGAAGTTGCCGCTGTAGGTCGTGGTGGTGCCGTTTGCCACCTCGATGATCCTCGTCACGATTTTGTTCATGAATTCCCGATCGTGGCAGGTCATGAGCAGGGCGCCTTTGAATTCGGTGCGGAGCCATTCCTCCAGCCAGAGGATCGATTCGATATCGAGGTGGTTGGTCGGTTCGTCGAGCAGCAGGACGTCGGGGTTGATGGTGAGGATTTTGGCCAGGGCGACGCGCATCTTCCAGCCGCCGCTGAAGGCCTCGACCGGGGTGGCGAAGTCGAGGGGCGAGACGCCGAGGCCGGTGAGAATCGCCCGGGCCCGCGGTTCGAGATCGTAGCCGCCGCGCTGTTCGAAGATCTCGACGCTTTCGCCGTATCGTTCAAGCAGGGCAGCCATTGCCTCATCTTCCATGGGTTCGGACATGGCTGCTTCCATTTCCCCGATCGAGACGCCGAGGGCGACGATATCGCCGGCCGCCGACATGACCTCGGTGAGCACCGAGCGCCCGGCCATTTCCCCGACATCCTGGGAAAAATAGCCGATCACGGTTTTTTTCGAGCAGCTGATTTCGCCCTTGTCCGGCTCTTCCTCGCTGGTGATGAGCCGGAAGATGGTGGTCTTGCCCGCGCCGTTCGGGCCGACCAGGCCGGTGCGGGTGGCGGGGAGGATCTGCAGGCTGGCGTTCTGGAGGAGTATCCGGGTGCCGTGCTGTTTCTGGATATTGTTGAGATGTATCATTGGTCTTCGCAGGTTGAAAAAAGACCGGAAGTTACCATGATGCACCGACCGGGTGCAAGAAGAATTTTTGTGTCCATTCTGCACTATCGACAAAGTTCCACCCCCCTCCCCTGGCGCTGACAATTACCCACACATACGCCCATGTTACGGGCCATGTTTGAGTTGGGG
>CAYTVF010000157.1:0-10130 GCA_964441345.1 uncultured Desulfopila sp. | reverse complement strand
GCGGGCGGCCGAACCGGGGTCGGCGGCGACGCGGCGGGGCCGATGGGCTCCTCCCGGTCGGATGTTATCATCCGGCCCGGAGGCCGGTAAGGAATCGCCGGCAGGCGAGCATCCGGTCGTTTGTCCTGAAAAGACGTGGGGCTTGCCGCGGCGGCGATGGTTTGTGTTTTAGTTTTAGTTTTGGTTTTACTCCCCTCGGCCGGAATGGCGCCCTGCGTTTGCGTCATGCCGGAGGACCCGGCCAGAAAAGGGACGAAATAATTCCCCGGCGGCAGGAAAGGCACCATCATGGCCAATACGTGCAGACACAGAGTCAGCGCAACAGCACTCAACCACTCATTTATGTTCCCGGACCCTTTCACGATATTTTCATACTGCAGAGGAACTCGCGCACCGATTCCCGCCTCGGGGCGGCAACCGTTTTCGTTACAACGGTAAGCACTTTTTCTGCCGGTCGGGAGGGGCAAGGTGAATCCCTCTATCCGGCGGCCGGCACCCTCTCAGGAGTTCCGCGTATTTTGTTTTCACCCCCGATCGGCAAGCAGTTCTTTTCTTTTCTTTTCATTCTAGGCATAATGATACATAGATTGATGAAATAGTCGCAGCCGTATCCACGACTGCACCCGGACCGTTATCCCCAGTTGCTGTCCGGCGGGTTGCCGCACATTTCAAAAGGACCTTCAACTATGGCAAACTTCGGAAACAGGCTCCGCTCTTCTCGCCGACCTTTTTATTACCTGCGACTACGGTCTCTTTGGCTGCTGTGCCTGCTCCCGACATTCGTTTTCCTGCCGGTGCCGGCTGACGGCAATCCTCCCGCCGAGGATGATGGACCAATCAAAATAGCAGCCATTTTCTCGGAATCGGGGATCGCCGCCCCCCATAACCAGCCGCTTATCGAAATGACCAGGCTGGCGGTCAAGCACATCAACGACCGGGGAGGACTGCTCGGCAAACGGGTAGATCTTATCCTCTTCGACAATCTCAGCACGCCGATAGGTTCGGCGGTGGCCGCCCGGCAAAGCGTCGAACAGGACGTTACCGCGGTCATCGGCGCCCACTGGAGCTCCCATTCCCTGGCCATGGCGCCGATCCTCCAGGAGGCCGGCATTCCGATGATCAGCCCGGGCTCGACCAACCCCGAGGTAACCAAGGGGAGGAATTTCATCTTCCGGGCCTGTTTCATCGATTCTTTCCAGGGCCTAGCCATGGCTAAATTCGCCCGTGACAACCTCCATGCCAAAACCGCCGTGGTCCTCACCAATATCGATGAGGACTACAGCACCATGCTCGGCCAGTTTTTCAGCCGGGCCTTCGAGAAAGCAGGGGGGCAGATCCAGGAAGAAATCGGCTACCGCGGCAATGCCACCGACTTTTCCGCAATCGTCGCCAAGATCCGGGCCCGGATGCCCGACGTGGTCTACCTGCCCGGATATACCAGGGACAGCGGCCTGTTCATCAAGCAGGCGGTAAAAATGGGGATCACCGCGACCTTCCTCGGCGGGGACGCCTGGGACGAGATCGAGAACTACGCCGGCGTAAGCGTGGACGGCAGTTTCCAGTCGGCCCCCTGGCATCCGGAAGTCCCTTTCCCGGCAAGCGACCAGATGAAGAAGTTGTTCACGGCCACCTACAACCGCGAGATTGCCAACAACAGCAGCCCGCTGGCCTACGATGCGCTGATGATCCTCGCCGATGCCATCACCCGCGCCGGCACCACCGATCATCGGGCAATCCGCGACGCCCTGGCGGCAACCAGGGATTTTCAAGGGGCAACCGGCTCAATCACTTTTGATGAAAACGGCGACCCCCTCGACAAGGCCATCATCATTATCGAATTCAAAGATGGCAAACGGGTATTCAAGCAGGCGATACAACCTTAGGGACTCAGAAAATGGTATGACCATGTTCAGCCGAATGTCACAGCGAGTGTGCTCCTGTCTCTGCCTGATCGCCCTGCTCTGTCCGGTCTCCGTGCCCGCTCTTGCCGAACCGGTCAAGGTCGCGGCGATTTTTGCCCTCACCGGCAAAGCCGTCAATTCCAACAAAGCGGTTGTCCTCGGCACCCAACTGGCAGTACGGGAGATCAATGAACAGGGAGGCGTACTCGGCGAGAGCATCGAACTGCTCATGTTCGACAACGAAAGCACCCCCATCGGCTCCCATCTGGCGGCCGAACGGGCCGCCGCGGCGGGTGTGACCGCCATCATCGGCGCCTCCTGGAGTTCGCATTCCCTGGCCGTGGCCAAGGTTGCCGAGCTGCATCGCATCCCGATGATCTCACCGATTTCGACGATTCCGTCCCTCACCGCCATCGGCGTTTTTATCTTCCGGGTCTGCTACAATGACGATTTCCAGGGCGCCACTCTCGCCCATTTCGCCTTCAACGACCTGGGTGCCAGACGGGCCGTGATCTTTATCGATATTGCCAGTGATTTCAGCATGTACATCGCAAACGTCTTCAGCCGGACCTTCGCCTCGCTCGGCGGTACGGTAGTCAAGGAAATCGAATACAAAACCGGCCAGGCCGACTTCCGCCCGGCAATCCGGGAAACCCTTGACCACAATGCCGATGTCGTCTTTCTTTCCGGCTACGATGAAAGCGGCTACATTGCCGCCGGTCTGCAGGAAGCCGGCCATAAGGCTATCCCCATCGGCAGCGACGGCTGGGAGGCCAAAAGTTTCTTCACCTCGGGAGGCAATAAAATCAGACGCGGATATTTCATCAATCACTGGCTGCCGACCGGCACCAACCCCCGATCCCAAGCATTTATCGAAAAATTTGCGGGAGAGGGAGAGCTGCTCGCGGCGACCGCGCTGGCCTACGATGCCGTGCACGTCCTGGCCGCGGCAATCGCCAAGGCCGGATCGCCGGACAAAGACAAGATCCGCGACAGCCTCCTCAGCCTGCGGGGCTTTCAGGGCGTTACCGGAGATATCTCCTTCAACCGGCAGGGCGATGCCGCCAAACAGGCGTGTATTGCCGAAATCCGTGAAGGCGTGCCCCATTTCCTGAAATGCATTGATTTTTCCCCATAACGCCAGGCAGGTATCCCGCATGAAACTCAACAGCCTGCCCGCAAAAATCAACCTGGCCACCATTGTCACGGTACTGCTCGTCACCTTCGGCGGCATTGTCCTGCAGTACCCTATCGAGCAAAGAAGGCTGAAAGGGCAGACGGCAAGGATCGAACTCCTCCTCGACACCCTTTTCAAACAGAAGCGGGACGATCTGGCGAATGAACTTTTTGCCGGCCAGGAACGGGCCCTGCAGTCATCCCTCAAGGACATGCAGGAGGCCGTTGAAGACATCACCCTCGCCTGCCTTTACCCATCGGCGGAAGGAACACGGAAGTTCTGTTCCGGCCATGACAACGATCAGCCTTTCGATCGGCGGAAGCCGCCCGTAAGCGGCGGATACGATTTCCGGCAGTTTAAGCAAAACGGCAAACTTACCGGACTGTACGTCAGCAGCATCGAGGTGATCGGTGAAAATCTCGGCTTTGTCGCCATCTCTTACGATTTCGAGAAAATCATCGCCGAGAACAGGCGTATTCTCATCTTTTTCGTCCTCGCCATCCTGACCACCTCGATGCTCCTTCTCCTTCTCCTCAATATCTTTCTCTTTCGCTCGATCATCAAACCGCTGACCGTTCTCAGGGATGCCATGCGCCAGGTCGAAAACGGCTCCCTCGGCACAACTGTCACGCTGCCCAGAAGCGATGAAATCGGGGAGATGGGCAAGGCCTTTAACGACATGTCCACCAATCTCCATAAAAATCAGTCGGAGCTGGAAAAACACCGGGACAACCTTGAGGAACTGGTCCATGAACGTACGGAGGAGCTCACTCTGGCAAAAGAACAGGCCGAAAGCGCCAACAGGGCGAAAAGCGAGTTTCTGGCCAACATGAGCCATGAAATCCGCACGCCGATGAACGGCGTCATCGGCATATCCGCCCTGCTTGCCAATACCCCGCTGAACGAGCCGCAAAAACAGTATGTGGAAATCCTGCAAAACAGCAGCCGGTCGCTTCTTGCCGTAATCGACGATATTCTCGATTTTTCCAAAATCGAAGCAGGGAAGCTGGAACTCGAAAACATTCCTTTCAACCTGCATGAACTCCTCGACAGTATCATCGACATGGTGAGCCTCAACGTGAACGAGAAAAATCTCGAACTGATCTGCGCCATCGCCCCGCACAACCCGACCCAGCTTTCCGGCGACCCCGGCCGGTTGCGCCAGATCCTGCTCAATCTCACCGGCAATGCCCTGAAATTCACCCACCAGGGTGAAATATGCATCTCCGTCGCCAGCGAAATGGAGTCAGAGGGAGATGTCCTGCTGCGCTTTGCCGTTCAGGATACCGGCATCGGCATTCCCCCGGAAAAACAGGGGTTGCTCTTTGACTGCTTTACCCAGGCCGACAGCACCACAACCCGCAAATATGGCGGCACCGGCCTCGGTCTCGCAATTTCCAAGGCCCTGGCCGAGCTCATGGAAGGGGATATCGGCATGAGCAGCAACGGCGCGGGAGGTTCTCTTTTCTGGTTTACTGCGCGGCTGCGGAAACAGGCCGACCCTGAACCGGAAGTGCAGCTCACGAAAAAACTGGACGGCTTGCACGTGCTGGTGGTCGATGACAACGACACATGTCGGCATAATCTGGCCAGCCGGCTTGAATATTGGGGAGCACGGGTGTCCGAGGCCGCAAGCGGCGCCCAGGCGCTGGACCGGCTGCGTGATTTCTCCTCTTCCAGTCAGGCGCTTCCCGTCGACTTAGCCTTCATCGATCAACTTATGAACGGCATGGACGGCACGATGCTGGGCCGGGAGATACTGACGAATCGATTCTATCCGGAGCTGAAAACAGTGCTCATGACTCCGTTCGCCAATATGGCCGCAAACGACCTGCATAGCCCGTCCGGATTTACTGCCTGTTTAAAAAAGCCCGTCAAACATTTCGACCTGCTCAACACCGTCAACATCCTTGTGGCCGGGTCCCCCGCAGGCAGCGCCAAGCCGCCTTTTCCCGCGGCTGGGGTTTGCCGGGACCGCGATAAGCGCACCGAGCATATTCTCCTGGCCGAAGATAACATTATCAATCAACAGGTGGTTGCCGGGATCATGGCAAAGCTCGGGTATCACCGCCTCGATATCGTCGGCACCGGCCGCGGGGCCGTCGACGCATTGCAGAAGACCCGATACCGGTTGGTGCTGATGGACATCCAGATGCCGGAGCTCGACGGGATCGAGGCAACCAAAATGATCCGTTCGGGAAAATCGGGAGCCCTGGATCCCGCCACCCCGATCGTCGCCCTCACCGCTCACGCCATGAAAGGCGACAGAGAGCGGTATCTTGCCTGCGGCATGAACGGATATATCACCAAACCGATCGACACGATCCAGCTGGAAGCCAGTCTTGAAACGCTCTTGTCGCCCCCGAACCCGAAAACAAAAAATCCGCCCGAGGTTCCGCCAGATGCTCCGCCGGAGAGTAGGGCTGCCCGCCCCAACCCGCATCCGCCGGTGGATTTCCCCGCGTTCGTCGCTCGACTTATGGGCGATGAGTTGCTGGCGGAAAAAATCTATTCCTCCTTTCGGGCGGATCTGCCGGTCCAGCTCGAAATCCTGGCCCGGGCGGTACAACAAGGAAATGTGCAGGCAATACAGCACCAGGCCCATAAGATGAAAGGGACCTCCGGCAATGTCTGCGCCCACGCGCTGCACCGGACGATGGCCGAGATGGAAACCGCGGCCAGGGAAGCCGATATGGCACAGGTGGAAGAGCTTTTCCGGCAAGCGATGCAGCAGCAGGAAGTGATCGGCCGTTTTGAGAAACCAACTTGAGCAGAGACGTGAGGAGACGATATTTTTTAATTTTTCTACCTAACTATCCATAAATACATACTCAATTTCCCTTTCAGAACCACCAGTTCCGCCCTGCAAAAAAATTATTGATAATCCCTCCGAAAAGGTGTAATCATCGCGAAATTTTGGTCTTAAATTTTGTTGTTCTTTTTAGCAGTCCCTCCCCCCCTTCTCATTTGATAGGAAATTAAAAGCATGTATCCACCTCACTTTGGGAATAATCCATTATTTCCCAATAAAAAAGACTTCCGGGTTGTGTTGAAAAATCATGTCAGCGGCATGGGCGTGATGACCTACAAGGCCTTTGCCAAGGGTGATCTGATTTGCGCCTTGGCCGGCGATATCATTACCGATATTCGCCAGCACAGTCTCCAGATCGAGCCTGGCGTGCATCTGTACGATATCTATTTCTCCGGCTACTTCCTCCATTCATGCGCCCCCAACGTTGATCTGGACATGAAAAACCTGCGGGTATACGCGACCAGAGATATCAACCCGATGGAATATTTGATGATGGATTACGCTCAGACCGAGGATGTCCTCTTCAAGCAGTTCCCCTGCAGCTGCGGCGCCGAAAACTGCCGGGGCTGGATCACCGGCAGAAAAGAACTGCCGTACGCCGATGCCGTGCTGCCGAATGGTTTCCGGCTGCCGGAGAATCAATTTGACGAGTGCCAGAGCATATGACGGAGTGGTGGGAAAGAAAGGATCTCCATTACCGGGACGGAGCTCTGATATTCGCCGGCCGGCAGGTCGACGATCTTGCCCGGCAGTTTGGCACGCCGGCCTTCTTTTATGATGGCCGGCGTCTGACCGCCAACGTCGAACGGCTGCGGTCGGCCCTCGATCGGGCCGGGCTCGGCGACAGGTATCGCATCAAATATGCGATGAAGGCCAATCGCTTCGCCCCGCTCCTCACCCATTTGCGGAAGACTGAGCTGGTTGGCATCGATACCTGCTCGCCGAACGAGGTGGAACACGCCATCGGCTGCGGATTTTCCGCCGAGGACATCTCCTTTACCGCCACCAGCCTGTCGAACCGCGACCTCGAACGGCTGTCGCGGATCAAAGGCTTGTCGATGAACTGCGATTCCATCAGCACCATCCGGCGCTGGGGCGAACTGGGACCCGGCCGGACCATCGGCATCCGGGTCAATCCGGCCATGGGGATCAGCCGGGCCCAGAACGAAAAGCTCCAGTACAGCGGGGTGAATACCACCAAGTTCGGCATCTACCGTGAGCAGTTCGGCGAGGCTCTGGCCGTTGCCAGGAGCTACAACCTGACAATCGAAAAGATCCATTTCCATACCGGTTGCGGCTATCTGACCCCGCAGCTGGAGATATGGGATGCCATTGTCGAGAACTGTTTATGGTTTGTCGACCAGCTCGATTCGGTCAAGGTGGTCAATGTCGGCGGCGGGCTGGGAGTTCCCCACACCGCCCTGGACAAACCCCTCGACCTCGACCGCTGGGCCGCAATCCTGGCCGGACACTTCCGCAATCGGCCGCAGTCGATCGAAATCGAGCCGGGCGATTTTCTCGCCAAGGATACCGGTCTGCTGCTGCTGACCGTCAATACCGTGGAACAAAAAATGGAAACCGTCTTCGTCGGGGTCGATGCGGGTTTCAATATCGCCCTCGAACCGGCCAATTACGGTCTGCCGTTCCATCCGGTCGCAGCCCTGCGTCAGCCGGGAGAAAGCAGAAAAGTGACCATTGTCGGCAATATCAACGAAGCCCTTGATGTCTGGTATGCCGGGATCGCGATGCCGCCGCTGGCCGAAGGGGAGTGCCTGACCTTGATAAACGCCGGGGCCTATTCCTCCTCCATGGCCTCCAACCACTGCATGCGCGGGGAATTCAAGGAATTCCTCCTGCTGTAATGGCTTATGGCTCGTCGATCGCCCGCCGCACCTGGGTGGCCAGTTCCAGGACTGAAAAGGGTTTCTGCAGGAAACGCACGCCCTCGTCGAGAACTCCGTGATGGGCGATGGCATCGGCGGTATACCCCGACATAAACAGACACTTCAAGCCAGGCTTGATCGTGCCCAGCCAATCGAGCAGGTCCCGTCCATTCATTTCCGGCATGACCACATCGGTGATCAGCAGCTGAATGGCATCCTTATGGTCGACAACCACCTGAAACGCCGCATTGGGCGTGGCCGCCGTGAGCACGGTATAACCCAGGCGCTGGAGAATGGTGCTGCCGAGTCTGAGGATGGCCGGCTCATCCTCGACGATCAGCACGGTCTCATCGCCCCGCGGAGGTTTTTTCGGCTCCCTCCCATCCCGCTGGGCCACGGTCTCGGCCGTGCATGTCGGCAGATAGATTCTGAAGACCGTGCCCGCGCCGGCTTCACTGCTAGCTTCGATAAAACCGTTATTCTGTTTGACAATGCCGAATACCGTGGACAGTCCCAGTCCGGTTCCTTTGCCGACATCCTTGGTGGTATAGAATGGCTCGAAGATATGTTCGAGAACTTCCCAGCTCATTCCGGCGCCGGTATCGCTCACCGTTAATACCACATAGTCGCCTGGCACAACCGGCTGTCGATTCCGGCATTCCTCCTCGGTGAAGCTGATATTGGCGGTGGCGATGGTGACCCTGCCGACCCCGCCGATGGCGTCGCGGGCGTTGACCGCCAGATTGGCAAGCATCTGATCGATCTGCGAGGGATCGATTTTGACATGGTGGAGCTCATGGCCGGGCAGCCAGAGCAGGTCGATATCTTCACCGATCAAGCGCCTCAGCATCTTCAGCATGCTGACCACCGTCTCGTTGAGATCGAGCACCTTCGGGCTGACCGTCTGTTTCCGGGCAAAGGCCAGGAGTTGGCGGGGAGGCTTGCCGAGCGGGCGGCAGCCTTAAGGATCTCCTGCAGATCTTCATACCGTGAGTCTTCCTGGAGGGTCTGGGTCAGGGCGATCTCCGCATGGCCGAGAATCACACTCAGCATATTATTGAAATCGTGGGCCACGCCACCGGCAAGACGACCCACCGCCTCCATCTTCTGGGCCTGGATCAGCTGATTTTCCAGTTTCCTGTTCGCCTCCTCGGCCCGCCGCCTGGCGGTATCGTCGCGAACCACCAGCACCTCACCCAGCGGGGTCCCGTCTTCCAGGCGGATCCTGGCTCTGCTTTTAATGATCGGAATATCCCGGCCGTCGCGCGACCGCAACATACTCTGGCGGTAGCCGCCGATCCCGCTGCCGGTAACAGTATCGTTGGCAAGCCGGCTCTCCTCATCCGGCCGGGCCTGTTCGTCGGTATCCTGAAAAACTTCGGCAAGCGGCTGGCCGAGGGCATCCTGACGACTCCAGCCGGTCAAACGCAGCGCCTCGGAATTCATAAATGTCACCCGATTGCCGATCAAAAAAAACAATTGCAAGAGATCATATGAGCCTGCAGCAAAGATACTCCGAGCAGGCAGCAATACATAATAACTCACCCAGAGGGCGGTAAGCGCGGTAGCCACCAGCCCCGGACCGAGTCCGCCGACCACGGCGCTCAGGATTATCGGAAACATGAACAGTATCAGCATCGGCCGCTCACTGTACGGAATCGCGATCAGCGAGCGGACCAGCAGCATGGCCAGGCTGACCAGCACCGCAAAAACATACATGAAACGGTGCAGATTGCCGGATCCGGCAAAAACCGAACTGAGAAGAGCGGTTGGAATTTCCCCCGGAGCTTCGTCGGGAATCCCCCGCATCATCAGAAACAGCATGAGGGCGGTGACCAGCACATAGAGAAACCACTTGGCGGTCGAGAGCCACTGGATCGAATGGACATCGACAAAGGCCGACAGCAGCATGTCGGACAGAAAGATCCATACCAGCGAGAAAATCGCATAGCCAAGGACGGCTTTCAGGATATATTTCTGCCGGAGATAATTGCGTCCGTCACGAGTCCGATCGCCAGCGGAAAAACTTTTCATGCCGTAATCCTTTGCAGTGAGCAGGAATGTTTCGTTCCGACCGTGGTTGTCGAGGGAACGGTTCGAAGATCATCACGACCTGGAGTTACATGCATACCAAATTGTCTGAAGAAAAGCCTAACACACTTGCTCTTTGCTTTCAATTTCTTCAAATTGTTCCGGGAGGTATCCGATACTGTAACCATTATCGTGCGCTTCTCTGGACAGTCTTGCCGCATTGGTGTAAAAAAGCATGGCGAGATGATGCGTGCACATCAATGTCATATACCTATGGTTGAAATGGTCGCTTGCACCGTCACCCCGGCGAAAGCCGGGGTCCAGAT
>CAYTVF010000156.1:9340-10200 GCA_964441345.1 uncultured Desulfopila sp. | reverse complement strand
GGGCTGGGCCTGTTTGAGAATCGGTTCAAGCTCCTGTTTCAGCTCCTGAAGCACGTCCGACTTCAATGACCTGACTTCATCCGAGAGCCTGTCCAGCTTCTCCAGAATCAACGCTTCATTCATTTTATTCTCTCGCTCATTAGGTTCACCCGTCACGCTTGTGGGCGACAGGCATCCATCCGACATGAACAGCTATCCGGTTCCGGTCCATGTCGTGCTGTTTGATTATTCAGGAGAGAGGGTGCCCGCAAAAATCGGCATTCAGCTCCGCCATCGACCGCCACAAGAGCTTACTTGCCGCAATTTTTGCACATTTGGAACAAGTCCATTTCGCTACCTCCTCTCACGGTGTAGTATTGCACTATGTAGTACCATACTGCGAATAAAATGAAAAGCCGGAAGACGCCCCTCCTAGCAACTTTTGCGAAGGTTTTTTGCAGCTGGCCGGAAAGATCCCCGGCAGGCCCATGAACAGACAAACCACGCAGGCGGCTGCCGGTCGTTTTTCATGGGTTGCGATGGTGCCCTTCCTTGTCCCTATCGTTTCACATTCTTGAACGATTTTTCACGATTTGGCCAGAAGGTGCTACCAATGCATTGCACTCCACGCATATTTTGCACTATAAAAAATACTATGTCTGGAGCTGTTTCAAAACGGCGAGACGAGGCTCCCTCGCTCCGTGGACGGACGGGCAAAGGCGCCGGGTTGACGGGAAAGTTTTCCTCTTGCGGGATATTTTGTAAAAAGTGGAACGGGAAGGGGGGGGCAGAGGAGGGATAAAGATAAAGATGAAGCTGAAAATATCGTATCCATTCAGCTCTATGGACAAAGTCCCCCCTCCCCTTGCGGGAGGGGGACA
>CAYTVF010000156.1:0-9294 GCA_964441345.1 uncultured Desulfopila sp. | reverse complement strand
TCCCATCAATCCCCTCCCGTCAAGGGAGGGGAGGCTAAAACCCTTGCTATCTTGCCGCCGTCACCGCAGCTTCCTGCAACCGGGAGACCAGGTAGTCAACCATGCCCTGATCGTATTCATTCATGTCGAAGCAGTAGCCGTCGGCGCCGGCCAGACCGCCGGGAATGCTCTCGCCTCTGCCGTCAGGGTCGGTAATCATATCTTCGTAGAAACAGACCGACAACCACCTCGCATGCGGGTCGTCGTCAATCACATCGATCATGGCAAAGAGCTCCCGGCCGATCTGGTTGACATGCCTGGGCCGCAAAGAATAGCTCACCCCCGGCCGTCCGACAAACTGCAGCCGCACCCCGGCCATTGCCGACAGCTCGCCCAACAGGTGTTGAAACACGCTCCGCATCGACCGGCCATCACCTTGCCAGCCGGCGAGAAAGGCTTCAATCTCCGCAAAAACTTTTCGATCTTCACTCATCGTCTCCTCCTCACGCTCTAAACCCAAAAGAGAAAGAATTACCGTTACCGCCTCGGGGACCGCCCTCGCCACCTCGCCCGACAGCCCAACCCCCAGTTGGTTGAAACAGCTGCCCTCGATGCCGATCAGATAAATTTTTTTCGGCACCCGCTCCGGATAGAGTTTTTTCCCCACAACGATCGCCTCACGAATGCCGATACCGTGGCCGCTGACCGGCCTTGGCTGCATGGCCGGCAACTGGTCCCAGCCAAGCTGATGAATGGTCCCGGCAGGGCCGCCCAACTGCACCCCGTCAACCACCACCAGCAACTCTTCACCATCGATTTCCTCGAGGAGGTCGATGCCTCCTAAACCGAGGAAGGCGACGCGGACACGGTCCGGCAGAGGCAACTCCCGCAACCGCTCGTATACCACGCACCCGACGCCGTCATCGGCCACCAGCTCATTGCCAATACAGACGATCAGGACTCCACCGTTCATGGCCGCGGGGGAACACCGCTGAAAGCCAGGCTGAACGTACAGTTCTCCCCGGTCGCAATGGTTTTCGGCCTGGCCGGACAGCCGGACAGTTCGGCCATTATTCCGGCTATGTAGTAATGAAACATCTGGCAGGCCTGACCGCCGATCGCAAGCTTCCGGTTCCGGCAGACACTGCCGATCGGACAGCCATTCAGCGCCAGGACGGCCTCCTCTCCCTCGAACCGGCCGGCAATATCCAGCTGTTGAATCTTCAGAACCCGGATCAACTCGCTGAGCGCCATCTCCGGGGTTTGCCGGGCCATATGAACGGGGAGTCTGGCGGCCATTTTCCGGCCCACCGCCACAGCCAGCGACGGAGTCGACTTGCCGACAAAGGCGACGATGGTTTCGATAAAAATATCGAGGAGAAACGAGACCTCGGTAAAGGCCTTGTCATAATCCTCCGGGGACAGCGTCAGTTCGGTATTGCCGCTCATAGAAATTTCTCCATTCGCCTGCTGAATTCAATATTGCGATAAAAATTCTTGACCGCATAGTGGTTACGATGGCTTATCGCCCCGGACGGGCAGAGATAACCACAGCTCAGACAGCCGATGCAGTTTTCCACTATCGCCACATTCGCCTTTTTGGTCCCAGCATCAAAGGAGAAGCATTCCGTCGGACATATGTCCAGACACAGCCGGCAACCGCGGCAGGCCTTCTCATCAATCGTCATCTCCAGCATCTCAACCCCTCCGTAGTGTTCTCTTTATCCTGCCGTTTTGCCGAAACTCCACGGCAAGAGCCATTCGTCCGATGGCATGGGTCGAACAGGCCAGGCAGGGATCGTAGCAACGCACCACAAACTCCAGACCGTTCAGCATCCGCTCATCGTCAACACCCTGACAAAGGGCATTGGCACCCTCTTTAATCGATTTATTTATCGCCGCGGTATTCTGCTGGGTGGCGATAATCATGTTCGCCGCCCTGACTATGCCCTTGTCATCGATCTCGTAGTCATGGATCAGGGTTCCCCGGGGCGCTTCGATATGGGCGACGCCGCGGCCGCCGGCAAACGTTGCCGCCACCCGGTTGTCACCGCGCAGACCACTGTTGTTGATCAGCTGGTCCGCCCGCTCGCAGGCATAGATCAGCTCGATCTGTTTGGCATACATCTGGATCACCGCATTATGGCAGGGCCGGCCGAAATTCCTGCGAAATTCTTCGAACTCGGCCTGGGCGAGGGGAGTGGCGATGCCGTCGGCCACATTCAACCGGGCCAGGGTGCTGACCCGGTACATATGTTCGGCGCCTTCGTAATCGATATAGACCTCTTTGGCGTAGGAATGGGTCACCGCCCGCTCAACCAGGAAATCCCGATACTCGCGGCCGGCAAACTCGGTTTTGATCTTCCCCTGCTCGTCCATGACCCTGAGACGGCCGTCATAGAAATTGAGCATGCCGTCATCCGCCACGGTCCCCATGTACCAGGTCGGCACGTTCAGGTTGGCCAGCAGCTGCGGATTATCGTCAAACAGTCTGAAGAGCAGAGCCTTAACCCTGCCGCTGAGTTCTTTGACCAGCGCCACGGCTTCGGCGGTAAGCTCCTTTAGCTTTTGAAACTGGCCATCGCTGAGGGAAAAGGAGATCCCCCCGACCACCGCGGTAACCGGGTGAATCCCCCGGCCGCCGATGGTCTCGTTGATCTTCTGCCCGAGACTGCGGAGGCGGAGGCCTTTCCTGGTCAGTTCCGGTTCGGCTTCGACCATGCCGACGATATTCTGGGTGGCACTGTTGCCCTGCAGTCCGAACACCAGATCGGGACCGGCCAGGACAAAAAGGGATAAGGCGTGGGAGTGGATGATATGGCCCATATACATGAACTCCCTGAGCAGCCTGGCCGCCTCGGGAATCTCGACCCCGGCCGCCAGGTCGAGGGCCTTGGCCGCGACCAGATGATGGGCGGTCGGACAGACGCCGCAGATGCGGGCCGTCACCTGGGGCATGGTATGGGCCTGCATGCCGACCAGGATCCGCTCGAAGCCCCGCAATTCGTTGACACAGAAGAAGGCCTCATCGACCTTGCCGGTTTCGTCGCAATCGAGAAGGATTCGGGCATGCCCCTCAATTCTGGTGACCGGATCGATTTTAATCGTTTTCGACATTAGCGGGCCTCCCCTTCGGCTATCCATTTACGGATGAGAAATGTTGGTTTATTGCCGATCATCCTGGTTGCCATGGCATAGGCATACTGCGTCTTCGCCGATTTCTCCAGATGGCCCGTTATCGTCTCATAGTCGATTTTGGTCAACCGCGACATCCGCTCGCCGATCTCGGTGCGAATATCCCTGTTCGGCTCGGTGAGCACCTGCATGGTGGGCCCGGCGCAGCCGCTGCACGGTATTCCGTGATTGGGACAAGGCGCCAGACAGCGGTCGAGGGTGACCGACCCCTGGCAGATATAGCCCTGGCTCAAGAAGCAGGTGTCCTTGTCCGGCACCCCGTCGGTGATCTCCCGAATGGCTGCCACTTCGGTCTTGGCCATGGTCCGCCGGCAGCCGGCGCAGACACTTTCCCTGCCCGCCTTTGGCGTCCGCTGCTCGATCAGGGCGCTGAGCCCTGCGAAGATGAAATGGGGATGGGGCGGGCAGCCCGGCAGGTAGAGATCGACATCGATGACCTCGTCGATCGGGGTCACCATTTTCGTAAGGCCGCTGACCGAATTGTTCGGCAGAAAATCGGTCCTGGTCGTCGGACTCAGGCGATAGACGTGATCCATGATCTCTTCCCGGGTGTGGGCAAGACCTGCACCGTGCAGCCCGCCATATACGGCACAGGTGCCGAAGGCGATGATGGTGCGGCATTTTTTGCGCATCTCGAGAGCCGCATGCCGGTCGTGCTCGGTCCGGATCGACCCGGTGACAATACCGATATCGGCTTCCGGATAATTCTTTTCGTCCATCAACACCGGACACTTCAGGATTTCCACCGATTCGAGAACTTTCAGGATTTTTTCATGCAGATCGACCAGGGCCACATGGCAACCGCCGCAATCGCACAGCCACTCGGTATTCAGGCGAATCTTTGTTCCGCTCATATCATCCTCTACTGTATTGCCCTTTATTGCCCTTGATTGCCAAGGCGTTATTCTGCTACGGTCAGTACTTTCAGGCAGGCATTTTCTCCGGCATGCCTGATCGTAAGGGTCGCCTTCTTGCCCATGATCGTCTCCAGGGCCCCGGCAAAGAAACCATACATCATATTACACAGCGAGCCCTGCTGCGGGTGGCCGAAACGCAGGAGGGCCTGGCGAATCATACAGTCCCGGAAGACCAGCTGCAGTTGCCGCTCGCCTTTGTCGTTACGGGTGACATAGTCCTGTTGCCCCTTCGGCTTGAAGGGTTCAAAGCCCCACAGACAGCTGTTGGCGGCAAGGATATTTCGCACCTCGCCGACCGCCTCGAGAAGATCATCGGTCCGCCTGGCCTCGGCAGAAAATTTCCGGCCGAGATTACGGCCCGCCGACATGGTCATACTGTTGGCCCCTCGTCCGAGTATCGGTTCAATACCCGCCGACAGGGCTGCCATGAAGTTCATGGTTTCCTGCAGAGTCCGCCTCTTTTTCAGAATTTCTTCCACCTCAGACCTCCAATTGCCAAGTATTCCGTATGAGTATTCCGTATTCCGTATTCCGTGTTCCGTGTTGCAAAAACGTATTGCCGCTGTAAGTCCCGTTACGCATCCGGGGCGAAATCTGCTGCTCTCCCTCGCACCAGAATAACCATCCAACTGTTTTTGTTCAGACAATTTCACATCAGCAGATGTAAAGAGTGTCCGGCCGAAACTCAAGCAAAAGTTTGCCTGAAGCGGGAACCGTGCAAATTCGGCGCCAAAAAAAAACCTGACCCCCCCAAGGGGGATGAGAAAAGAAATGTGACGAGGAGAAAACCACCCGCCGGAAGAACCACGAAGGCGATGGACAACAGGTTGAATGAGGTATCGATGAAGGCTATGAAAAACAGTGCCCCCTCCCCGTGCCGGCCGCTTCACTTATTCCAGCCATATTCTCCCACCAGGTCGACAAATCGAACTCCGGCAAGGTTGGAAATCTCCACCGCGCCGTCTTTTTTTTCCAGTAACTGCAACACCTGAACTTGCTGGTCACCGACCGGAATAATCAAACGGCCCGGATCGGCAAGCTGGTCGATCAGGGGCCGGGGAATGGCGGGGCCGCCGGCGGTTACGATAATCGCATCGTACGGACCGAATTCCGGCCAGCCCAGCGTACCGTCATCGAGCTTGGAGCGGATATTGAAATAATGCAGCTTGTCGAATATCCGCCGAGCTTCGGCCAGCAAGGAGCCGATCCGTTCCACGGTATAGACCTTATTGCACATCCTGGAAAGAATTGCCGCCTGGTACCCGGAACCGGTACCGATTTCGAGAACTTTTTCATCCCCCTGCAACTGGAGGGCCTGGGTCATGTAGGCCACAATATAGGGCTGGGAAATGGTCTGTCCGGCCCCGATCGGCAGGGGATGATCGCCGTAGGCCCGGCCCCGCATGGCATCGTCGACGAACAGGTGCCTGGGGACTTCGGACATCGCCTCGATGGTTCGTTTATCGAAGATGTCCCGGCTCAGGAGTTGCTCCTGAACCATTCGTACCCGGCCGGTTGCGTACGGATCCATCACTTGCTGTTTCTCTGCCAGGAATAATCGTTCGCCCAATCCATATCATCCTCATCGGTCGAGGAATAGACACAGTCGGCGACAATTCCATTGCGCAGCGTCACCACCACCTGATGGTATTGCGGGGAACCAATGTGTTTTCCGATTAGTGGCGTTTTCTCAAGAAAACTCGCATCCTTATCCCGATACAACCATTTTTCCACCCCCTTGCCGACCTCCTGCTGCTCATCCGGCTCGCCAAGAAATATTACTACCTCTTCCCTGGTGGATACTCCGACTTTGAGCAAAGCCGAATCCGACGCAAGGTGACGTACCTGTTTAACGTAACATCCTGTAACGCCGAAAACCAGCATCAGAGCCAGGAGAAAAGTCCAAATTCTTGCAGCCATTCACCTCTCCATCGAGCAATTGAATTTCATTTGATCTCCAACTCTATAGCCTGTGGGTCGCAAATTTTCAACGAATAACTCTCCCCCCTTGCAGGGGGGATTCTTTATGATACTCCTATGCGGGGGGATCCGTCAGCCCCCCACAACCCGGTTGAGAATCCGGTAATTTCTCTCGACCATCGCCAGGGGGTCAACCACAAGTCCGGCCTGGATCATGGCATTGTCGTGGATCTGCCTGGCGATTTCCGCGGCAAAATCCTCATCCCGCTGGAAAAGCTCGGCAAGCTTTTTGATCAATGGATTCCGGGGATTGATTTCCAGCTTCTTTTTCGTTACACCCATGCCCGGGATGCCTTTTTCCTTCCTGCCGGCGGCAAGAACCCGCTCCATCGTCGAGGTCATGAACGCGTCGGGGTTGACGATCATCGCCGGCGCATCGACGAGCCGCTTGGACACCACTACTTCGGAAACATGCGTTTCCAGGACCTTTTTCATCCAGTCCGTCAGCGTCGCCAGGGCATCCTTATCCAGTTTCCCGCTCTCAGCCCCCTCGCCGCCATCCTCTTTCGCCTCATCCTCTTCTTTGACGGCGAGATCGGCCCGATCGGCGGAAACCAGTTTTTTCCCTTCAAACTCGGCCAGATGGCTGAGGACGAAGTCGTCAATGGGTTCCATCGTGTAGATGATCTCGATATCTTTTTTGCGGAACATCTCAACATAGGGACCAGCCTCGACGGCCGCCCGGCTCGGTCCATTTATATAATAGATTTCCTGCTGATCGGGAGCCATCCGGAGAAGATAATCGGCGAGGGCGACCGGTTTGCCCTCGGCCGATTTGGAAGACTCGAAGCGCAGCAATTTACCGAGCTCCTTCTGGAATTCATAGTCGGAGGTAACCCCTTCCTTGATATAGATGCCGAATGTCGTCCAGAACTTCAGGTACTTTTCGGGATCGCTCTTGGCCTCTTCGTCCAGGTATTTCAGAAACCGTTTGGTGATCACCTTGCGAATTTTTGCCACCAGGGCATTATCCTGCAACGCCTGCCGGGAAATATTGAGCGGCAGATCTTCGCTGTCGACCACCCCTTTTAAAAACCGCAGCCAATCCGGCAGGATGTTTTTGGAATGCTGATCGATCAGGATTCTCTGGCAATACAGATTGACTCCGGGGTCGACCTTGCCGAAACCGAACACCTCGAAGTTTTCGGCCGGGACAAAGAGCAGGGCATTGATGGCCAGCGGCGCATCGGCCGAAAAATGGAGCCGGTACAGCGGCTCGGTGCCGGCATTGCCGATGAACTTATAAAACTCGACATACTCCTCTTCTTTGATATCGCTCTTGTTCCTTGTCCATAACGCCTGGATGGTATTGATGGTTTCGCCGTCAAGTTTGATCGGGAAGGAGACAAAGGCCGAATACTGTTTCACGACCGAACTGATTTTCCACTTCTGGACATACTCCTTGGCCTCCTCTTTCAGTTCGACAATTACCTTGGTGCCCCGGCGCAAGCCCGGCATCTCGGTGATAGTGAAGGAACCGGTGCCGTCCGACACCCACTCATGCCCTTCACTTTTGTCCCACGACCGGCTTTGTACTCTGACAATCTTGCCGGCCATGAAAGCCGAATAGAAGCCGACGCCGAATTGACCGATAAGACTGACATCCTTTTTCGCCGCCTCGACCAGCTCGGCCATAAACGTATTTGAACCGGAATGGGCAATGGTCCCCAGATTGTGTTCCATTTCACTCCGGCTCATGCCGATGCCGGTGTCGATGATGGTCAGGGTATTGTTTTTCTCATCGAGATCGATGGTAATTTCGAGGGGCAGATGGCCATCGAAGATATCGGTCTTGGTGATACTTTCATGGCGTAACTTCTCAAGGGCATCGGCCGCGTTGGAGATCAATTCCCGGATAAAAACATCTCTCTCGGTATAGAGGGAATTGATCACTATATCGAGGAGTTTCTTCGTTTCTGCTTTGAATTCGTAGGTTTCAGTTTGTCCTGTCATAGTTCACCTTCAGAGTTCACGTTTGAGTTCACGTTTGAGTTCAAGTTATTGTTCAAGTTATTGTTCACTTGTTTCAATGCAACAGAGTCAACAAAGGGGCATCGTGCTCCCTTGCTCATTGATTTTTTCTGTAAAGTCGGCCAAAATGTTAAGCATAGAACATCCACTGTCAAGAGTTCCTCAGCCGGTCTCCGCCGCCTCCGTACCCCCTCTATGGTGAGAAAAAATGAACGACCATTATCAGACCATTATCATTGGCGGCGGGCTCTCCGGACTCACCGTCGCCCATAAACTCCGGCTCCACAAACCCGGTCATCGTTTTATCGTTCTGGAAAAAGGCGGCAGGACCGGCGGCGTCATCGCCACCCACCGCGACCGGGGCTACATCACTGAAATCGGCCCGCACGGTTTTCTCGATAACTGTCCGGAAAGCAGGCAGATACTCGCTGAGACGGGGCTCGACCGGGAGTGCATTAAAGCGCCGCTGATCGACTTTGTTCGATATGTCAGGTTGAACGAGCGGCTCAATCTCATCCCCCAAACGCCGCGCAAGATCCTGATGGCGCCGCTCATCCCCTGGAGCGCCAAACTGCGGGTGCTGGCCGAGTTGTGGCAACCGGTGCTCCAGGGTGAGCCGACCGTGGCCAAATGGATCGCCCACAGATTCGGCCCTGCCTTGCTGCCCTATGTCGATGCTGTTTTTACCGGCACCTATGCCGGTGATTTCGACCGGCTGACCATTGACAGCGTCATGCCCGGGATCCGTGCCCTGGAGAAAGAGCATGGCTCCGTGCTCCGCGGTTTATTGCACAAAATGCGGCAAAACGGCAGGGATCGATCGACAACCTCGCCGCTCACGATGCCGGCCATGACCAGTTTTCCCGAAGGGATGCAGCGACTGCCGGAGAGGCTGACCGAAAACCTCACCCGGGACGGCAATCTTCTGCTCCATACCGAGGTTACCGCGGTGCAGGCGGCGGGCAACGGCTGGCTGGTGGAAACCTCACGGGGACCAGTGCAGGGCGGCAATGTTGTTTTCGCCCTGCCCGTGGGCGCCGCCCTGCGGCTCCTGGCGCAACTCGATCCGGCCGTCCCGGAAAAATCGGTGCCTGAAGCGTGGATCGCCAATGTCGTGCTTGGTTTCAGGGACAATGTCAAGCTGCCGCCGGGGTTCGGATTTCTCACCCCGGAGCGGGAACAGCGGTTTACCCTGGGCGCCCTCTTTTCGTCGAATATGTTTCCCGGCCGGGCGCCGGCGGGTCATATTGTC
>CAYTVF010000155.1:1737-10221 GCA_964441345.1 uncultured Desulfopila sp. | reverse complement strand
CCGGCCCCGCCGAACTCTCCAAGGCCGCCCTCGAATCGGTCTGCTACCAGACCCGCGATCTGCTGGAAGCGATGCGCGGCGACTGGCAGAACATGGGCGAGACTGTCCTGCGCGTCGACGGCGGCATGGTCGCCTCCAACTTCACCATGCAGTTCCTCGCCGATATCCTGAACGCCCCGGTCGACCGCCCGATGGTCCTCGAAACTACCGCCCTCGGCGCCGCCTACCTGGCCGGGCTGCAGAAAGGAATCTTCCCGCCGCCGGAACAGTTCGCCGGCTCGTGGAAGCGCGACAAACGGTTCACCCCGTCCCTTGCCGAAGAGATCCGCGTCAGGAAGTACAATGGCTGGAAGGATGCGGTGCGCAGGACACTGAGCAGATAAAAGTGCGTCCGGGACATGCCTTCCCCCTACATGTCCCTTTCTTCCATTTATTTGAGGAGCGAAAACACGATAATCACAGCAAACGGGGGAAAACGCAGGGTCGGGAAAACGCAGGGTCAAATCTTTAATCGTGACATATGATTTTGTCACGATTAAAGATTTGACCCCATGGCCCGACCCCATGGCCCCATGGCCCCCATGGCCGTTAAAATGTGATATTTCAAGACCTGACCCCGCACTTTTGACCCCGCACTTTATGACCCCGCACTTTACGTGGTTTGTTCTATCCCGTCGGAGTCTATCTCGCCCTCGCGGACCCGATCCTTCATGTGGTCTTTGGCTATCAGCATGTAAATAGACGGAACGACAAAAAGCGTAAACAGCGTTCCGATGGCCATGCCTCCCACCAGCACCAGACCGATAGAGTTGCGGGCGGCAGCCCCGGCGCCGGTGACGAGAGTTAACGGAAAATGACCGGCGATGGTGGCACCGGTGGTCATCAGGATGGGACGCAGCCGGGTTATCGCCGCCTCGTGCACGGCTTCCCTCTTCAGGAGACCCTTCTCCTGGAGTTTATTGGCGAATTCCACGATCAAGATACCGTTCTTAGAAACCAATCCCACCAGAGTAACCAGCCCCACCTGGGAGTAGATGTTCATGGTCGTGGTCCAGCCATGGGTCCAGAACGGAACGTTGGGATCGGGCATTTTGAGAAAGGTAAAAATCATGGCTCCGAACATGGCCAGGGGCACTGAGCCGGTCAAAATCACAAAAGGATCGCGAAAACTGTTGAATTGGGCCGCCAGCACCAGAAAAATTAAAATCACCGCCAGGCCAAACGCCTGAACGAATCTATTCCCTTCAGTACGCAACTGGCGCGACTCGCCGGTATAATCCAGCACATACCCCTGAGGCAGAATCTTCACTGCCTCGCCTTCGAGAAATTGCAACGCCTCGTCCAGAGGTCGAACGGCCACACCGCTGATTTTGACCGCATTGAGCTGCTGAAAGCGGTTCAGGGAACGCGGCACGGTGCTGTTCCTGATGGTGGCGATGGTGCTGAGTGGGATCAGTTTGCCGTGACCGCCGCTGACGTAGATGTCGCGCAGCTGGTCCGGGTTGAGGCGATCCATGCGCCGAATCTGGGGGATAACCTTGTAGCTGCGGCCGCCGATATTGAAGCGGTTGACGAAATTGCCGCCCAACATGGCCGATAGATCTGCCCCAACCTGCTGCAGGTTGAGGCCCAGATCGGCCACCTTGTCCCGGTCGAGGACCAGCTCGGCTTGTGGCTGGTCGATCTTTACATCGATAATGGGCGGGAAGGCAAACATCCCGCTTTGCATAGCCGCCAGCTGGATTTGGTTGGCGAAACTCAGTATCTGTTCAGGTTCGGCGGTCGAGGCCAGGACGAACTCGACCGGAAACTGTCCGCCACCGGGCAGCGCCGGCGGGGTAACCGGGAACATACGGATGCCGGTGATACCGTGCAGTTTCTGCTGAACTTCAGGCATGATCTGGAAAATATTGCGATCACGCTCCTGCCACGGTTTGACCACCATGCCGCCGAAACCGGAGGATGGCATGGTGATCTGAAAAACAAACTCGGTTTCCGGCACGCTCAGGAAAGCCTCGTTGACCGCCGCGGCATAGAGGCTGGTCTGGTCGAGAGTGGAATCGGCAGCTGCATCCAGGATACCGAAAATGACCCCCTGATCCTCGGCGGGTGCCAGCTCCTTTGCCGACATGGTGAACATGGGAATGGTCAGCATGCTCACCAACATCCATACCATGTAGACCGCCGGTCGGGCGTTGAGCGTTTTATCGAGTAATCTTGAGTAGAGATTGCGGATTTTCTTAAAATCTCGCTCTATTCTGCCGGCAAAGCCGCGTTCGGTCATGCCCGCTTTGAGCAGTCGCGAGGACATCATGGGCGACAAGGTTACCGCCACAATGCCTGAGATGAACACGGCTCCGGCCAGGGTAAAGGCAAATTCCCGGAAAAGCGACCCGGTCAGGCCGCCCTGCAAGCCGATGGGCGCATAGACTGCCGCCAGGGTGACGGTCATGGAGATCAGCGGGCTCACCAGTTCACGGGCACCCAGCATAGCCGCCTGCATTGGAGCTTGGCCTTCGCTCAGGTGACGCTGGACGTTTTCCACCACCACGATGGCATCGTCGACCACCAGACCTACAGAGAGCACGACTGCCAGCAGCGTGAGCAAATTGATCGTGAATCCGAACACCTGCATAAGGAAAACTGCACCGATGAGAGACATGGGAATGGCCACCACCGGAATGACCGCCGCTCGCAGCGATCCCAGAAAGAGAAAAATGATTAAAATTACGATGAGCAGGGTTTCACTGAGAGTCTTGACAACCTCATTGATGGCGTTGTCGATATACGCGGTGCCATCATAGGCGATACGCCCCGCCAGTCCGTTGGGCATCTGCTTTTCGATGGCGTCCATTTCTATCCGGACGCGTTTGATGACATCGAGGGAGTTGGCATTAGGCAGAGGCCAGATCCCCATGAAGACCGCGGTCTTGCCGGAAAAGCGCACCTCTGCGTCATAATTTTCGGCACCCAGAACCACATCGCCGATATCTTCAATCCGTATGATTGCCCCGTTTTCCTGGCGGATTACCAGACGCTTGAATTCTTCCACCGAACGCAGGTCGGTGTTGGCGGTCAGGTTGACTTGAATCATCGATCCTTTGGTACTGCCCACGGCGGCCAGAAAATTGTTGGCCGTCAGGGCCTCACGCACCTGCAGCGGGCTGATATTGAAAGCGGTCATTCGGTCAGGCTTGAGCCAGATGCGCATGGCAAAGGTGCGCGCCCCCAGGATGTCGGCCCGCTGGACTCCTTCCAGCGCGGAGAGCCGGGGCTGGACGATGCGCACCAGATAGTCGGTAATCTCATTCTGCCTGAGGATATCCGAGGTAAAGCTCAGATACGCGGAGGCAAACCGGCTGTCGGCGGATTCCACATTGATGATGGGCACTTCGGCTTCCGGAGGGAGATCGCCGCGCACTTGATCCACCTTGGCGCTGATCTCCGACAGGGCCTTGATGGGGTCGTAGTTGAGTTTCAGGCGGGCGTTGATCGTGGCCAAGCCCTGAACGCTTTGGGACTCCAGGTAGTCGATACCGTCGGCGGCGGCGATAACCCGTTCCATGGGGGTGGTAATGAAACCGCGCACCAGTTCGGCGCTGGCGCCGATATAGGCGGTGGTAACGGTGACGACGGCGTTATCGCTGCGGGGATACTGGCGAACGTTCAGGGAGCGAATGGCCTGCAGTCCGGCGATAATGATCAGGAAGCTGATAACCAGTGCCAGTACGGGGCGACGGATGAAAATATCGGTAAATTTCATCGGCTAACTCTCGGTGGGCTGAGGGGCCAGCTTGAAGTCTGGAGCCAGTTTATTATCTACCACGACACCCTGACCGTTACGAAGTTTGAACGCGCCGGTGCTCACCACGGTTTCTTCGGCTTTAACCCCCGAGATCACGGCGATAAAATCGCCACGCTTTTCTCCGAGACGGACAAATTGCTGCCGGACTATAGTGCCGGCGGGCGAACCATCGTCACCTTTTTTCTCTTCGATCACGAAAACCGAGTCGCTATACGGCGCATGGAGCACCGCCGTGGCTGGAATAATCAGCACCTCCTCCTTGGCCGGCAGGACTACGGCCACGTTGACATACATGCCGGCACGCAGCTGTTCATCGGGGTTGGCCAGGGTGGCCTGCACGCGAATATTGCGGGTGGCGGCATCCACCTCCGGGTTTATGGCCGTGATTTTGCAAGTTATGATCCGATCAGGCAGGGCGTCCGAGGTTACCCTGACCGTGAGACCTACGCGGATTTGGCCCAGCAGTTGCTGAGGCAGGAGAAAGTTGACGAAAATTGGATCGAGAGACTGCAGGGTTACAATAGCCTGACCGTCCTTGATAACCTGGCCAAGATTGATCTGGCGGATCCCCAGTCGGCCGGCAAACGGCGCGCGAATGGTTTTCCTGGCGATCAGAGCCCGGATATTGTCGGCCTGGGCTAAAGCCTGGGTGAGTAGAGCCAGGGATTTATCATAATCGGACTGGGAGACGACATGATCCGCCAACAGCTTCTTAGATCGCTTGAATTCGATGCGGGCCAGCTCCGCCACGGATTCGGCCGACCGGAGCTGAGCATTCTCGACGGCAATATCCTGCTGAACCAACAGATCGCCCGCCGCGACACGCGAGCCGGCTTCAAAGGCAATTTCCATCACCTTGCCGGTGTCCTCGGCGGTCACCGTCACCCCTTGTACCGCATCCAGCGAGCCTACCGAAGTCAATAAAGATTCCCAGTGATCGGCAACTACCGGCGCTGAGGTCACGATTTCCGGAGGCGGAGCAAATTTTTTCCCCTGGTCGATCATTGCCCTGATTTGCAACACCTTGATACCTGCCAGGAATCCAGATACAATAATCAGACCGATGATGGCGAAAATAAAAGGCTTTTTCATTGGTGCGTCATCTTTGCAGAAAGGAAAAAGGGCCAGCGCACCTCTTTCAGCCGGGCGGCAACAACTCCACTCCCTTTTATTTTCCTCGGGAATGAAGAAGACACCGCCGACCGAATCAGGGAATAGCGCAGCTCGCCTTCATGATGTGGAAGATGGTGGCGAAGACATCGGTCAGCCGGAGGATGCCGACGATCTTTTTCTCCTCGATGACCAGGAGACTCTGATGATGCCCGAGCACCAGCTGATGCATGGCGACCTCCAGGAGGGCGTCGGCGGCGACATATTCCCCCTCGGTGGGAATCTGCATAATCTGCTTCACCTTGAGGGTTGCCGCCTTCTGGCAGAGGTTGGCGAGCGGATCCTGCCACATGCTGTACTGCTCCATCAGCGAGCCGATGAATTTTTTGCTGAACCCGAAACGGGTCAGACCGTCATAGTTCGTCATTTCGAAGTATCGAGGTTCCAGCGCCCTGATGATATCTATCTGGCTGATCTTGCCGATCACCTGCTGCTTGTCGTCCAGGACAAGAATCGCCCGATGCCGGTAGCGGCTGTGGTCAAACTCCTCCTGGGCCTTTTCAAGGGCCAGCACGGCCTCATAGAGGGTCGCGGCTTCGGATACGGTGGCGTACTCGGCTAGGGGCACCATCACGTCTTGAACGAGATATTTCTTCATACTCACCTCCTGCACGGGGAACAGATCGATTCCACACTAGTTGATTTCTGTATTAAGAGTATCACAGAAAATCGACAAAGAACAGACCTTCACCGGCAGAACTTCTTCCGGCAGAAGCGAGCAAAGGGGATCTAGTATTTCATCATGCCGGCGATAATCCGGCCAAGCGTCTGAATCCCCTGTTCCGATCGCTCGGTAAAGGGGTGTCCGCAGCTGATTCGAATACAGTTTTTCGATCCGTTGCTGTTCGTGGTGATCGCTCCGGGCATGATACAGATCCTTTTCTCCCAGGCCAGCTTGAAAAGTTCGATACCGTCGATCCGTCCGTCAAGCTCCACCCACAGGATATAGCCCCCGGGTGGCGCCGAGAGTTTCGTCCCCTCGGGAAAGGAGCGGCCGATGGCCTGAATAGTGCAACTCACCTGATTTTTGAAAGCAGTCCGGATCTTTCGTAAGTGCCTGTCATAGTGCCAGTTTCGTAAAAAATCGGCTAAGTCCTCAATGGTGCTTTTCGACTTTTTGGTCTTCCTCGTCACTCCGGTGGATTCCACGGAGAGTGCTGTCTCCACCGGAGAAAAGACGACGAATCGCACGATTTGACAACCGTTTCCACGGTGCGGTAAAAATCTTCTTCTGGATCGCCTTCACGGTGTTTTTCTGGATCGGTCTGTTGTTTTTTTATTTCATGCTGGCCGGATCGTGACAGGTCAAGCCGCAGGCATGGGTATACGGTATCGGCATGGCTTTGTCGGGTTCGATTCCTTTCACGAAAGCATTGTCCTTCCTCGGCACGGTGAACAGGTGGGAGGTAATGTCGTTCATCCAGTAATTTTTCCCGTCCCCTGCATCGAGCCCTTTGCCGAATCCCGACCCGGTCTGGGCCGTTTTCGGCTGGTGGCAGCTGGTACAGGAGATCTTGGTTTCTTCGACGGTATGGGCAGCCCCCACCGCGGTTTCCGTGTGTTTGGCCATATCCTGCTGCCCGGCATGGCACGATTGACAGAAGGTGTTGTTCGGGGATACCGCATCGACTCTCAACTGATGTTTGAAGGTCGATACGCCATGGGGATCATGACAGTCGCTGCAACTGAGCAACTGGCTGCCGTTGCGATATTTGCTGGAACGGATAAAATCGAGATACTGCTGATGATGCGACTTGGAATGAGATTCCCAGATATCATTCGGTGCGGCATCCTCGCGGGTGGTGTAATTGACGAGATAGTCGTTGCGGCTGGTTCCGGGGACCATCATCTTATTGTCTTTATTGACCGGCTGGTCGTTGTTGAGGAATCCCTGCGGCCTGGAGTGACACTGGCCACAGATGACGGAAGCTCGTTCGGAGGCCAGTTTTCTCGGACTGACGATGGTGGCCGCCTTCTGGGCCTTCGGGGCATTGGCATGGACGGAACCTGCGCCGTGGCAGGACTCGCAGCCGATATTCAGCTCGTTGGGGGTGCCATCCCCGTCGAGGTCAAACTCGCCGTTCGGGTCATTGACCGCTCCGGCGATATATTCACCGGAATCCAACTTGGTGAGGGTATAGCCGGTGTAGTGACATGCGGCGCATTCCTTTTCAAAGGATTTTGCGACTGGAGGATCCTTCAGCTTTTTCGTTTCTTCATTGTAAAACCAGTCCGCATGATAATCCCTGAATGATTTTCGCGCCCTGTTGGCAAAGCTGTCGTCCCCGAGTGAGTTGAACTGGAGAAAGGGGTAAAGATTCTTGCCGATACGGAGCAGGTAGCGCTGTTTGTAGAGTCCGCCGCCGTAGGTCATGGCAACCGGATACTCCCGGGGAGCGTCGGCAGGATCACGCAGATTCTCCATCTTGACCTTGATGTTGCCTTGTGCATCGGTAAAGAAATTGGCGCTCATGCTGGCGGTGGCGGGATCTTTCGGCATCTGCCGGGAAACTTTGTACTTATCGAAACTGCGTTCTTTGTCGAACTCGTAAAAATAGAAGGTCGTCCCGGCCTTCAGGATGTTCAAGCCCTTATCGAAATCGGGGAATCGCGACGAATCCTGGAGCTTGCCGTCTTTTCCGGCGACCCGGATGCCAAGCTTGTGCAGGGTCATTTTCTCGGTACTGTAGTCCTTGTGGCATTTCAGACAGCTGGACGTGCCGACGAAGGTTGCACCCTCCGGAATATTGCCGGAGAGAAAGATCTCGACCTTTTTATCCTTCAGTTCGGCGGTCGTAATCGCCTTATTGGACTGATCTCCTCCCGGAAGATAAGTGTTATCCTTGGGGACGACATAGATAAAATATTTGCCGTCCGCCACATCGGCGATCTTGAAGTTGCCCTCACCGTCGGACAGAGCTTTTTGATACTTGTCCATATTGGCAGCCAGGTTATCTTCCAACGGCTCGTCATTCGTACTATTCTTCTTGATTTCCATCTTGCCTTTCGCCATCTCCGCCACATCGGCGGCTGGAATGAGGTAGACGGTTGCACTCGCCACATTCTGGGCGGAAACATCTTTGACCGTCCCGCTGACCGCGGTGCCCGCTTCCGCGTTCGGCGAACTCATCAGGAACGCCATTCCCATTACAGATAAAACAGCTGATACCATTCCAAACGGATGTCTCATCGGTTCACCTCTCCAGAAAAGGGTTAGATAATGTGATGGCCGCAGCCGGGAAAACTCTCCCAACAGTATGGCAAAGTCGGGGAACGAAAGTCAAGGTGCCTGACTTCTTTTCGGGCTCAATCGTGGCAAGATACGGCGGGGGAACACGCTGCCTGTCTCATGAGACAGGCAGCGTGTTCTCCGGGTAATCGTTCACCACATTCGAATAAATGAGATGCTTGCAGTACGATAACTATTCAGTTTATTGCAATGGTATGCACTTTTTCCGATTGGTTTTTAACCTCCCCTCCCTTGACGGGGGGGGGTTGAGGGGGGGGGG
>CAYTVF010000155.1:0-1688 GCA_964441345.1 uncultured Desulfopila sp. | reverse complement strand
CCCCCTAACCCCTCCCGCCAGGGGAGGGGGAAACGTTGCGGGAGAGGGAAGCTAGATCTTGAACCTCGATACCAGCTGGGTGAGCTTTTGCGACAGTTGCGACAGCTCGTCGGCCGAGGTGCGGATATGCCGGCTGTTTTCCTTCACCTCCACCGACCTTGCCTTGACCTGGGCCACCCCCTCGGACATCCTGGTGGTCATCGTACTGCTGTTCGCCACGTTCTGATTGATCTCGGTGATCCCCTGGGAAGCCTGGCTAACGTTGTTGACGATTTCGCCCGTGGTGATCGACTGCTCTTCCACGGCGGTTACGATGGTGGTGACAATGTCGTTCACATCGCCGATGACAGTGGCTATCGAAGCAATATCCTTCACCGTTTCGCCGGTCTGACGCTGGATTTCCTCAATGGCCGTCTTGATCTTGCCGGTGGCGGCAGCGGTCTCTTTGGCCAGTTCCTTGATCTCGTTGGCGACCACCGCAAAGCCCTTGCCCGCATCCCCGGCCCTGGCCGCCTCGATGGTGGCGTTGAGGGCGAGCAGATTGGTCTGTTCGGAAATCTCGGTGATGGTCTCGGTCACCGTACCGATGGCCCTGGCCGCCTCGCCGAGTTCCTTGACGCCGTCCTGGGCGCTTTTGGCGGTTGTCACCGCCTGTTCGGTGGTATTGCGCGCCCTGGCGCTGTTCTCGGCGATCTCCTTGATGGTGGTGCCCATCTCCTCGGAGGCCGAGGCGATCATATCGAGATTGGTCGTCGATTCCTCCATCGCCGCCGATACCGAGTTGATGTTATCGGAGACCTCGACGGCATTGCCGGAGGCTTCGTCGGCAATGGAGGTGGTGGAATCGGCATTGGCGACCATCTGTTCGGAGATGGTCGCCAGCTGGCTTGAGGCCTGGGCCAGGGCCCGGGAGGAGGTGATGATATCCTGGAGCATCTCCTTGGTATTGATGGAACGGACGAGGACCATGGCCACCACGATGCCGGCAACTACGACGATCAGGCCGATCAGCAGGTTGTTGCGGAGCATCTCCACATCCAGACCGCCGATCAGGTCATCCTTGTTCAAACCGGCGCCGACAAAGACCCCCCACTCTAATAGCCGACCCCGCCGACTTTTGTCCGGGTAATGAACTCCCGCACCTGCGGATTCAGGATGAGCTGGCCGACATAGAGCGCGCCGACGATCTTCCCGCCCGGATCACGGATCGGGGAATAGGCGGCAAGGTACCAGTCGTTGACCACGAAGGCCTTGCCGCGGAAGGTTTCACCGCTCAGGATCGCCTTATACACCGGACTGTCGGAGGGGATATAGGTGCCGGTGGCCCTTTGCCCGTCGGCCTTTTTGACCGTGGTGGAGATGCGCAGCAGTTTATCGTCAACCAGCTGAAAAATGGTAGCCGAGGCGCCCGAGATGGAGGTGATGGTATCGACAATATCGAAGGTGCCGTTGATAGCGCCGCTGCCGCTTTTCATCTCCGGAATCTTCTGGGAGATCGCCTGCTTAGTTACCTGGTTGACCAGGGTCTCCTGCCGCGGATTTTCGCCATCGAGCACTATTTCGCCTTTCGATTTCAGTTCTTTCTCGAAAAACAGCAGATCGCCGTCCAGTTTTTTGCGCAGGTTCTGGTCGCACATGACCAAGGCGTTGTAGACCGCCTGATGACCGTCCTGCAGCGCCCTTTGGCC
>CAYTVF010000154.1:8124-10414 GCA_964441345.1 uncultured Desulfopila sp. | reverse complement strand
CCCCTCATTCCCCTCCCGTCAAGGGAGGGGAGGGTGCACTTCCATCGATACCAGCCGGAGTTGCAACCATCCCTGCTGAAAACAGTTCACGGCCACAAAATAAAAAGCCGTCTCCGGGAAAGGAGACGGCTGCATTGTCACGCTGTTCCCTCCGCCGGGATTATCCGGATCAGGTTAAACGGTCGGGTTAATTTCAAAAACCCCTCTCAGCCCGGTTGTACCGAGCTCCCGCACTTCAATGAAAACAGGATAGGCTATCTGGCCGGTCTTTGCAATGGCTGTGACGCTTCCGCCGTCAAATGGCGCGGAGAGCAGGATGGTAATGATTACCGGCAGAGCCTTGCTTCAAGGTCGTCCGGCTGGCCGTGGCGCCGTTTAATTCCTTCGCCGAGTCTGATGAGAAAATCGCCCAGGGCGAGCAGCAGCCGGTCGACCCGACCGGGGTTATGTGCGTTGTAGATAGCCACGAGTCGCTGCCGTTCCGCTTCGGCTATCATTTCCCTCCGCTTTTCCTTGAGCATCTGTTCTACATAATAGGGGTTCATGTGATGTCACCTTTGCTTGATAGGAGTTGCGAAAACTTCTACTGGTAGCTGCCCAGGCCGCTGAGCCCTGAATCTCCGGGCGGGCGACGGAGAAAGTCTTCCACCGCGCTGGCCAGCAGTTCGATGCCTTCCTTGATCTCCGCCTCGTTCGGCCAGGCATAACTGAGCCGGCAGCAGTGGACGAAGCGCTGGTCGATATCGAACAGCGGGCCGGGGAGGAACGCCACGCCCTTGTCGATGGCCGAGAGAAAAAGAGCGACGCTGGAATATCCCCGCGGCAGTTCGAGGAGCAGGGAGAATCCGCCGTCCGGTCTGGTCCAGGTGACCTCCTTCGGCATGTGCCGGTCGAGGGCCTTCAGCATCACCTGCCTGCGTTGCCGATACATCGCCGCCATCTTTTCGGTATGGGCGTCGTACCTGCCGGACTGAAAGATGGTCAGCGCCATGCCCTGGATGAGGGCCGGGCAGGAGTGGTCCATGAGCCTTTTCAGCTGAGCCAGCTGCTGGATGCGTTGCGACGAGCTGATTAGCCAGCCGAGGCGCAGCCCGGTCATCACTGTCTTGGACAGGGAACTGATCACCACGGTCTGCTCGGGCCCCAGGGTCTGCATGATGCTGGGCGGCTTGGCCTCGCCCCAGCCGAGATCCTTGAACAGCTCGTCGGCAACAATCAGGCTGCCTGTTCTTCTGGCCCAATCGACCAGCACCCCGGCGCGCTCTTCGCTGAGATGGGTCCCCATCGGATTATGGGCGTAGGGGCAGAGGTAGAGCAGGTAAGAGAGATCCTGCGGCAGCTGGCCCAGCTGGGCCTGGCCGGGGCCGTGGACGTCCCTGGTGATCGTTTCCACCCAATGGCCCATGGCCGCAAAGGTATCGGTGATCCCTTTGAAACATGGGGTTTCGCAGAGAACCCGATGGCCGGTTTCCATGTTCGCCTGGGCAACCAGGGTGACGGCCTGCATCGCTCCATTGGTGATGAGCACCTGGTCCGGGGTGACCGCGGTCCCCTCGGCGGTGAAACGGCGGGCGATTTCTTTGCGCAGATCGTAGCTGCCCAGGGGGTCGGTTGCCTCGATGAGGTCGGCGCCGTGATTATCCAGGGTTTCCCGGCTAACCTCGGCCAGGAAATTGTCCGGCAGAAAGCGAGGATCGGGGACCCCCTTGGTCAAATGAATGATGCCCGACTTTTCGGCAAGCGACATGATATCCCGTAACGCCTTGCCGACTCCCATGCGCAGTTTTCGCGCCGCAAATTCAAGCGGGTTGTGGGGAGATAACCTGTCGCCGGGTCCGACGGCGCGGGCTGTGCCGCCGCTGTCCGCCCTTTCCGCGGGCGAGGGGGCGGGACCGCTGCCATCCTGGATGAAGGTGCCGCGGCCGACGTGACAGCAGGCCAGGCCTGCGTCGCTCAGATCCTGCAGCGCCCGGCGCACGGTGGCCTGGGTGACCCCGATCTCCTTGGCCAGACTGCAGACGGACGGCAAACGGTCGCCGGCAATCAGTTCCCCGGCCCGAATACTATCCTGGATAGCATCGCGGATCTGAATGTAGAGGGGGGTATCGGATTCCTTGTCAATTGTGTAATTCACCATAGTTATCTCCTTGCTGGGTAAAGATACTGTATTAATACTGTATTGATTTATGGCCTGTCAAGAAAAATGGTAACTATTCAGTTTGTTTCAATAGCATGCGCTTGGTTTGATTGGTTTTTCCTCCCCTCCCTTGACGGGAGGGGATTGAGGGGT
>CAYTVF010000154.1:3079-8096 GCA_964441345.1 uncultured Desulfopila sp. | reverse complement strand
CCCCCCTCCCCCCCCCCCCTGCCCCCCCCCCGCGAGGGGAGGGGGGACTTGAGCCAGAGAACTGGATAGATACAAAAAACGGAAAATATAAACTATTTGCGGTTGAGGAGGACGACGGTTTCGATATGATGGGTCTGGGGAAACATATCGACCGGCTGGATTTTTTCGATAACAAAACCGTGGTCGCCGAGGTCGGCGAGATCCCGGACCAGGGTGGCGGGATCGCAGGAAATGTAGATCAGCCGGTCGCGGGCAAGCGTTGCCAGCCGGGCGGCGAGGTCCGGGGCTCCCTGGCGGGGAGGATCGATGACCACGCAGTCGAATTGTTCGCCGGCGGCGGCCAGCTCCGTGCACGCCTCGTGGATCGGGCTTTTGCGGAAGCGGGTGTTGTCAAGATCTGCCGCGCGGGCGTTTTTGGCGGCGCTGCGGATGGCCGAGCCCTGACCTTCAATCCCCACAACTTCCTTGGCCTTCATGGCCAGGGGGATGGCGAAATTGCCCATGCCGCAATAGAGGTCGAGCACCCTGTCGGTTGGCCCGACCCGGCTGAAACCGAGGACGGTGGCGATAAGGTTGATGTTTTGTCCCAGGTTGACCTGGCAGAAGCCGCCGGCCTCCCAGGTAAGGATGAAATCCTGCTGCAGGCCGGGGGGGGCGGCCATGGCTGGATAGTGCACGGCCAGGCTGTTGGCCGGGTCCGCCTTGGGCGGCCCGTATGGCCCCATGAGGGGAAAGGATTCACCGGCCAGGAAAACCCGTTCGATCTGTTCGAATGCCCGGCAGAACCGATCTGCCGCCAGCATGTCCGCCGGGCGCGGTTTGCGTACCATCCTGAAAATGACCACCGTTTTTCCGGTAACCGGGTTCTCCTGGAGTTCCACCTCCGCCGAATTGCCGGTCAGTTTCCGGCCGTCCGGATGGGAGTTCAGGAGGGTGAGGACGTCGTTTTCTTCTTTTCGGGCGAGCAGGCAGAGATCGATGGGGATGACCGAATGGGATTGAAATCGATGGAAGCCAAGTGCGCCGCCGCCGTCGACCTGCAGCCGGATACGCTGGCGATAACCGAAATCGGCGGGTGCCCCAAGCGGCTCGGCCAGCAGATGAACGGCCTCCCGGACGGCTGCGCTCTTGCCGCGGAGAAACAGATCCTCGATAATTCCTTTCTTGATCGCCAGCTGGCCGGGGTAATCGCAATGTTGCAGGTCGCAGCCCCCGCATTGGCCGACATAGCGGCAGGGGGGCTTGCGTCTTGCCGGACTTACGGCGACAATCTGCACTGCCTCGCCCAAAATGTAGTTTTTTTTCGTCTCTTCAGTGGCTACCGTTACTACCTCGCCGGGAAGAACATGGCGGACCAGGACAATCTGACCGGACGGCAGATGGGCAAGGCCGTATCCGCCGTTGATTATCTTGGTTATTTCGACTGTTGCAAGTTTCATCTTCCATTTCATGGCGGGCAATGTACAATTAGCCCAGTGTTGAATCCGGATCTTCCTGGAGCGGATACTTTATATAAATTGTCAGCCTTTTCATAATATAACATCCTTGTCTTGTCGAATTATATTCTTTTGCCTGGTATTTCTTCTTTTCCCGGCTCAACCGGTGCCGGCCGCGGTGAAGGTTGAAGTGACCGTGACCGGGGTCACCGATCCCCTGTATCAAAACGTCCTGGCCCGTCTGACCATTTTCCTCCATAAGGATAACGAACGGCTGCAAGCCAATGCCGTGAGGCGTCTGCATCGCCAGGCGGAGGAGGATATCCGCTCCGCTCTGGCCCCGTTCGGCTATTATAATCCGGTAATCAAAACCGTTCTTTCCCGGACGGAGGAAGGCTGGCACGCCGAGTACACCATCGATCAGGGGCCGCCGGTGCGCGTCGCCGAGGTGTCGATCGAACTGGCCGGGGCCGGTCGCGACAATCCGGCGCTCCTTGCGGCGACCGCCGGTTTTCCGGTGAAAAAAGGCGATATCCTCAATCAGGAGGTGTACGAGAAGGCGAAAAAAAAGCTCGTGATTCTGGCCTATGGCGAAGGTTTTCTCGATGCCGCCCTGCCCGAGCGGGCCCTGCGGATCAACCGCGAGAACAATAGCGCGGCGGTTCGCCTGGTGCTGGACACCGGGACCAGGTATCTGTTCGGGGAGACGACCAGCCGGCAGCAGATAGTGCGCCAGGACCTGCTCGATAGGCATCTGCCTTACCGGGCCGGCGAACCGTATGATCCGGCAAAACTTTTTGAGCTGCAATCGATCCTCTACCGGACTGACTATTTCAGCCGGGTGGCGGTTCGCGGGCAGCCGGACCGGGCGGAGGGCTATGCCATCCCCGTCGATATCGACCTGACCCCGCCCGAACACCTCAATAAATACACCTTCGGTCTGGGCTATGCCACCGATACCGGCGTCCGCGGCAAGATCGACTGGGCAAACCGGCTGTTCAATTCATACGGCCATAAGGCCAGCGCCTCCCTGCAGTTGGCCGAACTGGAAAACAGCATCTCGTTTTTGTACCAGATGCCGGTGATGAAAGACCCCCGGTATTATAAGCTGACCAACGCCCTGGCCTATCAGGACAAGACCTGGGAAGACACCAGGACCCAGCTCTTTACCACCGCGGTAGGTCTTGAGTATGCCGGGCCGCTGTTCAAGTTCGGCACCGGCCTGGAATTACGCGATGAGATTTATGATGTGGGCGATACCAGCGGCGATTCGACCCTGCTGGTCCCCTCCCTGAACATCGGTTTGATTCTGGCCGACGACATCCTCGATACGAAAAACGGGTTGCAGGCATCGGTTGGTTTTCTCGGCGGTGTCGACGGAATAGTCTCCGATGTCAATTTTCTGCAAACCACCCTCAGCGGCAAGGGGGTCTTTACCCCATTGGAAGACTGGCGCCTGATCGGCCGGGGCGCCCTGGGCCTGACCCTGGTCGATACCATCGATTCCCTGCCGCCTTCCCTGCGTTTTTATACCGGCGGCGATACCTCCATCCGCGGCTACCGCTACAAGTCTCTCGGGACCAGGGATCCTTCCGGGGCGGTTATCGGCGGGCGATATCTGGTGGTGGGCAGCATCGAGCTGGAGCGGATCGTCTATAAAAACTGGAGTCTTGCCGCCTTCTGGGATGGCGGGACGGCCACCGACGACCTGTCGCTCAACTTCTTTCAGGGCGTCGGCGGCGGAATCCGCTTTCGTCTGCCCTTCGGCCAGATCAGGTTCGATGTGGCCTCCGCCATCACCGAGGAAGACACTCCTTTCCGCGTCCATTTGACCGTAGGCGGGGATCTGTGATGAAGATGAAGATGAAAAATCTCGGCCGATTGTTCGTTGCCTGCGGCCTGCTCGGTCTGGTCTGCCTCGGTTTGCTGCTCGGTACGGAAATCGGGCTGGATCTCGTGCAAAAGAGCGTGGGGCGCCTCAGCGGCAACATGCTGTCCGTCGGTCGGGTGGGCGGCCGGCTGCTCGGCGATTGGACCATGGCGGGGATCAAAATTACCGCGCCCGAGGTCGAGGTGGAGGTTGGTAAACTGGAATGGAGCTGGCACCCGGCCAGGCTGGGCGGCGGGGAGTTTCATGTCGCAGGCCTTGCCGCACGCGGCGTGAAGATTACCCTGAAGGAGAATGGAGAGAAGGAGGAGAAGGAGAAGGAAAAAGAAAAGGCAGCCGCCGGTGGACCGATGCAACTGCCCAAAGTTCTCCTGCCGCTGGCCCTGGTGGTCGACCGGTTTACCCTTGATCGACTGCAGCTGTTCGCCGGCGACGGCAGCGAGCTGATTATCATCGACCGTATCGGCGGCCGCCTCGAAGGTCATGGCGAAACCCTGACGATCAACGATTTCTCCCTGGAGGCGCCGGGTATCGGTTTCTCCGTCCACGGCAACCTCAACCTCGGCCGCACCCCGCGCCTCGATCTGCTCGGCCGGTGGTGGGTCGAAGGCTACGGCTTCCACCCGATCGACGGCACCTTTTCCCTTTACGGACCGCTCAATACGCCCGATGTCACCTTTGCGGTCAACCGGTCGGGGGGGATCCAGGTCCGGGGCAAGGTGCAAAACCTGCTCGAACGGCCGGAATGGACGGCGACCGTTACCGCCTGGAATGTCGATTTTTCGGTGCTCATCGAAGATTGCCCGGAGATAAAACTGTCCACCTTCACCGGGCAGGTGGCCGGCGATATCCACGGCTATCGAGGCCGGGCCAGGGCCGAAGGAGAGTGGGGCAAACTCAAAGGAATGCATCTGGACACCACCCTTACCGCCGACTGGATGGGCATCGCTTTCGACACCCTCGCGATCACGAGTGACGAGGCCACCGCCAACGCCTACGGCAGTAAAATCTCCTGGCGGAACATCTTTGACTGGCAAGGCCACTTTCGCTTCAAAAATTTCGACCCGTCGGTTTTCACCGAAGAGCTGCAGGGCAGGATTAATGCGGATTTCGTTAATCGAGGCGACGTTCGCGTCGACGATCATGACAACTACGGGGTCGACGTCTCCTTTCTGGTCGCAAGCCTCGACGGCCAGCTGCACGGCCAGCCGATCGCGGGCGTTGGCAGCCTCCAGCTCACTGAAAACGATATCCGTACCGATGGGCTGACCCTGCGCAGCGGAGCAGTGGAGGGCGTCGCCCATCTTGACCGGGGGATGATTTCGTGGGCCGACCAGGTGAGCTGGAGCGGGGCGATACGGCTTGCCGATTTCAATCCGGAGGGACTGTTCCCCGATTTCCCGGGCCAGATAAACGGAGAGCTTTCCGGCGAGGGGAGTTTTGGTGACGGCGGTCCCCGTGGCTATGTCAAGATCAGTAACATTTCCGGACGGTTGCGCGGCCAGGAGTTGGCCGGGGCAGGGGAGATCCATCTTGCCGCCGAGACCCTTCACACCACCGGACTGTTTGTCAGGAGCGGACCCTCGGAGCTGGTGGTGGAGGGGCAGGCGGGCGATGACTTTGCCCTTGATTTTTCCTTTTCCTCCCCGGATATCGGCACCTTGCTGCCGGATAGCGGCGGTGCTGTCCGGCT
>CAYTVF010000154.1:815-3069 GCA_964441345.1 uncultured Desulfopila sp. | reverse complement strand
GGGAGCGGTGCCGTTCGACTCCGGGCGAGCCTGCGGGGCAGCCGGGCCGAACCGCTGCTTGAGGCCGATCTTCTAGGGACCGGGTTCCGCTACGGAAAAAACAGTTTTGCCAAGGTGCAGGCCGAGATCCGGGCCGGACTCTGGGAAAAAGGCGTGCTGAGCGGGGCGTTCGGCGGCGAGAAAATGGCTTTTGCCGGACTTTCCCTCGACCAAGGCCGGATCGATTTTGCCGGTTCCAGGCAGGAGCAGAATATCGGTATCGGCGTTTCCGGTGACCTGGGCGAGTTGAAAGTGAAGGCATCGGCCACGTACCGGGAGAACTGGATGGGCGAAATCACCGGCTTGCAGCTGAATACGCGGTCCTACGGCTCGTGGCGCCAGCAGCGGGATGCGCCGTTTACCGTCTTAAGCGATGGAGTTGCACTCGATACAATTTGTGCCACCGACGGTGAGGGGAGTATCTGTGCAGGAGGTGAGATGGAGATGGCGGAACCCCTGCGCTGGAAGGTCCGGGGCAGCCTTGCCTCGGTACCGCTTGCCTGGCTCAACCGCCTGAAACTGCTGAAACTTCCAGTAAGCGGCGTGATCCATGCCGATATTGGTGCCGACGGCGACAGCCGCACCATCGCTTCGGCCACGGTGGAAGCCAGCCTGCCCGAGGCGGAGATTGAGCTGGAAGTGGAGGACGACGAGTTCAGCTCCATCCATTGGTCCGATACCCTGCTGTCCCTTCGGCTGGCCGATGCTCAGTTGAACGGTGAATTTTCCACCAGGATGAAAAACGGCAGCCAGGTGCGGGCGACCGCCGCCATCCCGGGCATGGGCGATTTCGCGAGGCCGGCGAATTCACTGCCCTTAACCGGCAGGCTGGATCTCAATAATTTCGATATTGCGGTGCTTTCCGCGGTAACCGGTTACGGGGTGGAGCCGACCGGCCGGGTGAACAGTTCGCTCGTATTGGGCGGGACCCTTGGCGAGCCGCACATATCCGGCGACGGCAGGATCGAGGGAGGGGGCATTGCCTTGCCCTACCAGGGCATCACCCTGGAGAATGTGTCGACCTCGATTGTGGCCGGTGAGGACGGAGCAAAGATCGTCTGCCGGGCAACTTCCGGTCCGGGCGAGTTGAATGCGGAGGGCACCATTCGTTATGGGCACGCCGGGGTGGAGGGAGAGCTGAAGGTCCGGGGCAAAAACTTCCTGCTGGTGAATTTGCCGGAATATACCCTGCGGGTCACTCCCGATGTACTGTTTCGTTTCAGCAGGGATAAAGGCGAGATCAGCGGGCTGGTCAAGGTTCCCTACGGCTTGATAACGCCGGAGGAGATGGGGAATTCGATTCGGGCATCCGAAGATGTCATCCTGGTCAACGGCAAATCTGAGGTAAAGGAGAAGGGCTGGCCCTTTCCCCTGGATCTCGATGTGCAGGTCGGCGACGATGTGCGGATTGAAGGGTATGGTTTGACCGGCAGACTGACCGGGCAGCTGGCCATCAAAACCACCAGGGATGAATTCCTCACCGGGAGAGGCGAACTGGATATTGTCGAAGGTGCTTTTTCCATCTATGGCCGGTCCTTCGATATTGAGCGGGGGCGGGTGCTGTTCACCGGCGGGCCGATTGAGAATCCGGGAATCGATGTGCGGGCGCAGAAAAAGGTCAGTGAAGAGGAGGCGAAGGGGGCGGGGTATACCGTCGGGGTGGATATCAGCGGTTTGGTTCAGGACCTGCAGTATCATCTCTTTTCCGACCCCTCCATGGACGATACCGAAATCCTGTCGATGATGATAGTCGGCCATTCCCTCGCCAACTCAAGTCAGGAGGAGGACAACCTGCTCGAGGCCGCCGCGGTGACCCTGGGGGTGAAAGGCGGTACCGATTTTGTCCAGGGGCTTGGCAGCATGTTCATCGATGACGTGCACCTGGAGGGCAGCAGCAAGAAGGAGAATGTCTCGCTGGTGGTCGGCAAACGGGTGACCAAGGACCTGTATATCGGCTATGATATGAACATGTTCAGCCAGCTCGGCCAGTTTCGGGTCCGCTATGATCTGCAGGGGGGGTTCTCCGTCGAGACCCACAGCTCGTCGCAATCGACCGGAGCGGATCTGCTCTATTCCTTCGAGAAATAGCTGGCGGAGAGTTGAATTGAAGTTTTAAAGAATAACTTTAACTATTCAGTTTATTTCAATAGATTTCAGTAGGATGCACTTTGTCCGATTGGTTGTAGCCTCCCCTCCCTTGACGGGAGGGGATTGA
>CAYTVF010000154.1:0-775 GCA_964441345.1 uncultured Desulfopila sp. | reverse complement strand
CCCCCCCCTGACCCCCTCCCGCAAGGGGAGGGGGATGTGTCCATAGAGCTGAATGGATACGATAACCTATAGTTTATCGATGCGAAAGGTCTCGCGGGAGGAAGAGCAAGGGTGGCAAGCAAAAAAGAACCGGTAACCATACTGGTGGTCGACGACGATCAGGTGCATCGCTATATGCTCTGCTCGATGCTGAAGGAGTGGGGCTGGCGCTGTGTCGAGGCCGATGACGGCACAACGGCTGTGGCCGCCGTTGAAAAACACAGCTATGACGCGGTATTGATGGATGTACGGATGGCCAGGATGGACGGTCGGGAAGCCTTTGCCCGGATGCAGAAGATCCGCCCGGCCCTGCCGGTGATCATCATGACCGCCTATTCTTCGGTTGAAGCCGCGGTCGAGGTGATTCAGCAGGGGGCCCACGACTATCTCACCAAGCCCCTCGACTTCGACCGGTTGCGTCTGGCCCTGCTGCGGGCCGTCGACCATCAGCAGGTGGCGAGCAGAAAACAGCAGGCGGTTGGCGGATCGCTGCCGCAACCGCTGGAAACGGCCATCATCGGGTCATCCCCGCCGATGCTCGAACTGCTGGAAATGATCGGCTATGTTGCCCCGACCGAGGCGACGGTGCTCATCTCCGGCGAATCGGGAACCGGCAAGGAGCTGGTGGCCGAGGCCCTGCACGTCAACAGCGAACGGCGTCATAAACCCTTCGTCAAGGTCAACTGCGCCGCTCTGGCGGAAAGCCTTCTGGATTCGGAACTCTTCGGCCACGAGA
>CAYTVF010000153.1:0-10439 GCA_964441345.1 uncultured Desulfopila sp. | reverse complement strand
CATTTGCCAGAGAATTACGCAACAACTCCACGGATGCAGAACGTCTCCTCTGGCGATATTTAAGAAACAGGCAGATTGAAGGCGTAAAATTCCGCAGGCAGCAGCCGATTGAAACATATATTGTTGACTTCGTTTCCTTCGATAAAAGGATAATTATAGAGCTTGATGGTGGGCAACATGCGGAAGATGAGGAGTACGACAGGCAAAGAGATGCTTGTCTGCGCGCGAATGGATTTGTGGTGTTACGGTTCTGGAATAATGAAATAATTGGGAATATTGAAGGGGTTCTGGAGGTTGTCAGGGAGCGGTGTTTGCGCGCGGCTTCCCCCACCCCCTAACCCCCTCCCGCAAGGGGAGGGGGAAGCCTGCCCGGTTATTTGCCGAGGCAGAACTGTTCAAAAATAACGTCCAGGATGTCTTCGGTGGTGGTTTCTCCGACGATCTCCGCCAGGCAAAGAAGGCATTCCTGCAGGTCGACGGCGATGAGGTCGTTGGTGAGCCCCATCCTGAGCGCGGAGAGAACCCGATTACACGCCTCGCTTGCCGCCTGGAGTGCCCGTTTATGCCGGATATTCGGCGCGCAGCCCCCCTCTTCCCACTGTTCCCTGCCGGAAGTCACCGCCGCAAAGATCGCCTGTTTCAGTTCGTCTATGCCCACCTGCTCCCTGGCGGAGATTGCCACACATTGGCCGATTCCGGCAAGCGACGAAAGATCGGGGAGCTTTTCGGCACAGATATCGATCTTGTTGATCACCGGGATCACCGGCTTATGGCAGACCTGGGCGTAAAGCCTTCTATCTCCTTCGCAAATTCCCCGCGCCCCGTCGATCAGGAAGAGAACCAGATCGGCTTTATTGATGAGTTCCCTGGCCCGCTGGATGCCTAGGACTTCAACCTCGCCGGCATCGTCGCGGATACCGGCGGTATCGATGATGCGCACCGGCATTCCCATGATATCGACAATCTCTTCGATGGAATCGCGGGTGGTGCCGGGGATCGCCGTGACCAGCGCCCTTTCTTCCTGGAGGATGGTGTTGAGCAGGCTCGATTTGCCGACATTGGGCAGGCCGGCAATGACAATTGCAATGCCCTCCCGGTAGAGTCGGCCCGCATCGGCATTCTGCAGGAGCCTGGCCAGCGGTTCCGCCACCTCACGTTCGAGCTGCTCGATCAGGGCATCATGGTTGACGATCTCCACATCTTCATCGGGAAAATCGATGGCCACCTCGATGATCGCCCGCGCCCGCACCAGGCTCTGGCGGATCGGGTCGATCCTTCGGTAGAGTGCCCCCGACAGCTGCTCCTGGGCCAGATCGACGCCCTTCCTGGTCTTGGCTGCGAGGATATCGATCACCGCTTCGGCCTGGGTCAGATCGATCCGTCCATTGAGGAACGCCCGTTTGGTGAACTCGCCGGGAGCAGCCAAAGCGGCTCCGCTTGCCAGAACGAGTTCAAGAATGGAATTCAACACGAGAAAGCTGCCGTGGCAATGGATCTCCACCACGTCCTCCCGGGTATAGGTATGGGGTGCAGCCATATATACGGCCAGCACTTCATCGACGATCTTCCCCCCATCCGGCCGGCGGATATGACCGTAATAGAGGCGATGGCTGTGGAAACGGCAGGAAGGATCCTTCGGTTGAAAAAGGGTGGTGAGGATACTACGGGCCAGGGTGCCGCTTATCCGGATAATACCGATACCGCCGGCACCCGGCGGCGTGGATATAGCGGCAATGGTTTCATCATTGCAGGAGCGATTCATCGGCTTACCTCCAAAAGGCTCATCGTGGTCAGTGGCGACGAAAACACGATCCTTACGGAGTTTTTTTATTAAATCCCTTGCGCAACCGGTATTCAGGATTCCCGGTTTGGCTTGTTGCCGGTTTTTCCCGGCCGGCCCTTCGATTGCGAACGTTTTCGGCCGTTGGGGCGGTTGCCTTTGCCGGGTTTGTAAATAAGAATTTTCTTGAACAGGCCATCGCCGACGGAGCGGCTGCGGATCTCTTTATCCTCCTGGAAGATCATATGAATGATTCTTCTCTCCGAGGGGTTGAGCCCCGGCAGTACCTGGGTCTTGCCGTCCGCTTTGACCAGGGCGGCGAGCTCCGCCGCCCTGATTTTCAATTCTTCCAGCCGCTTTTCCCGAAAATCGCCGACATTTATCGAAATTCGCAGACGCTCGGGGACCTTGCGGCTGACGATCTTGCGCAGAATATACTGCAGGCTGTCGAGAACCTTGCCATCCTGTCCGGCAAGACTTTCTTCATGCTCGCCGCGGATGGTGCACGTCACTGATAGTCCGGTTGACCGAACTTCGAGCGTCGACGGGAAACCCATCAGCCCGGTAAGTTTCAAGACCTCTTCTTCGACAATCTTCAGGCTCTCCGGACTGGCATCGCCTTCCTGCTCCTCTTCCGGCGGCAGGTCATCCTCATCATCTTCATCATCGACAGGGGTCGCGGCAGGAATGTTCTGCACCGGGGCTGGTTCTTCGTCGACTTCCGGCGGCTCCTGAACCTTGACCGCGGAACCGAGCAAGGTGGTCATCTCGACGATCTCTTCCTCTTCGGTTTCAGGTTTTACCGCCACGCGGATACGCGCTTTTTTCCGAATAAGGCCAAAGATGCCGGTGGAACCCGTTTCGATTACCTCGATATCAAGGTTTTCCTGAGGAGCTCCCAGTGTATCGCACGCCTTTTTAATTGCTTCAGCAACGTCTTTGCCGTAAAAATCGTTTTTTTCTAAAGACATTGAATTACCTTTTTCGATTATATCTCAAAAGAATGACCTGACATCGTTTCCTTCACCCTTGCCAAAGCCTCTGTCCGGAGTCTCGTCTCGTCCCGGAGTGTATCCCTTTACGAGGCAGCTTCCGGTTTCTTCGTCTCGCGATTAATGAGGACCTGCTGCAGTATAGAGAGCAGGTTGTTGATAAACCAGTACAAAACGAGGCCGGACGCAAAATTGAGAAACATGAATGTAAAAATTACCGGCAAAAACTGCATTATTTTTGCCTGGGTCGGATCGGCGGTAGTAGGCGACAGTTTCTGCTGGAAGAACATCGAAGCTCCCATCAGCAAAGTAAGCACCGGCAGACCGCCTAAATACGGAATATCGATCCCGAGCCATAACCGGTCCGGGGCGGAGAGATCGGATATCCACAACATGAACGGGGCATGCCGCAGTTCGATACTCTGCAAGAGCACCTTGTACAGGGCAAAAAAGACCGGAATCTGCAAGACCATCGGCAAACAGCCACCGAGGGGATTGACTTTATAGGTCTTATAAAGACTCATCACCTCCTGGTTCATCCTGGTCGGATCGCTTTTGTATTTTTCCTTGATCTTCACCATCTTCGGCTGCAGCTTCTGCATATTCTTCATCGATTTCATGCCTTTCTGCGAAATCGGCCAGAAAGCTGCCTTGAAGAGTACGGTTACCAAAATTATGGCGATGCCGTAGTTGCGGCAATAATCATACAACAGGTTGAGCAGCCAGAGGGTCGGTTTGGCAATGACATCAAACCAGCCGAAGTTGACTGCCCGGTCGAGGTTGAAGCCGATACTCTTGAGCATTTCCAGCTTCTTGGGCCCGTAAAAGACGTGATACTTATACTCCTTCTCGGTCCCGGGCTGGAGGGTATCGAGACTGCCGGTCAGTTGGGTCTTGGCCAGGTTCTCCGTGCCCTGGGCGGTAAAGGATGTTCCGGCCCCGTCCAGCGGCACCATCCCGCAGAGAAAATAGTTGCCTTCAAAGCCTGCCCAGTCAATCGTACCCTGGAGGGTCTTAGGGCCTTCCTTGAAATCATCGGCCTTGATCTCCTGCAGGGAACCATTGATATAGGCGGCCGGTCCGCCGAACAGGAAATTATCGGCCGGACTGGCGACCCCTTCAAACCTCGCGTTGACCAGCTGCAATTGGGGGATTCCCTGGAGAAGACTGTCGGCGGTGTTTTTAACCTTTACCGAAAGATCGATCAGGTAACTGTCGTTGTTGAAACCATATACCCTTTCAACCATAAGGCCGTTTGCCGCCTGCCCCACCAGCCTCAGTTCGGCCTTATTGTTGTCATGGGACAGGGTCACCTTCTGCTTGTCGCTGCTGTAGAGCACCTGGGGGGTTACGGCGGTTCCCCAGGAAAACTGCAGGGGAAAGCCCTGCGAGGCGTCGGTTTTGACCAGCTGCATGCCCGGTGAGTCCTTTTTATTGGTCTCCTTGTGCATCTTCAGGACAAAGCTCTTGATCGTGCCGCCGTCCTCGGACAGAATGGCCGTATAGAGATCGGTATCGATGGTTACATTTTTAGGCTCCCGCTCGTAAACGGGTGGCGGAAGAGCGGAATCGGCGGCCGGTTTGGCGACCACCGCCTGCTTTGCCGCTTCCGCCGGCACCGCGGGCGGAGCCTGCTCTGTCTGCTGCGGCTGAACCGTCTGCTTGGGGGCCGGCTGGTCGAAGCCGACAAAAAAATACTGATATCCCAGCAGGATGACAAATGAAATGATGATAGCGAGAAAAGCTCTATAGGTATCCATGATACTTACCTTAAAATTGTATGGCAACACCCGGGGGGAGTCGTGTCAGTTAACAAAAATATACGGCGAGCGCCCCGTCTACTGTACCGGATCATACCCGCCTCGGGAAAAAGGATGACAACGGAGAATTCGCCACACCCCGAGAATGGTGCCCCGAACAACTCCATATTTTTCAATTGCCTGAATTGTATACACGGAACATGTGGGAATAAAACGGCAACTGGGTGGAAAAAGGGGTGAAATAAAGTACTGATACCCTCGCACGAACCCGATGAATACCGTTTTGAGGAAATCGCTGACCATCATTTCATGCGTTGTTGGAAGAGCGACTGCGACTGCAAGCAAGAGAAGCTATTGCCATGCGGATATCCCCGGGATGCAGACAAGCGAAGCCGGGACGAACGGCAAAGACAATATCCGCTCCCGACGGATACTGTTCTTGCCAGATTCGAAACGACTCCCGGATAATTCGTTTGAGGCGATTTCTCTTCACCGCGCCGCGAATCTTGCGATGAACGCTGATCCCCAGCCTGCTCGAGCCTGTTGCATTCTCCCGGCAGACCAGGGTAAAGCCTTCACCATGCAAACGTTTTCCGCCGCTGTAGACGTGTTCGAACTCCCACCCCTTGCGCAGCAGAGAACTTTTGGGAAGACGTTTACCGGTCAACGATTAAGCCGAAAGTCTTTTACGGCCTTTAGCCCTACGCGACGATAATACCGCCCTGCCGGCACGGGTGCTCATTCTTTCACGAAAACCGTGGACATGCTTGCGTTTGATATTGCTTGGTTGAAAGGTTCGCTTGCTCATTCTTTACTTCCTCATCTGGAAAATCCATGGATCGCCCATGCGTTTTTAGCTTCAGCGGATCGGGAATGCTTCGAATACTTCTGTAATTAATACTTCTGTATAATACTTCTTATCAGTATGCAATTCCGGCTGTTTCCCGAGCCCGTTACTCCCCGCGGACACCACTCTGGCCATCGGCAGGATGACAAATTACAAAACAGCAATATTAACCATACATAACCCTCAGTGTCAAACATTTTTGTTTTCGCCAGCCATCAGCATATTGCGGAAGAGTACCGGCTATGCTATGCTCTCGCCTGTGTTATCTCCTTCCCCCATAGGCAAAACCCATAGGCAAAACCGACAATACCCCCGATTTGTTATGACCGAATTTTCAGCCAAAACATACGCCGATATCGACTGGACCGTCCTCCGCGATAATGCCCTGAAAAAGAAAGGCTGGCAGAACAAGGAAGCAAAGGAATGGGATGGCAAGGCTCGTTCCTTTGCCGGCCGGAACAAGAGTTCCGTGTATGTCGAGCTGTTTCTTTCCCACCTTCCCCTCCGCCAGGACATGACCGTGCTCGACATCGGCTCCGGTCCGGGAACGCTCGCCATCCCCATCGCCCGGCAGGTGAAGACTGTTACCGCCATCGATTTTTCCCGGACCATGCTCGATACCCTGGAGGAACTGGCCGCGGCCGAAAAGACCGCCAATATCCGGACCGTGCACTGCGCCTGGGAAGACGACTGGCAGGCCAAAGGGATACAGCCGCATGATATCGCCATCGCTTCGAGGGCGATGGGGGTAAAAGACCTTGAAACGGCCCTGAAAAAGATCGATTCGTTCGCCCTGCAATATGTCTTTCTCAGCGACAGAATCGGGGCGACGCCATTTGAAATCGGCGCGTTCCAGGCCCTGGGCCGGCCTTTCGCGCCCGGCCCCGACTATATTTATACCCTGAACATCCTCTACACCCTTGGCATCTACGCCAATGTCACGATTCTTACCCTTGAACAGGATATTACCTACGGCTCCATGGATGAGGCGATAAAATCGTACAGCTGGATGTTCCATGACATTACACCGCCTGAAACGGCTGCCCTGGAACGATATATTGCCGGACAGATAGTTGGCGAAGCTGACAATCGCTTGACTGTCCGCCGGGCCAATCCTCCGCAATGGGCGCTTATCTGGTGGCAGAAAGAGCAGGCCGGCTCGCCCCGGGCTACCAGGACCTGGATACCTTGATACTCCAAACCAACCTCAAGCTACACTCTGGCAAATGATGAAAGAAGAATACGATGTCGTGGTTATCGGCGCCGGCCATGCCGGTTGCGAGGCCGCCCTGGCGGCAGCCAGAATGGGCTGCAGAACCCTGCTCACGGTGATCAATGCCGATACCATCGGGGCGATGTCCTGCAACCCCGCCATCGGCGGTCTGGCCAAAGGGCATCTGGTCCGGGAGATCGATGCGCTGGGGGGAGAGATGGCCAGGAACATCGATGCAACCTCCATCCAGTTCCGCCGCCTGAATACCAGCAAGGGCCCGGCGGTACGCTCGTCGCGAGCCCAGGCCGACCGCTTGCTCTACCGGTTGAGGATGAAATCGATCGTGGAAAACCAGGAGAACCTCACCGTCAAACAGACGGTGGTGGACGGCCTGCTCGTCGAAAACGATCGAATATGCGGCATTCGAACCTCGCTGGAAGAAGAGATCCGCACCAGGGCGGTGGTGGTCGCCACCGGCACATTCCTGAACGGCCTGGTTCATATCGGGCTGAAGAACTTTCCGGCCGGCCGCCTGGGGGATTCGCCGGCCATCCGGTTATCCGCCTGGTTCAAGGAAAACGGTTTTGCCGTCGGCCGGATGAAGACCGGCACCGTGCCCCGGCTCGCCTCCCATTCGATCGACTATTCCGGCCTGGAAGTCCAGCACAGCGATTCCCCGCCGGCGCATTTTTCCTATTCTTCGCAAGGTGGCTACACCCTGCCGCAACTGCCCTGCCATATTACCTATACCAACGACCTCACCCATGAGGTCATCCGCCGGGGCATCGACAAATCACCGATGTACGCGGGGATCATCAAAGGAATAGGGGCACGATACTGTCCGTCCATCGAAGACAAGATCATGCGCTTCCCGGAAAAGGACCGGCACCAGATTTTTCTCGAACCGGAAGGGTTGGATACCGTCGAGGTCTACCCCAACGGCCTGCCGACCAGTCTGCCGCTCGCCACCCAGACCGCCATGATCCATTCCATCAAGGGACTCGAAAAGGCGCAGATCATCCGACCCGGATACGCGATCGAGTACGATTATATCGATCCGCTCGGGCTTCATCCCTCACTCGAAACCAAGCAGGTTCGGGGACTTTTTCTGGCCGGACAGATCAACGGCACCTCGGGCTATGAAGAGGCCGCAGCCCAAGGACTGATGGCCGGGATCAACGCAGTACGCTTTTGCCGCGATCAGGAGCCGTTGATCCTTGATCGCTCCCAGGCTTATATCGGCGTACTCATCGACGATCTCGTCACCTGCGGCACCAAGGAACCGTACCGGCTTTTCACCTCCCGGGCGGAATACCGGCTACTCCTGCGGGAGGATAACGCAGATGGCCGCCTGACGGCAATCGGTTACGATATCGGCCTGGTAAAAGAGGCCGCGCATGAGAAGTTCCTGCACAAACAGCAGGCAATCCGGGCCGGGATAGAGGCGCTCGAAACCATAGCCGTCAAGCCGAACGCAGAGATCAACGAGGCGCTCACCGCCCTGAACAGCAGTGCCATCAAGCAGAAAAGTTCACTGGCCGACCTGCTGCGGCGGCCGGAACTGTCGATCGATTCATTCGGCTCGCTGCCGATCGCCTCTCTCGACCGGGATGCTCTGACCGGTCTCAGCGACAGCACGGTGAAAGAAGAGATAGAACTGCAAGTAAAATTCAAAGGGTATATAGATCGCCAGGATGAGCAGGTGGTCCGCTTCAAGAAAATGGAGTCGGTGCTTCTCCCCAAAAACATCGACTATCGTTCCCTCTCCGGACTGTCCAATGAGGTTGTCGAGAAATTGACCAGGATACAGCCGCTCTCCCTCGGTCAGGCCTCGCGCATCTCGGGAATTACCCCGGCGGCGATCTCGGTACTGCAGGTTCACCTGAAAAAGCTGCAAAAACAGCTCTAACGTTCCAGGATAACGCGCCATGGCTCCGCTGATCTTCCCCGAAATCGACCCGGTAATATTCCACCTCGGCCCACTGTCCGTCCGCTGGTATGGCCTGATGTATGTTCTTGGCTTTCTGGCGAGCTATATTCTGGTACGCCGCCAGATCCGGGAAAATTCATACCGCCAGCTGGACGACCATTTCGAGAATATCAACATGGTGCTGATCCTCGCCGTAGTGCTTGGCGGCAGGCTCGGCTATGTGCTTTTTTATAATCTTTCCTATTACCTCGCCCACCCCCTGGAAATTCCCGCGACCTGGAGCGGCGGCATGTCTTTCCACGGTGCCTGTCTCGCTGTCCTGCTGGGCGGTTGGATATATTGCCGGGTGAAAGGAATCGATTACTGGAAGGCAGCCGATATCTACACCGCCACGATTCCCATCGGCCTGGGACTTGGCAGGATCGGCAATTTCATTAACGGCGAACTGTATGGACGAGTGACCGACGTCCCCTGGGCCATGGTTTTTCCAGGGGGCGGCCCCTGGCCGCGCCATCCCTCGCAACTCTACGAAGCCCTGCTGGAAGGGTTGCTGCTCTTCGCGGTGCTCTGGTCGGTCCGCAAAAAACCATGGCAGAACCATCGTTACTGGCCACACGGCAGCATCTTCGCCTTGTTCCTGGCGGGCTACGGCTGCGTCCGCATAGTGGTCGAAAAGTTCCGGGAGCCAGACCAGCAGATCGGCTATCTGCTGGGCTTTGTCACCATGGGCCAGATCCTCAGCGGCGCCATGGTGCTGGGCGGTCTGCTCGTCTGGAAATTCAGGCTGAGCCGGACCGAGACCTGAAACAAGATCCGAATCACTGCATTTTGTTGCTGAGGTTTTTTCCCGGTTTGAATTTTACCACATTGTGCGCCGGGATGACGATACTCTGGCCGGTCTGGGGGTTTCGCCCTTTCTGCTCCGCTCTTTCCACCACCCTGAAAGAACCGAAACCGGCAAGGGTCACCCTCTCGCCCTTTTCCATGGCGTCCACCATATTTATCAAAACCCGGTTCAAGGCCAACTCGGCCTGAACCTTGGTAATACCTCCGACTTCCGCTATTGTTGCAACGAGTTCACCCTTATTCATATCGATCCGATCCTTTTTCCACTGGTTAGTAAGAAACAGAAACAGCAAATTACCCCTGTATTACTAGTCGCTTCAGCGGAAAATACAATCGTCGGAAATACCCGTTTTTAACTAGGTAGATATACCTATTACCAGGCGAATAGATCAATATGTTGCATATAAATCGGATAATTATGGAAAAGGGCGGCTGACGGGAAAATTCTCATAAATTTTGCGGAGGGCTTGCCCACGGTTCAGCATGGGAATTATTCGGACGTTACAAAGCCGTTACGGACTGCATAGTTGACCATATCAACGCTGTTTTTTCTATTGAATTTCCGGAGCAGATTGGAACGGTGATGGTCAATGGTGCGCTGACTCAGATGCAGATGCTCGGCCATTTTCTTGCTGGTATAGCCCTTCACAACCAACTGCAGAATCTCCTTCTCCCGCCTGGTTAACTCCTGGAAAGGACTCTTTTTCTCGTTCCGATACATGCTTATCACATCGTCGGCGAAGTCTTCGGCCATGAAGGGCGAGATATAGCTTTTCCCGGCAATCACCTTTTCGATTGCCAGCAGGAGTTCTTCATCCGAGTCGTCTTTCATCAGATAACCATCGGCTCCGGCCGACATGGCATTATAAAAATACTGTTTGTTTTTGTGCATGGTCAATATCAGTATTTTTATGCATGGAAACCTGCTCTTCACGATGCCGATAGCCTCCATGCCCCCAATACCCGGCATGGAGATATCGAGGATTATCAGATCGACCTCGGTGTTATCAAGAAAACTCAGAAGTTCTTTCCCGTTGTTGGCTTCCGCCGCTACACAAAGCCTGGAATCCT
>CAYTVF010000152.1:0-10459 GCA_964441345.1 uncultured Desulfopila sp. | reverse complement strand
CTGCACTGCACGCCTCAACTCAGGCAACACATTGCCGACAATATTTCCGGCTGGGCAAGAATCTCTTCACCCGGGAACATCTCGGGCCACCTGCGGCGGGCGGCTGTGGCCGTCTGCGTTGTCGATTTCCGGGAGAAAGGTGGGGTGGCAGGTCTTATTCCAGTGCCCGCGGAGAGCGCAGCACTCATTCTCACCCGGAGATCGATAGCGCTCAAAAACCATCCCGGCCAATGGGCGTTGCCCGGCGGACGCATGGATCAAGGGGAAAGCCCGCAACAGGCCGCCCTCCGTGAACTGAGCGAGGAGGTGGGATTGACCCTGCCGGACGACCGGGTTCTCGGCTGTCTTGACGATTTCATCACCAGATCGGGATTTATTATCACGCCGGTAATTGTCTGGGGTGGTCCGGGAGTCCGGCTGCAGAAAAACGATCACGAGGTGTCCTCCTTACACCGTATTCCCTGCCGGGAGTTTCTCCGCGAAGATGCACCGGTATTGGAGCCGGCTGGTCCCGGCGACCATCCCGTTCTCTTCATGCCGATCGGCGATACCTGGATCGCCGCACCGACGGCGGCCATACTGTACCAGTTCCGCGAGGTTGCCCTGCTGGGCCGAAACACCAGGGTCGGCCATTACGAACAGCCTGCTTTTGCCTGGCGTTAGATTCAGCGAGCGCGGAAAGGGATCTGGCAATATGCAATACCATTAGCCGGCCGGATACCGTTCTTTGACAGGAACATGGTCAGGGAATTCATCGAGATCGTGATATTGGGGGTGGGCCCCAGGAACAGGTGGTCGAGGCAGATGGGGGAATCGTTTTCGGCCAGCAGTGCAAACTGGATATACGGCACCAGCATTGATGTTCCTTCGCGGAACAGGACGGGGGTTGCCACATAATCGGTGATCACCGGCGAGACGATGCGCCACTCCTCTTTCTCCCGAAACGACGGGTGTTGGAGAATTGCCGCGATGCGCAGCAGATCGCTCTCGACCATCTGTAAGATCGAGCGATAGGAGTTGCCGTTGTGCTCCGGGGCGTCGCCCTCCCGGCTGTGCTCCTCGGCCAGAGAAAAAATAGATGCGTCCCCTTTTTCCTTGCCCCTGCTTTGTGGTGTCAACTTATCATCTTGTAAGCCTGACACCATTCGAAATCCTTGACGTAGCGCTGCTACGTCTGCGGTTTTGCTCAATCGGCGCGGCCAAATCTGACCCAAATCCGGGCGCGATCCAGGTATATTAGTAATTTCCACGTCCCTAACAGGCTTATTCCCCCCAAGAGACGCGTCAGAAATGTCTTATGGTAATTTTCTTGTCAAAGAGAATAATCTCGTCTATCATTCCATAAATATCTTACATTTCTATTAGATATGAGGATATCTGAAGGTAGTTATACAGATATATCACAGCAATCGACGCCGTTTTAACGCCTTGGCCGGGTAAGAAGCAAGCCACATTCCGCTAGTACGTCCGGCCCTTGGCGGTAGCTTCAACCTCGGGCCTCGCTCCAAATTCACGGTAAAGCCAAGACAGCAGGTGATAATAGTCGTTCGGCGGTAGAGACCTCCGATGATGCGAGGGAAAGCATGACTCATCAAAACACCCCACTAGCAAAGGCTTTTGCTTCAAAACCTGGCTCCTACAATCTGGCCATTCTCGTATCAAAGCCGATTGTCGATCCTGGCGACAGCCTCCAGATCGAGGTTTACATTTCGGGTTATGGCGTCATTATATCTCCGAAAGTTGCCTTCTATCCCTCTCCGAACGTCTTTGATATTGGCAAGTCGACCGCGTGGCATAGCCTTAAGACTTACGAGGATGGTAAGATGGGATGGGGTGCTGAGCAAGCTCTTCTTGACCCGGTAGGAATGGTCTGTTGTCTAGGTGGAGGAAGGGTTTTCAAGACCGATGGTTCGCAAGAGACAACATGGTTTTTCGACGCAAGGCCAGAAGAGCGAGAGAACTACCAAGTATCCACCGAAGTAAAGCACCCAAAAGGCAAATCTCCTCTGTTTCTCGATTTGTGTTTACATCGTAAAGCACGACCTGGCCCACAATCGGTAGGCTTCGTATTCACCTATTTCGATGGGGCTTCGTGGCATACCTCTGCCGAATATGCTTGCTTTGCAGTGCGCAATTTTTATCAGAGACATGAGACGACTGTGTGGCTAATTGGTGCTATTGCAGCAATCATGTCCATACTTGCAAACAGTGCCAAACTCTGGCCCTGTGCCAAGATATTGTGGAATAAGATTTTGCTTCTGTTCTGACCATGCCTTTGCAGAGAGCCTTAAGCTGCATGACAGTGATCTCGGTATCCGCATGAAGAATGACACGCGGTGATAAACCAGAAGCTTCAGAGAACCTAATGATTGCCGAAAAACCACAAATGATTACAATTTCAAGCCCGTTCTGGTGTGATGGTCGAAAGGAAGGCCTCTATGATGAGATTTGAATGGGATTCAAAGAAGGCAGCGGCAAATCTCAAGAAACACGAAGTCACGTTTCAGGAGGCTGCCACGGTCTTCGGAGACCCTCTGGCCATTACTTTTCAAGACCCAGATCATTCCGAGGATGAAGAAAGACAAATTACTTTTGGCTTGTCGCTACAGAAACGACTGATTGTAGTGGCGCATACGGAACGTAAAAATCGAACAAGAATTATAAGCGCGCGGTTAATGAACGGCAAAGAAAGGGGGATTTATGAAGAAGGTTAAGACGTCGGATGAACTCCGTCCCGAATATAAGCGGGAAGACCTTGGCGCGGGAGTCCGCGGAAAGTATCTTGAAGAGTACCGCAAAGGCACCAATCTCGTCCTCCTGAGTCCCGATGTGGCGAAGGTATTCTCTACCGAGAAGGCCGTCAATGACGCTCTTCGGTCTCTTATTGGTATAGCTGAGAAATCAGCTGGCCGAAAAAGTCGTTCCAACGAACCGGCCAAAAAACGTGACTCCCGGTGACCTTCGCGCCTGGTACCAAATTCCCGTAAGAAAAAATTCAGCGAGCGCGGAAAGGGATCTGGCAATATGCAATACCATTAGCCGGCCGGATACCGTTCTTTGACAGGAACATGGTCAGGGAATTCATCGAGATCGTGATATTGGGGGTGGGCCCCAGGAACAGGTGGTCGAGGCAGATGGGGGAATCGTTTTCGGCCAGCAGTGCAAACTGGATATACGGCACCAGCATCGATGTCCCTTCGCGGAACAGGACCGGAGCTGCCACATAATCGGTGATCACCGGCGAGACGATACGCCACTCCTCTTCCTCCCGAAACGACGGGTGTTTGAGGATCGCCGCGATGCGCAGCAGGTCGCTCTCGACCATCTGGAAGATCGAGTGATAGGAGTTGCCGTTGTGCTCCGGGTCGTCGCCCTCCCCAACATAAGGGTCTTGAAATATAAATTTTCTAAAAAAATGATATTGCAAGCCCTGACGCTTTTGAGATTGCGCGTTTCTCAACAAGCGAATAAAAATCAAGGAACGTTCCCCCCCCTATCTCTACAGGGGCTAAATAAGCCTCCAATGGCAAACGCACCAGAAAAAAGGCTTAAGATAACGGTGGACTGAGAGCTAAAAACAAGACCAGTGGCAAACGATGATACGAAAAATTAAGATTGAAGGCTTCAAATCGATACCGTCTATGACGCTCGAATTGGGGCGGGTGAATTGCTTTATTGGCGCCAACGGGGTCGGCAAAAGCAATATATTGGAAGCAATTGGAGTCTTGGGTGCTGCAGCCAACGGTAAGGTCGATGATGAATCGCTGCAAAACCGGGGTGTTCGACCAGGGTTGCCACGTCTTTATAAATCCTCTTTCGAGGCAGGTCGGACACCAGCACATATCATGCTGAGTGCATCCGGGACAGTCGAGGAAACATACAGGGTTTCCCTCTTGAACCCGCTAGAAAATCCGCTTCCGGCCTGGGCGTTTAAGACCGAATACCTGTTTGATGGTGAGACGGAAATCGTCTCGGTTGGCGTGCGCAATAAGAAAAAATTGACACCTTCTGCGGGCTTTGCAGCGCTCAAACTCGTTGAAATTGACGAGGACAACCCGGCTGCTACACTCTTGAGGTGCTTGCAGAGCTACGCAATTTATACTCCCAACACTCTGAGCTTGCGTTCCATGGTAAGTGATCTGCAATCGCGCAATCCTGTTGGACTTTCCGGTGGACGATTGGCTGAGGCTTTCACGGACCTCCGCAAAACCATTCTGGATAAAAATGAAGACCTTCGGGATTGCGTTTTTGAACTGATCGACTGGGTAGCGGACATCGAAACCACCAACGCTACGGGCTCGTTGCTATCGCCATCCGTACCAAGAGCCAAGGAAGTCCTTAAGTTCACAGACCGTTTTATGAAAAAGAGCCGTAATACTCTGACAGCCTACGATGCCAGCGAAGGGGCTCTTTATGTGCTTTTCTGTGCGATATTGTGTCTATCCCCCCATTCTCCTAGGCTTTTTGCCATCGATAATCTTGATCAGGCTTTGAACCCTCGCCTTGTCTCACGCTTGACCAGCAAGCTCGCAGTGTGGTTGCCGCAAGCTGATAAGGATCGACAACTACTTTTCACCGCGCATAACCCGGCCGTACTTGACGGTCTCGATTTGCTTGATGACGACGTTCGCCTGTTCTCGGTAGATAGAAACTGCCATGGTCATACCCAAATTACCCGAATTACGCCTACGGAAAAGTTGCTGGCGCTCAACAAAGAGTATCCAATGTCTAGACTCTGGTTGATGGGAAGTTTGGGGGCATTGCCGAATGTCTGATCTGCGTATTGCATTGATTGCCGAAGGGCCAACGGATGAAGTCATTATCAACTCCGCACTGAAGGCCATACTTACTCGTCCTTTTATTTTGACGTTATTACAACCGGAGCCGACCCGACCCGATCTGGGCGGTGGATGGGGCGGTGTCCTGAAATGGTGCAGGGAGTTTAGCACACGTGGTATTGCAACCTTTGAAGAAGATCCCACTCTTGAACTCTACGATCTTTTCGTTGTTCATCTTGACGCCGATGTGGCCAATTTTTCCTATGCAGTTCACGGAAGGGATATCGAACTGGCAGCACAACAAAAAAAGTGGGGGGTGTTGCCCTGTTTTCTTCCCTGTCCGCCATCCGCTGCAACCGTTGACAACCTGAAACCTGTTCTGCATTCTTGGCTTGGAATAGCAGCAATTGGAGACAGTACAGTGATCTGTATCCCTTCCAAATCTAGTGAGGCTTGGCTAGCAGCAGCGGTATTTCCAGACAATAAAAATCTCCTGAACGGTCTCGAATGTGCCATGAACATGGAGAGCCGGTTAGCACAATTGCCAAAAGAACAACGCATCAAAAAGAAAGTGCGAGAATACCGGGGATTCGCGTCCACAATAGAAACAAGGTGGCCTGTTGTCCGCAAAAAATGTTCTCATGCAAACCTCTTTCACCGAGAAACCGACGCAATTGCACAGAGGCTATTCTTGCAGGGTCAGGATTGAAGTGTTGAGTTGTGAGCGCAATTCAACGAGCGCGGAAAGGAATCTGGCAATATGCAATACCATTAGCTGGCCGGATACCGTTCTTCGACAGGAACATGGTCAGGGAATTCATCGAGATCGTGATATTGGGGGTGGGCCCCAGGAACAGGTGGTCGAGGCAGATGGGGGAATCGTTTTCGGCCAGCAGTGCAAACTGGATATACGGCACCAGCATCGATGTCCCTTCGCGGAACAGGACCGGAGCTGCCACATAATCGGTGATCACCGGCGAGACGATACGCCACTCCTCTTCCTCCCGAAACGACGGGTGTTTGAGGATCGCCGCGATGCGCAGCAGGTCGCTCTCGACCATCTGAAAGATCGAGCGATAAGAGTTGCCGTTGTGCTCCGGGCCGTCGCCCTCCCGGCTGTGCTCCTCGGCCAGGGCCTCGACCGCATCGATCACCTGGCGAATGAGCTGCTCCTGATGCTCGCTGTTGTAGATGCATCTGCCGATCTGGAAGGACTGCCGCTCGGCGCATCGCAGGATATAGTCCGGATTGAAACCGAGGCTCACCCCTTTGCCGAGCCTGCTGTAGCCCCGCCATTGACTGAGCAGGTTGCCGTTGGCGCGGAAGGAGGCGGCGAACAGCATATGGCCGTTGGTGATGCGGTGGGTAACCCAGTCGAAGAACTGATTGAGGAGGTCGGGCTTGGCGTGACCGGCGCCGATGCGGCGGGTAATTTCGGTGCGGATCAGATCGGCGGTATGCTTCAGTTCGGCCGAATCGTTCATGTACCTGATATCGCTCGCCCACAGCGCCCGGCAGTCGACGATGCCGAGCAGGCCGGTGAAACTGGTGTAATGATAGAGCCGCTCCTGCGGAGCGTCCGAATAGAGTCTGGCGGTAATGTCGCGTATCATCAGGCTGTCGACCGGGAGTGGCTGAGGGATTTAAGATACTCGATTATCCCGCTTTTTGGCGGAGAACACAAGATCTCATTGCCCTCTTGTCTGCGCTTCCTTGCCAGGAGGGCTTCGGTACCGGTCATCGTTGAGAGGGAGTGCAGATTGCCGCTGCACTCCCTCTTCGTTTTGGTCCTCTGGATGGCGCGGGGGGCTACATATTCCGGCGATATTGGCCGCCGACCGAGTAGAGGGCGTTGGAGATCTGGCCCAGACTGCAGCATTTGACGGTATCGAGCAGTTCGGCAAAGACATTGCCGCCGGCCAGCGCCACTTCTTCCAGCCGCGCCAGGGCTGCCGGACTCTCATCTTTGTGCTTGTCGTGGAAGGCGGCAAGCCGGCCGATCTGCTCGTTTTTCTCGTCATCCGTCGATCTCGCCAGCTCAAGCGTGGCATTCAGCGCATCGAAATCGGCGTCGGGATTACGGAAGGTGTTGACCCCGATGATCGGGAATTCCCCGGAATGTTTCTGCCGTTCATAATACATCGACTCTTCCTGGATCTTGCTGCGCTGGTAGCCGGTCTCCATGGCACCCAGCACGCCGCCCCGTTCGGTGATCCGGTCGAACTCGGCGAGCACCGCCTCTTCCACCAGATCGGTCAGCTCCTCGACGATAAAGCTGCCCTGGTTGGGGTTTTCGTTCTTAGCCAGGCCCCATTCCCGATTGATGATCAGCTGAATGGCCAGGGCCCTGCGCACCGATTCGGACGACGGGGTGGTGATCGCCTCGTCGTAGGCATTGGTATGCAGGCTGTTGCAGTTGTCGTAGATGGCGCAGAGGGCCTGCAGGGTGGTTCTGGTATCGTTGAACTGGATCTCCTGGCTGTGCAGCGAGCGGCCGGAGGTCTGGATATGGTACTTGAGCCGCTGGGAGGTGGTCTTCGCCCCGTATTTTTCCTTCATGGCGACGGCCCAGATGCGCCTGGCCACCCGGCCGATCACCGTGTATTCCGGGTCCATGCCGTTTGAAAAGAAGAACGATAAATTCGGGGCAATTTCGTCGATATCCATGCCGCGGGCCAGATAATACTCGACATAGGTGAAGCCGTTGGAGAGGGTGAGGGCCAGCTGGGTTATCGGATTGGCGCCGGCCTCGGCGATATGGTAGCCGGAGACCGAGACCGAATAGAAGTTTTTCACCTTCTTGTCGATGAAGTATTCCTGAATGTCGCCCATCATCTTCAGGGCGAATTCGATCGAGAAGATGCAGGTGTTCTGACCCTGATCCTCTTTCAGGATATCGGCCTGGACGGTGCCCCGCACATTGGCGAGGACGCCTGCTTTGATCTCTTCATACTCGCCGTTTTCCGGACCGCGGTTGTTTTCGGCGACGAATTTTTCCACCTGCTGGTCGATGGCGGTGTTCATGAACATCGCCAGAATGATCGGCGCAGGTCCATTGATGGTCATCGATACCGAGGTGGTGGGGGAGCAGAGATCGAAGCCGCTATAGAGTACTTTGACGTCGTCGAGGGTGCAGATGCTTACCCCCGAGGTGCCGATCTTGCCGTAGATATCCGGGCGGACCGCCGGGTCCCAGCCGTACAGGGTCACCGAATCGAAGGCGGTGGACAGCCGTTTCGCCTGATAATTTCCCGAGAGCAACCGGAACCGTTTATTGGTCTGGGCCGGCCCGCCTTCCCCGGCAAACATCCGGGTCGGATCCTCGCCGGTCCGCTTCATCGGAAATACCCCGCCGGTATAGGGGAAATAGCCCGGCAGGTTTTCCTTGCGCAGCCAGGTATAGATATCGGCCGGATCGGTGAATTTCGGCAGGGCGATTTTGCGGATTTTCGAGTGCGACAGCGATTCGGTAAAGAGCGGCACGCAGATCTCCCGGTTGCGCACGGTGTAGACCAGCTCGTCGCCGGAATAATCGGTGCGGGTTTTTTCCCAGCCCCGCAGTGAATCGGCGGCTTCCCTGGTTACCGCTTCGGCCAGAGATTCGGCTTTGGACTTCAGCAGCTTCAGCGCCTTGCCGAATTCGTCATGGCTCTCGGCCTCGAGGATTTCGACGGTCTGGGCGAGGTGGTGGTGCTGCCGGATGGCTTTCGCCTGCTGTCTGGTCATCTTGTGGTAGCCGCGGACCGTATGGGAAATTTCCGAGAGATAGCGGATCCGCTCGGAAGGAATGACAATCGATTTGGACGAAGACATTTTCTGCGCCGGTTTGGGCAGAGAGGGATGCAATGCCAGTTCGCACTTTTTGCCGAGTTCTTCGATGATGCCGTGGTAGAGCGCGGTGATCCCGTCGTCGTTGAATTTGGAGGCGATGGTCCCGTACACCGGGAAGTCCTGCGGCGCGGTATCCCACAGCTTGCGGTTGCGCTGGACCTGCTTGCGGATATCGCGGATGGCGTCGTCGCTGCCTTTTTTCTCGAATTTATTGACGACGATGATGTCGGCATAATCGAGCATGTCGATTTTCTCCAGCTGGGAGGGGGCGCCGTATTCGCTGGTCATGACATAGATCGAAATATCGGCGATCTCGGTGATTTTCGAATCCCCCTGGCCGATGCCGGCGGTCTCGGCAATGATCAGATCAAATCCGGCTGCCTTCGCCACCAGGATCGCTTCCGGCAAAGCTTCGGAGATCTCGCTGGCCGAATCGCGGGTGGCGAGACTCCGCATATAGACCCGATCGGAATTGCCCAGCGAATTCATGCGGATGCGGTCGCCGAGCAGGGCCCCGCCGGTCTTTTTCCGCGATGGGTCACAGCAGATGACGGCAATATGAATGTCTTTGATATCATAGAGAAAACGAACGATGATCTCGTCGGTCAGCGATGACTTGCCGGCCCCGCCGGTGCCGGTAATGCCGATGACCGGCGGATTGTTTTTCCCCGCCAGCGGAGCAAGAGCCGCGGTGAGCGTCGCAAGATCGCCGTTGCCGCGGATTTTGGCCTGCTGCACGGCGGTGATGTAGCCGCCAATGGTCTTGAAATTGTTCCAGGCGAGCTGTTCCGGCCGGAGATCGTGGCAGGGCAGGGTCGGGAAGTCGAGGAGTTGAACCATATGATTGATCATGCCCTGCAGACCCATCGACGCGCCGTCTTCCGGCGAGTAGATTTTCGCGACCCCATATTTTTCCAGCTCCTTGATCTCATCGGCGACGATTACCCCGCCGCCGCCGCCGAAGACCTTGATATGGGAGGCGTTTTTTTCCTTCAACAGATCGATCATGTACTTGAAGGCTTCCATATGCCCGCCCTGATAGCTGGACATGGCAATACCCTGGGCGTCTTCCGAGATGGCGGTGTCGACCAGTTCCTGCACCGACCGGTTGTGGGCCAGATGGATGACCTCCACCCCTGAATCCTGCATGATCCTGCGCATGATATTGGTCGAGGCGTCATGGCCGTCGAACAGCGATGTGGCGGTAATGACTCGCACCACGTTTTTGGGTCGGTAGATTTGAACATCCGCGTGCATATCTTTCTCCTTCTGTCGCTCAAATTGACTGGGGAGGATGGGGGGCGGAGGAACTTTCCTCACTCCTTTTTTTCCTCCAGAAAGCTCATGATAAATTCCGTCTGCTGTTGAATATATTGTTCAATGGTAAAATATTTACCAAAATACCAGCGCCTGAAAGCCCAGGTGTGGCCCAGCACCGATATGTTATGGCCGATAAGGTTGATCGTATCGTCTTCCAGATTCGGCAGTTTGCCAAGTTCGCGCAACTCCCGCATGGCCTCGATAAAGAGGTTGGTGATGCGCAATTCCGCTTCCAGAACCTTTATCTGCCATTTTTCCGGGAGAAAATGAGTGACCTGATACATCAGCAGCACATGGTCGCTCATCCGGTTGCAAACCAGAAAATACTCGCGGATTACCTCGGCCAGCGCCGCCTTGCCGACGGTCGGCCGGGCCAGGGCCTCTTTCACCCCTTGTTCGACCTCCGAGTGAATGGCAATACAGACCAGGTAGAGCACATCGTCTTTGGTTGACACATATTCATAGAGTGAGCCGATCGACAGCCCGGTTTCCTTGGCCAGAGCACGGGTCGTGGTCTTGTGGTAGCCGTT
>CAYTVF010000151.1:0-10468 GCA_964441345.1 uncultured Desulfopila sp. | reverse complement strand
AGTTCCTTATCCTGCAGCAGGCAAAGAATCTTTAAGCGAATCGGATGGGACATCGATTTAAGCAACTTTGACATTGCATCTATCTGTTCGTCTTGCATAGTATCTCCGGGATGGGCTGATTCAGAATTTAATTTAATAATTGTCTGCCTTTTGTAAAGTACTTTTTCAGTATCGCGGACATATTTTCGATGAGTGCCTTCGGGCAGGATTTTCGAATCCAACCATACTGCCCAAGACAGTGATTGCGCAATATTATTTTTCTGCCGGCGGCAATCATGGGGGCTGCGGCCGGTTGTGAGTCGCGTGACGAGGAAGGAAAGCATGGCATGGTTTGTTGCTGCGGTATCGGTCAGTCCGCTGGAGGCGATAGATTCCGCTTGATTTGCCTGGCGGTGGTGGGGTAGGCTTAATTTCTCCAGATTCGTGTTAATAATTCAGGGCAGGATTCATCTGGCCGATATTTTTTGGTTTTTGGAGCAAATCCTCAGGAGTCGCTCCCCATGGACGAGAGTGGAACAGCCAGCGGTATTTCTGCCAAATTCGAGGAGATGGTGCGATGGGCCGAGACGATGGAAAAACGGCGGGAATGTGGGGAGGAACCTCTTTTCGCAGACCGGAGGGGATGCAGCGCATATGCCCTGTGAACAACGGAAACTCATCGGCTTATCGGGCACTGTATAAAAGTTCCATCGAAGATCCGGCGGGATTCTGGGCGGGTCGCGCGGAGGAACTTGTCTCGTGGTCAAAGGCATGGCACACCGTTCTTGAGGGGAATTTCAATTCGCGGAACCTTAAATGGTTTGCCGGCGCAAAGCTTAATCCAACCTGCAATTGCCTTGATCGCCACCTGGTAAACGGGCGACGCAACAAAGCAGCGCTCATATGGCAGGGTGAAAACGATGATGAGAGCAGAGTACTCACCTATCAGATGCTGTATGTCGAGGTCTGCCGGTTTGCCAATGTCTTAAAAAAGAAGGGCGTTCGTAAAGGCGACAGCGTTGCCATCTATCTGCCGATGATTCCCGAGCTGGTCATTGCCATTTTGGCGTGCGCCCGACTGGGGGCACTCCACTGCGTTGTTTTTTCCGGGTTCTCGTCGGTTAGTCTGCAGAGCAGGATGGCGGACTGTGGTTCGAAGATCCTGGTTACCGCCGACGCGATTATCAGGGCCGGGCGAACGATTCCCCTCAAGCCGAATGCCGATGAAGCTCTGGAAGAGTGCAGGCTGGTCGAGTCCTGTATTGTCGTACGGCGGACTGAAAGAGATATCGCGATGAAGCCGAACAGGGATACCTGGTGGCACGAGGAGACGGCTGCACCCGGGATCGGGGCGACATGCGAACCCGTTGAGATGGCATCCGACGACGACCTGTTTATTCTCTATACCTCCGGTTCAACCGGGAAACCCAAGGGGGTGGTGCATACGGCCGGGGGGTATCTGCTCTATGCGATGCATACCTGTCAGTGGGTATTTGATCTGAGGGATGACGATATTTTTTGGTGCACTGCCGATATCGGCTGGATTACCGGGCATACGTACGGTGTTTACGGACCACTGGGGCTCGGGGCCACGACCCTGCTGTACGAAGGGATTCCACTCTATCCGGGGCCTGACAGATTTTGGCAGATTGTCGAGAAATTCAGCGTCAATATTTTTTATACGGCGCCGACTGTAATCCGGGCCCTCATGCGCTTTGGCACCGAGCCGATCGAGAAGCATGATATCTCCTCCCTGCGGTTGCTCGGGTCGGTCGGTGAACCGATCAATCCGGAGGCATGGGATTGGTATCATACCCACATCGGCAGGAACGAATTACCTATTGTGGATACCTGGTGGCAGACGGAAACCGGCGGGATCATGATTGCCCCTCTCCCGGCAACGGTGCCGATGAAACCGGGATCCGCGGCTCAGCCGTTGCCGGGCATAGATGTCTCGGTCGTCGATATCGAGGGCCGTGAGGTCGGGATCAACGAGGGGGGAAGGCTGGTCATTCGCCAGCCGTGGCCCGGAATGTGCAAGGGTCTCTTTAGCGGCGGGACGGAGACATCGCAGTCATCTTCTTTTGTCGATTCTTCAGGCGTATACGATACCGGCGACGGCGCACGCCGCGATGAGGACGGCTATTATTGGATCATGGGCAGATTGGACGATGTCATTAATGTCAGCGGTCACCGGCTCGGAACAGCGGAAATAGAATCGGCACTGCTGACCCACCGTAGTGTGGCCGAGGCGGCTGTGGTCGGCATGCCGCATGCACTGAAGGGGCAGGCGATTTATGCCTATGTAACCTTGAACAGAAATGTGCAGCAGACGCCTGATTTGCTGGATGAGCTGCGCAACCATGTGCGGGAGAAAATCGGGTCGATAGCCACCCTGGATGGGTTGCAGTATACTGAAGCACTGCCGAAAACCAGGAGCGGAAAGATCATGCGCAGGGTATTAAAAAAAATCGCGGCCGATGAGTTCAATGATTTTGGCGATATCTCTTCGCTGGCGGATCCTTCGATAATTGCTGAACTCATCGAAGGAAAGAAGGGTTCTTTCAGCGCATAGCCCCGATCAGCGGGATTCCGGACAGCGCCCCCCTGAGTGGGGAAACTCTGTTCAGTACCGCTTTTAGGGGCAAAAAACTTGCAAATTTTTTTTCATTCTCATTTGCATTCAAGCTGGCAACTGCTTTTCGTCGGGTGCACTCCAAGGTCATGGGCTCAGGCAGCACAGCAGGCTGCGGCGTCATTCCGGTGAAAACCGGAATCCGGTTTTGTTATGCTCTCCTAGACCCCGGCTTTCGCCGGGGTGACGGTGCAAACGGCCATTATTTCTTCTCCCCCCAGTTCCTGTTTTTTTGAAATCCTGCCGGTGGGCAGGGTTTGTTCCGGGCGGATTGTCAACTTTTTTGCGGCAATCAAAGGATAATCTTGAATCTGGATGGAGAAAGGAGTTTATTGGAAGCAAAATTTTTTTGCGAAATTGTCTCTGAGAGGAGGATTTGAATGAATAAACGGCTGCTAACTCCGGAAAATGTCTGTCTGCAAGTCATCGATGTACAGAAGAGCCTGATGGCCAAGATCCATGAAACGGAAAAGGTCGCGGCAACGGTTGAGCTCATGGTTCGCTGTGCCGGAATCTTCGATATTCCCGTTCTGGCCAATACCCAGTACAAAAAGGGTCTGGGACCCTATGTCCCGAATGTTGAAGCCCTGGTCGCCGATGTTCCGCAATTCGATAAAGTCGAGTTTAATGCCTTGGCGAACAGGGAAACAGCAGCTTTCATCAGTGCATTACCCGATACCGTGGGAACAATCGTTCTCGTCGGAGTCGAGACGCATATCTGCATCTACCAGACGGCGATGGGGCTTATCGAGATGGGCAAGGCAGTCTGGGTCGTGTCCGATGGGGTCTCGTCAAGGAAATTGAGCGATCATCGGGATGGGCTTGCCCGATTACAGACGGCCGGCGCGGCAATCGGGCCTGCCGAGATGCTGATCTATGAACTTCTGGGCAAAGCGGGGACTCCGGAATTTAAAAAGATTCTCCCTTATATCATTGCCCGAAACGAATAGCGATTTTGCATGACAGTGCTCCATCCCGACAAGAACATAAGGGGGTGGGGAATATCCAATACTTACGTGTTGCCTGGTAACTATGAACGGAAATGAATTGCGCAGCAGGTTTTTAAACTATTTTATCAAGAATGGCCATACGGCCATCGACAGTTCCTCCCTCGTCCCCAAAGACGATCCAACCCTCCTTTTCACCAATGCCGGAATGGTGCAGTTCAAGACCGTGTTCATGGGTGAGGACAAACGGGATTATGTCAGGGCGGTTACCAGTCAGCGTTGTGTTCGGGCCGGTGGCAAGCACAACGACCTTGAGAACGTTGGATACACTGCCCGTCATCACACCTTTTTTGAAATGCTCGGGAATTTTTCCTTCGGCGATTATTTCAAGGAAGAGGCTATCCGTTTTGCCTGGGAGTTTCTCACCGTGCAGTTGGGTATTCCGCCGCAGAAACTCTGGGTGTCCATCTTTGAGGACGATGACGAGGCTTTTGCCCTCTGGGATAAGGTGGAAAATCTGCCGAAAGGCCGAATCGTGAGGATGGGGGAGAAAGACAACTTCTGGGCCATGGGCGATACCGGTCCCTGCGGGCCTTGTTCGGAAATACACATCGATCAAGGGTCGAAGGCTGGTTGCGGTCGCCCCGATTGTGCATTGGGCTGCGATTGCGACCGGTTTCTTGAATTGTGGAATCTGGTTTTCATGCAGTTCAATCGCTCTGCGGACGGTACCATGAGCAGGCTTCCGAAGCCAAGTATCGACACCGGGATGGGGCTGGAACGGGTAGCTGCTGTCCTGCAGGGGAAATTCAACAACTATGAATCCGATCTGTTTACCCCGATCATCAACCGACTTGAAAAATTAGCGAAGAAAACCTATGGCAAAAATAGTCAGGATGACACGGCGATGCGGGTAATTGCCGATCATGCCAGGGCTACAACTTTTCTGGTTGCGGACGGGGTCCTGCCGGCCAACGAAGGACGGGGATATGTATTGCGGAGGATTATGCGCCGTGCGGTTCGCTACGGTAAGCATCTCGGACTGAATAAACCGTTCATGGAGGAGGTTGTACGAATCGTCGTCCAGGAGATGGCCGAGGCCTATCCTCACCTGAACGATGCCCTCTCGCTGCTTGTCAAAGTGGTCAACAACGAGGAGGAAAGGTTCCGGGAGACCTTGGAAAACGGTCTTGCCATGCTCGATGAGGAAATCGCGAGGCTGGCGGTGGAACATTCCACCCGTATTTCCGGCCGGTTTATTTTCAAACTGTATGATACATTCGGATTTCCTTTCGATATCGTAAGGGATATCTCTTTGGAGAGAGGACTCGCGTTTGACGAGCCGGGTTTTCACGAGGAGATGGAAAACCAGCGGCAAAAATCGCGATCGGCGCGTAAAGGCGAAGGTGTCAGGCTTCTTGAGGAAGGGGTGAAAGACCTCGCCATTGCTGGGAGAAAAGCTGAATTTATCGGTTACGGCGAAATGTCGGCAGCAGGTAAGGTTCAAGGTTTGATCGATGATGCGGGAAGGAAAGTCGCCAAACTCCTTGCCGGTGAGCGGGGACGTCTTTTTGTCGGAAAAACTCCTTTTTATGCAGAATCGGGCGGGCAGGTTGGGGATGTTGGCGAAGTTCGCTGGGACGGTGGGAGAGCAAAGGTGACGGGCACCTCGGTTGAAGGCGAAAAGATTATTTTGCACGAAATTGAAGTGACGGAGGGAGTCCTGACTGAAGAGCTTGAGGTGTCTCTTGCCGTTGACGGCAACAGGCGCTTTGCCATAGCCGCCCATCACTCGGCAACCCATCTGCTGCAGGCCGCACTCAGAAAGGTCCTGGGCGATCATGTGAAACAGGCGGGATCACTTGTTGGCCCGGATCGATTGCGTTTTGATTTCACCCACTTCTCACCTTTGTCTCCTGTGGAAATCGAGACGATAGAATGTTTAGTCAATGAAAAAATTTGGCAAAACGCCCCGGTGACAACCCGTGTTCTTCTGCGGGATGAGGCGATCAAGGAAGGGGCGATGGCCCTTTTTGGTGAAAAATACGAAGAAAATGTACGGGTTGTGTCAATGGGCGATTTCAGTAAGGAGCTCTGCGGCGGCACCCATGTGGAGGCAACCGGTGCTATCGGGGTGTTCAAAATCCTCGCTGAAAATGGGATAGCTTCAGGGGTGCGCAGAATTGAAGCACTCGCCGGGCCGGCCGCCTTTGCCGATATCCAGACGGTCTACCGGCGGGAGCGGCAGACTGCGGCACTGCTTAATGCCGGAAACGTTGAAGAAATTTTCACTAAAGTGGAGACGCTGCTCAAAAACCTGAAGGGTTTGGACAAGCAGGTTGCCGAGCTGTCAAGGCAGATTGCGGGTTCAGATCTCGACGGATTGCTGAAAAGGGCGGTCAAAATAGATGATATTACGCTGATTGCCGCGGTGATCACGCTCGATAGTCCGAAAACGTTGCGGGAGGTTGGCGACCGGGTACGGGACAGCCTCGGCAGCGGGATTGCGGTCCTCGGCGGCAGTATCAATGAAAAAGCAGCCTTGCTGGCAATTGTTACCGATGACCTGACCAAAAAAATCAAAGCCGGCGATATTGTCAATCACGTCGCAAAGCTGGTAGGCGGAAAAGGCGGGGGGCGACCCGATATGGCGCAAGCGGGCGGGCCGATGGTGGATAAGCTGAATGAGGCAATCCGATCGGTTCCTTCAGTGATAACAGCATTACTGCATCAGCCTTAACAGAACGTCAGGGTAGCCTTCTCATGAGTTGATCGATAGGCGAACTATGCATATTGACGTTGCTGCTGTGCGGTTTTGTATTGCCAGAGAAAGCAACTATATAAATTAGTTGACAGGGCTATATATTTACAGTAAGAATTTTTTGCTATTGTGAATGGTGGTTCAGTTTATTTTCGGTAGTTGTCAACTGTTTTTTGTAGATTTTGTAGATTTAGCCCGGTGCGGTCATCATTCATTGCGTAAATGAATGTTAAGTTTTTTTTTCGTTATCTTAGTTAAAGCAGGAGCGACTAACATGATTACGACGGATATCACTTTGTTTATTCAGATTGTTAACATGGTTGTGCTCATGTTTCTCCTCAATGGTGTTCTTTATAAGCCAATAAAGAACATTCTTAAGGAGAGATCTGAAAAACTACGGGGAATGGAGGAGAATATCTCGAAATTCGAGAAAAACGCCAAGCTCCGGCAGGAAGAGGTGGATGCAAAAATGGCAAAAGCGTCCGGCAAGGCAAAGGCGGCTCTGGACAGCGCCCGAGCGGAAGCGCAAACAGCGGGAGATCAAAAACTTGCTGCCATCAGGGCTGATGCCGACGCAACCAAGGAGGCTAAACTGGCTGAGATCAGAGCTCAAATCGAGAGCGCCAGAACCAGTTTGAAGTCAAATTTGGACGGTTTTGCAACCGACATGGCGAGTAAAATTCTAGGGAGGAGTCTCTAACAATGAATGGAGTGAAACAAATTGCCGGGCTGCTGAGCCTGCTTACGTTAACACTTTGGCTTGCCTTGTCGTGTGGATCGGTTTTTGCCTCGGAGAAGGCTGGGCATGCACCGGCGGCCGATCAGGCGGTAACCGCCGAAACCGGCCATGGAGCCGATGCCGGTCACGGTGCTGCCGCGGCCCACAAGCCATCGAGCCTGTCGCCTGCTAAGCTGAAGGATCTGGGCTGGCGGGTTGTCAACTTTATCGCTTTGATGATTATTCTGGTGAAATTTGCGGCAAAGCCTATCGGATCCGGTCTTGCTGCCCGGCAGAAGAAGATCAAGGACGAGATCGAGACGCTGCAGCAGAAACGTGCTGAAGCCGAAAAATCCTATAATGATTTCCAGGCAAAGCTTGCATCGGTCGAGTCGGAAATCGACAAGATTGTTGAAAGAGCGGTTGCTCAAGCCGAGATCGAAAAAGTTAAGATCATCGAGAAAGCGGAACAGGCTGCGGCTGCTATCAAGAGCTCTGCCGAAATGGCCATTCAGAATGAGGTCACCGAGGCACGTCGTACGCTCAAGAATGAGGTCGCCGATCAGGCTGCGATAATGGCTGAAGAACTCATCGTGAAAAATCTCACTGCGGATGACCAGGTGAAGATAATCGAAAATTATTTAGCTAAAGTGGGGGCAGTACAGTGAAACAGACAATCCTCGCACGACGATATGCCAAGGCAATTTTCACCGTAGGTCAGGAGCAGGGTATATACGAAGACTATAATGAGGTTCTTCAAGGCGTAGCTAAACTGTATGCCTCCCACCCTGAAGTCGTTGATGCCGTGACGAATCCTCTCTATCCCATGGATGTTAAAGAAAAGGTCATGAAGGGAATGGTGGCCTCCATGGGCGTGGATAAGGTCATGGGTAACTTCTTGAATCTTTTAGTTCAGAAAAAACGCGCCGGATTATTGCCGGAAATTGCTGAATCCTATCGAACCATGGTTGATGAAGTAAAAAATATCAGCCATGGCAACGTTATTTCAGCCGTTGAACTGGATGAAAAGTTGAAAGCTAATGTTCAAACTGTATTAGAAAAGTTAACAGGCAAGAAGGTCGCACTCACAACCAGCGTAGACCCTTCAATCATTGGCGGTATCATCGCTAAAGTCGGTGACCTGGTTTTAGATGGGAGTATAAGAACACAACTTGCAGGTTTAAAAGATTCCATTAAGGGGAGAGAATAGATGCAGATCAAAGCCGCAGAAATTAGTCAGATTATCAAAGATCAGATTGGGGCATACGAGACCAGCATAGATCTTAATGAAACCGGTACCGTTATCTCCGTAGGTGACGGTATTGCCCGTGTTTATGGCGTGCAGAATTGTATGGCCATGGAACTCCTGGAGTTTCCGGGTGGAATCTTGGGACTCGCATTGAACCTTGAAGCGGACAACGTTGGTTGTGCCGTTCTGGGCAACGTATCGGGTATTAAGGAAGGCGATATTGTCAAACGTACCGGTAAAATCGCCGAGGTTCCGGTTGGTCCTGCCATGGAAGGCCGGGTCGTTGACGGTATTGGTAAGCCGATCGACGGCTTGGGACCGATAAAAACGGATCTTACTTCAAAAATCGAGGTATTGGCTCCAGGCGTTATCGCCAGAAAAGGTGTGCATGAACCCTGCTACACCGGATCAAAAGCCGTAGATGCCATGACTCCGGTCGGTCGCGGCCAGCGCGAATTGGTTATCGGTGACCGCCAGATTGGTAAAACCGCTCTCTGCGTTGACGCTATTATCGCTCAGAAATATTCTGACATTCATTGCATTTACGTAGCAGTCGGTCAGAAAAAATCGACCGTTGCGCTGGTCGTTGAGGCGCTGAGAAAGCACGGCGCGATGGAATATACCACCGTTGTATCCGCCTGTGCTTCCGATCCTGCACCTATGCAATACATCGCACCTTTCGCCGGTTGTGCCATGGGTGAGTACTTCCGGGACAACGGCCAGCATGCACTCATTGTGTATGATGATCTCTCCAAACAGGCTGTCGCTTACCGCGAGCTCTCTCTGCTCCTCAGGCGGCCGCCGGGACGTGAAGCATATCCCGGTGACATCTTCTTCAACCACTCCCGCCTGCTTGAAAGATCGGCCAAGGTAAATGATGAGTTGGGCGCAGGTTCTCTTACTGCCCTGCCGATCATCGAAACCCAGGCCGGTGACGTTTCCGCCTTCATTCCGACTAACGTTATTTCTATCACCGACGGACAGGTTTACCTTGAGCCCAATCTCTTTTTCTCGGGCGTCAGGCCGGCTATCAACGTTGGACTCTCAGTATCGCGTGTAGGTGGCGCCGCACAGGTAAAAGCCATGAAGCAGGTTGCCGGTACCCTCCGCCTCGACCTCGCCCAATATCGTGAGTTGGCTGCATTTGCCGCATTTGGTTCGGATCTCGACGCCGGCACCCAGGCAAAATTGACCCGCGGCGAGAGACTTGTCGAGATCTTGAAACAGCCGCAGTATCAGCCGTTGCCGATGGAGAAGCAGGTTACCATTATTTATGCCGGGTCTAATGGATACCTCGATAAACTGCCGATAAACACCTTGGCGGATTATGAGGCTGAACTGTACAAATACATTGAATCCAACGAGCCTGCCATTTTTACCGATCTTGTCAAAGAAAAGATGTTCACTGACGCCATCAAGGAGAAACTCAACAAGGTACTGACCAGCTTTGGTGATACTTTCAAGGCGACAAAAGGTCTTAACTAATCACAAATAGGTCAAGATATGGCGAGTTTAAAAGAAGTAAAAACTAAGATTTCAGGTGTCAAGAAGACAGCTCAGATCACCAAGGCAATGAACATGGTCGCCGCCTCCAAATTGCGCGGCGCCCAGGAGAAGATGGAAGCATTCAGACCTTATGCCTCTAAATTCGACGAGGCAATGTCGAATCTGTCCGGCGGGGCAAATACCACCGGATTTCCATTGATGGAAGTCCGGGATGTGAAAACCGTAGAATTAGTGGTTGTAACTTCCGACCGTGGTCTTTGTGGTTCTTTCAATGCCAACATAATCAAGCTTGCTTTGGCGAAGATGGCCGAGTATGAGGCTGCCGGGAAAAAGGTCAGTTTCGTCTGCGTTGGCAAAAAGGGGAGTCAGGCGCTGAATAAAACCGGTCGTGTCAGGAAGAGCTACCGGGATATCATGGGCAATTTCCAAATGTATAACGCACGGGAGATTGCCACGGATATTGCGACGGAATTTTTAAGCGGCGCAACTGACAAGGTCGAGATTATCTCCGCCCATTTCAAGTCAGTGGCCATTCAGCGGCCGGCAATTGCAGCCGTTCTTCCAGTGCAACCCATAGTCGGTACTAGTGCTACAGAGAAAAATATCTCGGGAGATTACATCTACGAACCTTCTACGGAAGAGATCATGGATGTTCTCCAGCCTTTATATCTCA
>CAYTVF010000150.1:791-10602 GCA_964441345.1 uncultured Desulfopila sp. | reverse complement strand
TGAAGGCAAGGGATTTTTTATCGTCGACCGCGACCGCTTTTTTCTGATTGACATAGAGATTCAATTGCTGACCGGCCTGGATCGCGTGGGAACGGTTCAAGCCGTTCCAGGAGGCGACCATTTCAGGTGTTACGTTATACTGCTTGGAAATCTTTGAGATGGTATCTCCCGGTTTGACCTGGTGCAGGATAAGGTTTTGCCGGGAGGCGACGGCAAGGGCAGCGGCGGAGCCTTCGGGAAGAAGCCGGTAACTGACGGTATCGTAGGGAATGCGCAGGTTCATGCCTTGAGCCAGTTTGCCTTTGGGTAAGTTGTTCGCCTTGAGAAGGGTAGTTGTATTAATCCCGTACAGGTCGCAAATTTTCGCAAGAGTATCACCCTTGCCGATTTTATGCGTCTTATAGTTGGTGCTCACAATCGAGTGCAGGCGGGTTAAGTTTTTCTTTGCGATCGAGGCTTTTGCCGCCGGAATTTTTATCTCATAACTGCTGATATTCAATGGGGTTTTATCAAGGCGCAGTTCATGGTTCAATTTTCTGATTTCCGCCGGACTGCTCTCGCTGATCAAGGCGATGGCATCAAAGCTCATCCCCGGACCGACTTTGAGTACGTCGTAGCGCGGGGGGGCGTAGTAGGCAATATTGGTGAAACCATATTTATCCGGTTGTTTTGCAATGATAAGGGCGGCAATCAGCTTCGGCACATAGCGTTTGGTTTCCAGGGCCAAATAGTCCTTGCTCGCCAATTCCCAGAAATTATCGACGTTATATTTAATGAGGCCATTGCGAATCTTGCCCGGGCCTCCGTTATATGCCGCGACGGCAAGATGCCAGTCGCCGAACTCCTTGTAGAGATCGGCCAGAAAGGTTACCGCGGCTTTGGTCGATTTTTCCACATCGCGGCGTTCATCGACGAATTTGTTGATTTCAAGGTTATATTGTTCGCCGGTACCTTCCATAAATTGCCAGAGTCCGACTGCCATCGAGCGGGAACAGGCCAGGGGATTGTATCCGCTTTCGATCATGGCAAGATAAGCCAGATCGTGGGGGAGACCGCTTTCAGCAAGCTCGGCCTCGATTATCGGCATATAAATCGTTGATCTCGCAAGCCAGCCGGCGAAAAGATTTCTTTGGCTATTCTGGAAGAGATTCAAATACATCTCGATCTGTTTGTTGAGAACTACGGGAAAATCAAAGAGGCGACTCTGCTCCAGATCGATGCTGACCGGTGCGAATGATTCATTCCAGACCCCGGTCTGGTCAAGGGCGGTAAGCTCCTGATCCAGACACATTTCTGGATCGGTCACTTCAAGTGTCGAGTCGGGTCTGTCGGGCTCCACATTTTCCGCCTGTTCAACCCGGGAACCGGCAGGATTGCTGCCCACATACATATCACCGGCGCAGCCTGAAAGAAAGAAAGAAAGTGCAAGGAAAATTAAGGCGTTCGTGAGTTTATTGGATGTATGAATCATTCGCCGTTCCGGTCGATGGCTGGAGCGAGAAGGCCTATAAAAAAGGCGTCACGTTTCGCAATAAGCCTGTTGAGATATATTGGATAACCTTGTACATTCATATCCGTTTGATTGAAATTTGTAATCGTAACCATTTAAAACCGAACTTTTAAGTAATTGCAAGGAATATACTTTCCGCATCGGGACGGATCGCGTTTTTATCCTCTTTTTCCGCCTCTCCAGCCTTTACATTACATGCCATGCTGAAAAAACTTATTATCATTTTCTCCGTTCTCGGTGTAACTGCCGCAGCGGCATTATCGGGGTGGGTTTACTGGTTGGTGGCGGTCGAACCGGGCGACGCAATCCGGCCCGAGAATATCCGCCAGATCCTTGGCAAGGAAAGTCACGTCTACTACAGCGACGGCACAACGAAACTTGGAGTGTTTTTCGATACCGCGCATCGTCAATACGTTACCTTCGAGGAAATCCCGCAAACATTTATCAACGCTTTGGTGGCCTCGGAAGATGAAAGGTTCTTCAGCCATATCGGCTTCGATCCGTTTGGCATTGCCCGGGCAATGGTCAAAAATATCCTGGCCGGGAAGGTCGTACAGGGCGGAAGTACCCTGACCCAGCAGACGGCAAAAAACCTTTTCAAGAGAACCGACAGGTCGCTTGAGGCGAAGGTGAAAGAGCTTCTCTTTGCCTTACGTCTGGAATATCACTATTCCAAGGAACAGATCTTCGAATTTTATGCCAATCAGTTTTATGTAAGCGGCAACGGCCATGGTTTTGGCGTGGCTGCCAGGTACTATTTTGATAAGACGCCCCAGGAGTTGACTCTTGTTGAGAGCGCTTTTATTGCCGGGAGTGTGAAAAGACCGAATTATTACAATCCGTTTATCCAAAAAACCACGAATGGCGTGGATCTCGCCCGTTCCCGGGCGAGAACGCGCACGAAATATGTCCTCGACAAAATGCGTGATCTGGGAATGATCAACGAATTCGACCACAGCGATGCCATTGCGTCGGAGATAGAGTTCAAGGAGGGGAAGGTCGGTTTTGCCCTCGATCATGCAATGGAGATGGTCCGGGATGCCGTTTCCTCAAGTGAAGTGCTGAGTGCCCTGGAAACTCATGATATCAGCAATATAGCCACCTCGGGAGTAAGGATTATCACGACGATTGATCGGGAGCTTCAGCAAAAAACCCTCGCCAGTCTCCGCGGGGAACTCTCCCGGCTGGACGTCCGTCTTCGCGGTTACGATCGCAAGGAAGTGCAGACGGAGCTTACGGGCCTTGATTATAGCGGCGATTCGGAGGTGCGGGAGGGTGAATTTCTGTTCGGCACAATCGATGAAATCAAGGGGAAGGGCAAGGATATCGCGATAACGGTGGAACTAGACAAACAGCTTGGCCGCGGCGTTATCGACGCGCCGGGGCTAACTGAAATGGTCAGGGCTTTGGTAAAATGGCAGAATAATCTCTGGAGCGAACCCGCTGCCGGAGATCAGGACAAGGTTCTTGCCCAATTGCAGACCGGAGACCGGGTCTGGGTGAGTGTTCGTGCTCCGTCGGACACCCATCCGGCGCTCCTCTCCCTCGAAAGATTTCCCCTGGTCCAGGGCGGAGCTGTGGTTGTGAAAGATGGAGCCGTAAAAGGGATGGCCGGAGGATCCGAAAACCGGTTTTTCAATCGGGCTGTCCAGGCCAAGCGGACGATGGGTTCGGCCTTCAAACCGCTGGTTTACGCCGCCGCCCTGCAATTGGGCTGGAACAGTGCGGATTTGTTGAAAAACAGCCGTGATCTTTTTGTCTATCAGGGCCAGCCCTATTTTCCCCGGCCGGATCACAAAAGCCCCTATGAATGGGTTTCGATGAATTGGGCTGGGGTCCTGTCGGAAAATGTTGCCTCGGTGTGGCTGCTGGCCCATCTCTGCGATCGACTGTCGCCGGCACAGTTTCGTGAGGTGGCCGATCATCTCGGGCTGGCGCCCAAGACGGCCGGCGGGCAGGAGGAGCCGTACCGGTCCTATAGCACAAGGATCCGCGATCGTTATGGCATTCAGATCAATAACGAGGGGCTGCGGGCCGCGGCATACCGCAAGGCCGTTGAAAACCTGGAAACCGACTTTATTTTCGACGGGCTCTCCGATGAATACAGCATTATCCAGAATCTCCATTACGGGCAGAACTTCGACCGGTTCGCCGGAGCTCTCAGCCTCGATCTGCAGCAGAGAGATGCAAGCATAAGCGGATCGGAGGCGGAGGAAATGGAGGTGCGAAAAGGGCTGCTGGCCCGTAACTACCTTGTGTTCAAATCGCTCCGAGAGGAGTTGGCCGCATTCCAGTCGACAATAGAGTCCGACATGGATGAGCTCGATGCCGATCCTTTTGATCGAACAACTTCGGCAGGCCTGTTTATGAACCAGATCTCGGGGGAGTATTCCTTCAACCGGATGACGCAGCCATCCGGGTATTTGACCCGGGTCGGCGCCGACCAGCTTCGCAGTTCGTTTGAGGAGCTTGGCAAGGCGGGAAGGGCGCTGTTCTGGGAGAAGATCAGGTTGAATGGAGAACTTACCGTCGGTGCTTTCGATAAAGTTGAGGCACAGGTGAATTACGAATATCAGAAACTCAGCGAAAAGCTCCCCTATAGCTTCGATGTTCTCGCCCAGGTAAATGATTTTCGCATAACGGTGGGCTTATATTACCTTATCGAACTTGGCAGACAACTGGGGGTGAAAGGCACTCTTGAGCCGGTCCTCTCCTTTCCTCTCGGTTCGAATGTTGTCACTCTGCTTGAGGCGACAAGAATGTACGAGGGACTGGTAACCGGAAGCGTCACGACTTTCGGCGATGCCGGGCAGGAGGAAAACAACGATTCTCTGGCTATTCTTGAACGGATAGAAGCGGAAGACGGCACACTGCTTTATGAACCGAAACCGGTGCGAAAAACCGTATTTGATCCGAAAACCACTCTTGCTGTCGGCGGTATCCTGGAAAATGTCGTGAAGTTCGGGACGGGCAAGACCGCCGGTGAAAAGGTAAAGCTCCATGCGGACGGTCAGGGCGGCGGCGCTGAAATTGCCAAGCTCAATTTGCCGGTTCCGCTCCTTGGCAAAACCGGAACGGCGAACAGGTACACCAATGCTTCCTTCTTCGGCTATTTGCCGGGAATCACCGAGAGCGGCAATGGGCTGGCGCAGCAGGATGGGTATGCCATCGGGACCTATGTGGGATTTGACGACAACCAGCCCATGCGGCGCAAAGCCAGCCGGATCAGCGGTGCGGCCGGTGCCCTGCCAACCTGGTGCGAGATAGCCAATGTTTTATTGGCGGAGCAGGGATATGTCAAAAGGCTTGACCCGACTGATCTTTCGTTTTATGGTCTGGCAATAAAAAGGGCAGATCTTGGTCAGGTGAACGTTGGCGTGGCTTTAGATCAGGGCGGGAAGGTAGTGGAGCCGGTAGTGCTGGTCAGTGACAAGGCGCGCTCTCAGCCATCCATCCTGACTTTCGGCAACGAAACGGATATGGGAAGATTTGAGGCGGTAAGATATTTCCAGCCGTTCTGGGTAACAGCCGCCGCCGAGACAACGCATTGATGAATTAACATCCATTCAAAAAAAAGAAAAATATGAATAAGTTAGCTTGGTGTGCATGCATCGGTGCCTGTACTCTTACTTTTGCGGGCTGCGCGGTGCCTAAAAAGCCGCTGGTCGAACGTCCGGCCCCATCGATAATTGTGAAGCAGCCACCGGTGCCATCGGGCACCGAAACGAGTGACCTGCCATTGAACGCGCAGCATCCAAAGCCTCTCGCCATTGAGGGCCCGCCGCCCGGAGAAATTATAGAAGAAAATATCGAGGAAGACCTTCCCGCCCTGCAGTACATCAATAATCGGATTTCCGAATACGGCCGGAAAATCGAGCGCTGGAAAGAACTGGACAGCAAGTCGGTGACCAGACCACTCAAAGAAAATGAAGCGGCTGAGATGGTTCGCTGTTACCGCAGTTTGGAGAATGTATTGAAAGGGTATAGCGACTTGCGGACAAAAGCAGTGCAGGCGGAAAAAGTACCGGTCGGCGCCAGAACAGCCGCAGGGTCCGTTTTCGAGCTCCAGAAAAATGACATAGAGTTTCTGGAAGGCTCTTGTGTGCAGCTGCTGATGGGTCCGGAAAGCCGGAGCGCCGATGTGAATAAGCGAGAGGAGGGCGGCGACCTGCCGCAGCTTGAGATGCTGATCGACCGCCATTCGGCGAATCGGGAATATGAAGAGGTGGTCCAGGTGTGGCAGAAGATTCCGGAAGCGCAGAGGGGCCGGGTGCAGCTGCGGACCAAAATTCTCTATGGTAACGGACTGATGTATCTTCACCATGAAGAGAAAGCGGCGGAGCTGTATCAGCAGGTCGTTGACCAGATGTCCGCTTCGGACGAACAGGCGACCGACCTTGTATCTCTCCGGAAAGTACTGGCCGACCTGTATACGGCCTCGGGCAATTACAAGGCGGCCGCAGTCCAGTATAAGAAGATTTCCGATGATTACCAGAACCTCGGCCGTCTCGAAGAATGGTCGAAGCTCCAGTTGTCGATACTCGATCGGTCCATGGGCGCAGGCCCTGAGATGAAGGAATATTCATCATTGCTGAGAAACTACCTGGGATTCATCCCTGCCCAGGACGGCTATAAGGTACTTTGGCAGGCGGAGAAATTCCTTGGCGATTTTCCCTATTCGCCGGTTGCTGCGAATGTCGAATCGATCAAGGAGAACGTCAAGGTGGCTGCCGACAAATGGTTCGACGGTTTCATGGCCGGCATTGAAAAATTGATTGCCGAGAAGAAATTCAAGGAAGCCATGGAAAAGCTGGAATCCATGCCGATTGATATTCTCGGACCGGATAAACAGCTGGTCGTCAAAGGCAAAAACGATGAACTGCTGGTTGCCGAGGAGGTTGACAAAGAAACCGACAAAATGGTTCAGGTCCAGGACTTGCAGAACCAATGGAATCAAGGCATGCTGCTCGTGAAAGAGGAAAAATATGATGAAGCGATAGCCGTTTTCACCAGTCTCTTGAATTCCGAGTATGCCGTGAAAGCGAAGGAAAAGGTCAAAGAGGTTGCTCTCGAGGCAGCGAAGGCCGACCGGAAAAAAGCGGCTAACCTCTTTATGCGATTCACCAAAACCACGGATCTTGAGAGCAGGAAGAAACTCCTGGTGGAATCGCGGAAGCTGCTGAAGAGTATCCTGGTTAAATATCCCGATGTCGAAATCGGCTCAAAAGTGATCGGCAATATCGAAAGGGTTGAGCAGGAGATGGTCGCAATCGACCCGGCTTTGCTGGTGTTGGCCGATCAGGAGGAAAATCCGGCTGCCGAACCTGCCGGCGCCGATCGTGTTTTTGCCCCCCCCAAGGCGAACAGCATCGGCGGGCAGCAGCCGGTATTCGAAGACGACCTTCGACCTCGACCGCATATTTCGCAATAGGTTCCCAGTGCAAGGAGAAAAGAAGAGAAGTGGCCAAAGGCATGGCTCTTGAGTTCCGTCGAAAGACTGAATCCACTGTTTTCAATTGGAGATAGCTTCCATATTGTCGTGCCGATACCGGGAAAGGGTAACTTATTTCTCTTCGCCGTTCATGTTGAGGATCGTTCGCAACAACCGATAGGTGAAGCCCCAGAGGTAATAGTCCTCAATCGGGTAGGCGGGGAATAAACGCCCGGGAAGCATCTCCACGTTTCTATGCAGGCTGGGATCCTGAAATTGACGGGCATCCAGCCAGACGGCGCCCTGGATTTCGCCCGCCGCCAACTGCAGTGGCGGAGGGGCGGGAAGAGTGAAGAGAAATGGCTGCACGGAGATGGGCTGATGAAATGACTGACCGGCGGTTTCATGGCCGAGCCGCCGCTGCAGCTGATCGGGGGTCAGGAGGATGCCGGTTTCCTCCTCGGTCTCCCGAATGCAGGTGGCAAGCAGGTCCCGGTCCCTCTCTTCTCTCCTGCCACCGGGGAAGGAGAAATGCCCCGACCATGGATCCTTCGGATGAGCCGCCCGCCTGAGGATCAGATAGCTCTCGTGAGTGTCGAGACATTGTATTATGGCAACAGCGGCAGAGGCTGCAGGGGGAGGCATGAACATAATATATTCCAGGTCCATCGTAAAAAAAATTGGCTGTCGAGCGAAATTCCTGACCATCTGTTTACAAAGTACCCTCTTTTTTGGGAAATGCAAGGCGGCGTTCGGCGCCAAGGATCAACGGGGAAGAAGAGGATAGTAATTCAATGGCAAGCTGGTATACTATGGCAATAAGAACACGGAAATGACAGCAATATGGTGAAGTAACCGAAAGCCGAGGAGAAACAGATGAAACATGACGTAACCGTATTCCGGCCATATTCATTTCAGGTCGGTCAGAAGATCCGCATTGAAGGTTCCCGGCGGGGGGGAGACTGGGAGATAGCCGCAATCGGCGAACATACCATCACCCTGAGGTGCCCGGTGTCGAAACGGGAGTTTGAATGGGCAACATTCTGTTATCTGGTCGAAGAGGAAAAGGGTGTGACCTGGCCGCGGGTTGCATGAACGGGGAGTTGTCCTGATGTGCCTGCTGTTTTTTTCCTATCGGACGACTCCCGGCTACCGGCTGGTGGTGGCGGCTAATCGCGATGAGTTCCTGGCCAGACCGACCGCACCCCTTGCTTTCGTCAACCCTGAAAAGACCCTTCTCGCCGGGTGCGACCTGCAGAGTGGCGGTACCTGGCTCGGCATAACCGCCGGGCTGAAATTTGCGGCGATCACCAACTTTCGCGATCCGGCTGCCAATCGGGCCGATACCCCCTCGCGGGGAGAAATTCTCATGGGCTTTCTCACCGGCGATACAGGGGCCGGGCAATTCATTCATGCCCTCACGACCAGGGCCTCGCGGTATAACGGTTTCAATCTCATCCTCGGCGATGCCCTGGAGCTCTATTACTATTCAAACAAAGCCGGCCCGCCTCGGCTGCTCACCCCCGGTTTTTACGGTCTTTCCAATCACCTGCTCGATACTGCCTGGCCGAAGGTCGTACGGGGCAAGGAACTGCTGCGGCCGCACATGGTCGAAACGGCAAAGATCGATCCCCCGCAGCTGCTGCATCTCCTCGAAGACAACCTCCATCCCGCGGATGACCGGTTGCCGGATACCGGAGTGGGGCTCGAATGGGAGCGGTTGCTGAGTCCTGTTTTTATCGACAGTCCGACCTATGGGACGAGGTCGTCGGCGATCGTCACCGTCACCGATGGTGGCGAGGTCTCCTTTACTGAAAAAACCGTATCCAGACCTCCCGCCAGGGATCCTAGCCCGCGGCTTGTCCACCTGACCATGAACGGTTCATAAGGTTTCCGGTGCCGCCGCTCAATAAGGATCACTGCCCCGTCAGGGCAGGCGGCGGGGTGTCGGCATTATCAAGGGAACGGATGAGTTGGTCCGGATCGAAATAGGCGGCAAGTATTGCCCGGTTCTCCTGCAGTACCGGAACGGCCTTGGCGGCAATGCGCGCCGCGGAATCATGATAACCGTATTCCCGTTTGATATAGACCCCGGCGGCGCGGATAAGCGCCTGCATGGTCAGTTTCATCTTGCCCTCCGCCGTATACCAGGCGTGTTCCAGCACCTCGTGAACCTCGAAAAACAGGCCGAGGTTCCACAGGATCACACCCCGCCGAATCGGATCGGTGATGGCGGGATGGAGAGCGGGATGGATAGCGTTCAACGCCTTCTCGTATCTGGCGCAGCGATCTTCGAGATATTTGCGGTAACATTCGGCCAGGGGCTGCTGCCGGTATCTTGCCACGGTCTCCGCAAGGGCATGGCCATCGCCGGTCTCCACGGCCAGAGCCAAAGCTTCCGACAGTTCGTTGCGGATATCGCGACTCAGCCGGTCCTCAAAAGGGTTGAAAATTTGATCGGTCATGCGGCTTCCTTAGTTAGTTGGGGAGTCTGCCTGTGTTTTATCTCAGTGTGTTGATGCCGGTGTTTCATGACAATGAAATAGAGCACCGGCACCGCCATTCGGCTGACCAGGAGCGAGGCGATTTCGCCGAACATCAGCGAGATGGCGAGCCCCTGGAAGATCGGGTCGGCCAGGATGACCGAAGCGCCGATAATTACCGCCAGGGCGGTCAGCAGCATCGGGCGGAAGCGGATGGCCCCGGCATCGACCACCGCCTTGGCGAGCGGTTCGCCCTCACGGAGGCGGAGTTCGATGAAGTCGACCAGGATGATCGAATTCCGCACCACGATGCCCGCGCCGGCCATAAAACCGATCATTGATGTGGCGGTGAAAAAGGCGCCGAAGCCCCAGTGGGCCGGCAGGATG
>CAYTVF010000150.1:0-776 GCA_964441345.1 uncultured Desulfopila sp. | reverse complement strand
CGAGAAGGGGATGGCGGCCATCACCACCAGCGGGGTGATATAGTTTTTGAACCAGCCGACCATCAGCATATAGATCAGCACCATGACCACGCAAAAGGCCAGACCCAGGTCGCGGAAGACCTCGAGGGTGATATGCCATTCGCCGTCCCACTTCATCGCCGGTTCGCTCTCGGAGAAAGGCTGATTCAGGTTATAGATTTTCACCCGTTCCTCGCGGCCGCCGAAGTCGCGGCCATCGAGCCCGGCCAGTTTGTCGTTCATTTCGAAGATGGCATAGACCGGGCTCTCCACCACGTCGGCCACGTCGCCGGTGACATAGATGACCGGCTTGAGATTCTTGCGGTAGATGGGTTGCTCGACCTGCTGTTCGGACACATTAACCAGTTCGCGCAGGGGAACCAGAGGTGCGGCGGGATTGGTCCCGGAGCGCAGCGAGATGTTCAGAATCGATTCGATCCTCGCCCGATACGTACGGGGCAGCTCCAGCACGATATCGATATTTTCCTTGTCGGCCGGTTGATGGTAGAGATCGAACGAGTAGCCCTGCACACCGATCTCGATAGCCCGGGTGATCTGCTTTTCCGAGATGCCGTTCAAGGCAGCCTTCTCCTTGTCCACGGTCACTACCTGACGGCTGCGCTCGGCCTCCTGGAACCAGTCGACATCGACCACCCCGGATGCGCCGGTGAGGATCCGCTTCACCTCTTTAGCCAGCTGCACCCGCGCCTCGGCCGTCGGTCCGTAGATCTCGGCCACCAGGGTCTGCAGGACCGGCG
>CAYTVF010000149.1:0-10635 GCA_964441345.1 uncultured Desulfopila sp. | reverse complement strand
AACCCCCCGCCCCCGCAAGGGGAGGGGGAACTTTGTCGCGTCATTGTTTGTTTAACAGTTGCTTGACGCGCTCCGCCCGTGAAAGTCTTTCCTTCTCCCGTAATTCAAAAGTCCTGACAGCATTTTTGTTCTCATCGAGGGCCAGTTTGAACCACCAGAGAAAGGCGCCAAGCAAGAGTATCAAAAGTATCTTTGTATCGGTATCCATTATCTTTTCTCACATTTTTCTTGGTAAACACGCCCCGCAAGGGGATACTCAACAGCTTATTCATCGGCTAAGCAAATACTATGCCTGGATCGGGAATAATTTAATTTAATCAAATATTAAATATAATTACCGAGTTAGCCCAATCTTGGCAGAAATTCAAAAAGGTGGCATTATAGCAAGGAATCGAGCTCGGGAGTACAGAATTGTTAAAACAAGTCTGAATTTGCTATCGAAGCACGGAAAAGCTATACTATCAACTGTGAGCAAAGGTAACCGGCGGAGAATCGTTTTCATTCTTGCATCGAGTGGTCCGGAGGGATATGTCGGCAGGAGGTGGTAAAATGGCTGCAAAGTATTCGGGAAGAACGCAGAAATGACCGAAAATACATCCATTCTGCTCGTTGACGACAACCCCGTAATTTGCCGTTCGATGAGTAATTTCCTCCAAAAAGACGGGCACTTTGTCACCGTGGCAACTAATGGTGCGGAGGCACTGATTCTTTTTCGCAAGCTTCGCCCCCATCTCATCATCTCCGACCTGCGGATGCCGGAACTGGATGGTCTGCAGTTACTGAAAATCGTCAAGGCGGAATCCGCTCATACGCCGTTTATCATCATTTCCGGCGAGGGAACCATGGAGGACGCTATCGAAGGATTGCGGCTCGGCGCCTGGGATTATCTGATCAAACCGGTTTACCCGCTTGAGTTGCTGAAACACTGCGTCGACAAGGTGCTGGAACGGGTCAAATTCATGCGGGAGGCCCATTATTATCGGAATTTTCTCGAGGAAACAGTCGAGAAACGCACGGCCGACCTGCTCGAACAGAACAATCGGCTCGCTTCGGAAATAGCCGAGCGGCAGCATCAGGAACAGCTGACGATGAAGGCCATGGCCGAATTGGAAAAGGCTTTCAAGGAAAAGGAGATTCTCCAGTCCCAGCTGCTCCAGGCCCACAAGCTCGAATCGGTCGGCCAGTTGGCCTCCGGCATCGCCCATGAGATCAATACCCCGACGCAGTTCGTCAGCTCCAATGTCAGCTTTCTCGATGAGGCCTTTTCCGATATTGCGGAGTGTATCGACAGCCTGACCGGAGCGGCGGAAGAAGGAAGACTGTCGGCCGGCGTTCTGCAAAAAGCCATGACGGAAGCGGACTGGCCGTATCTGTATGAGGAGATCCCGAAGGCGATAAAACAATCGCGGGAAGGATTGGCCAGGGTTACCTCGATTGTCAGGGCGATGAAGGAATTTTCCCATCCCGGCGGTCAGGATGCCGAACAGTGCGATATCAACCATCTCATTGAAACAACGGTAACGGTAGCAAGGAACGAGTGGAAATACAGCGCCGAGGTTGTCCTCGATCTTGCCCCGGATTTACCCGGGATCCCCTGTTTTGACGGGGCGATAGGGCAGGTGCTGTTGAATCTGCTGGTCAACGCCGCCCAGACTATCAGCGAAAAACTCGGCAGAACTCCGGAGGGCGGCAAGGGCACCATCACCATCACCACCGAAATGGCCGACGGAGCGGTGCTCATTCACATCGCCGATACCGGCTGCGGCATTCCGGAGGAGTATCGGGCAAAGATCTTCGAACCCTTCTTCACCACCAAGGATGTCGGCAAAGGAACCGGTCAGGGGTTGGCCATCGCCTATGACGTCATCTCCCGCAAGCATGGCGGCAGCCTGACTTTCTCCACCGTAATGGGTGAGGGAACGACCTTTACCATCAGGCTGCCCATCGCTAAAGGCAAAAAAAACGTCCGATCACCGGATTTGGCATCTACATTAAACATATAATAAGCTTCTACTTCTGATGAAGAGGCAGACGAATATAAAAGGTCGTGCCTTTATCGACCGTAGATTCGAAAGAAATTTCCCCCCGGTGTTTGTCATGGATAAGGGTTCGACAGATAGCCAGCCCCTGCCCCGAGCCCTGCCCAACCTTCTTGGTGGTGAAAAATGGATCGAAGACCCGTTGCCTGATGTTTTCGGGAATGCCGCCACCGGTATCGGATATGGCGATGACGGCCATGCCGTTATCGTGGCTGGTGCGAATTTTGATCGCTCCCATCGCGCCGGTTTTTTCTTTTTGCTCGGCAATAGCATGGGCGGCATTAATCACCAGGTTGATGATAACCTGACCGATATCGCCGGGATATACCTTAACTGTCGGAAGATCGCCAAATTCCGTTGCCAGTTCGGCAACGTATTTGTAGGCGTTATGACAGACAATGAGACTATTGGTGATGATTTCGTTGATGTCGACCTCGCTCATATTTTCGCTTGCGCCGCTGTGGGCGAAGCCTTTTAAGCCGAGAACCAATTTGGTTACCCTTGCTACCCCATCGATGGTCTGGGCGAAGGCTTTCGGGGCTTCGTCCTCAAGATAGGCGATGTCGGCCGTCTCCTCAATATTGATAATATCTTTAATAACTTCATCATACCTTGTCGATCCTCTCAATTCGTCGCGCAACCTGCCATAAGCTTTGATCACCTGCAACAGGTCGGCGAAGCTGTCGCGGAGAAAGGAGATATTGCTGCCGATAAACTGAATGGGGGTGTTGATTTCGTGCGCTATCCCTGCCGCCAGTTCACCGATCGATTCCAGTTTCATGCTCTGAATCCGTTTGGCTTCCTGGAGGCGCTGTTCGGTGAGGTTGCGAAAAGTCATCACCGCGCCGGTGATTTCGTTGCTGTCGTTGCGGGTCGGGCAGACGATAAAGTCGGCCGAGAAACTCGTTCCGTCCTTATGCCAGAACACATCGCCGTTGACGTGATGCGAGGAACCGTCCTCAATGGCTGCAAATTCGGGGCAGAAATCATAGGGGTACTCGCTGCCGTCTTCCTGGCTGTGATGAATGGTGTCATGCTGGTGGCGCCCGATAAATTCCTCTTCGGTCCAGCCCAGCGCCGTCAATGCCGCTTTGTTGGCCTGAATAACCCGACCCTCGCGATCGACGGTTATGACCGCACCGTTAACCCAGTTCAGCATCATCGAGTTCTGGTAGTTCACCTGTTTGAGGGTTTCCAGCAACCCAGCTATCTTTTTCTGCAGGCTCTTGATGTCCGCCGTTTCGTCAACCATCTTCAACAACCTTTATTTAACTCTTTGACCTTGGTGGGAATCGGGACAGGTTTTGGTCGTTCTCGATATTTTATTCGGTTTGATCCTGCATGATATCGGCGCAAATCGTTTCCCAATCGCCAAGCGCACCCTGCAGACCCAGACGTTCAAGAACCGGCATATTGATGTCCAGACGCCTGCCGATTATTTCATCCGGGCGGTTCCGGTAGTAGAGGACATTGGCGACATGTACGGCCAGGGTCGGGGTGAAAACATTTCCCGGATATTTTTCTATACAGCTCTGAAAACCGATCGCCTCGACAATAGGACCGGTAAATCCCCACAGCCCAACCAGGTATGAACCGACCGCACTTTGACCTGCCCCGAAAACTTCCTTCTCCGCCTCCGGCATGGTGATATTTCGTTCCTGGGTCAGATCGAACACCCGCAGATATTGCTTCGGCAGGGACGAAATCAATATCAGTTTGCCCAGGTCATGCAACGTGCCGGCAAGAAAGGTGTTGCCGATCAGTTCCTTGTCGTCCGACTGCGTGCCGGCGATGGCTTTGGCCACCTTGCCGACCGTAAGGCTATGATCCCAAAGCCGGTCAAACCGAAAAACTTCTTCCGAGATCTTGATCTGGGAAAAAAGCTCCAGACCGAGGACCAGCACCTTGATGGTGTCGAGACCGAGCAGGGTCACCGCACGGCCGGGGCTGTCCACCCGCGAGTAGATGCCGAAAAAAGCCGAATTGACCAGCTGCAGCACCTTGGCCGTCATGGCGATATCCTTGGCAATGATTTCGCCTATCTCCTTGATCTCCACCCCCGGCGTGGCAATCGCCTTCTGCAGCTTGGCATAGGTGGAGGGCAGGCTCGGCAGCTTGCCGAGCTGTGAGATAAGATCCTTCAAACCGCCGTCGGACAACATATCCTGCAAGGCACTGGTCTGGGTTAGGATTATCTTGAGCTTTTCAGGATCGCAGGGTTTGGCCAGAAACTGGTGGACGACTCCGACAGTCCGCAAGATCGATTGTTCATCTGCCTGCCCGGTGAGCATGATGCGTATCGCATGTGGATGTTTTTTTTGTATTGTCTCAAGAAGTTCGGCGCCATCCATGCCCGGCATGCGCATATCGGAAACGACCACATCGAAACGGTCGCTTTCCATCAGCGTCAATGCTTCCCGCCCGCCGGAAGCAAAATGCATATCATATTCGTTGCGTAACGATCTCAGCATTCGGCGCAGGCCATCGAGGATATTCGGCTCATCATCGACAAAAATTATTTTTTTCTTTGTCATCACTGTCTCACCTTCACCAATATCGGTTCTTTCACACCGCCCTGTTGAGAAAAATTCTTCAGTCCCTTGATCAGCGACCAGGTCACCTCATGTCCTTTCGGGGCAATCAACACGCCATTTGAGGCCATGATATCCTGTTCGACGATCATTCCTGCCGACAGATCGCGGATTTCAACCGCGATGATTCTTTCATTTTCCGGGGTCAGCTTGATTCCTGCAAGAATTTTAACCAGTTCGGGATTGTATTCGGCTGGATCGTTTTCGAGGCGGTTAAGCGCCTCGAAACGTTTCAGGCCACGATGCAGAAACGAGTCAAAATCGATAGCGATCTTCAGAATCTGCGCGCCGATGCAGACCTCTTCCGTAATGTCGTTACACCCCGCAAGAGCTGCATAGGGCATGAGTTGCCGGGCGATGATCGCCGCGACGGTTTCCAGCCGGGGGATTTTTTCGAGGAGCTTGGAACCGATCTGCGGATGGTCCCGGTACATCGTCTCTTCCGCCGGATCCAGTTCCTCGCCGGCATACAACTTATTCAGAGTATCCGGAGGCAGGGTGATGCACCCTATCTGGGACATTAAAGCAGCTATTTCAAACTGCCAGATATTATGCAATTGCAGTATCCTGGCAATTTCGCTGACCAATGTTTTTACCCGCAGGCCGCTGCTGAACGCAATGGGGCTGGCCAGGCTCAATACCTCGGAGAGCACGGTGATGCTCCCCATCAGAGTCTTGTCGAGCAGCTCCTTTTCGGCCGTGACAAGGCGATATTGCCTTTGCGCCAGGGCAATAGCCATCACCAGGGTGGGGGTCGGACATGGCTTGTTCAGGAAGCGGAAGATCTGTCCCTTGTTGACCGCTTCGATTGCGGTTTCCTGGTCGGCATTCCCCGTGAGCATCAGCCGTATGGTTTCCGGATACTGATCCTTTACTGCCGCAAGGAGCTGTATCCCGTCCATCACCGGCATTCGCATGTCCGAGACAATCACCGCGAACGGCCCTTGATTTTTCAGGACATCAAGGGCCTCGGCGCCGCTGCCGGCGGTGTGTATGTCAAAACGTTTCCGCAGTTCCCGCTTGATCGAATGCAGGATATTTTCTTCATCGTCGACGAAAAGGACCTTGTCGGTCATCCTTGCCTCTCATGTTTCCATCAGAAATCGTTAAAAAGTATCGCCTGTCCATCTTCTTAACTATCCGATTATTTCGTGAATTAGTCAAATTTCGCCGCGGTCGTTACGCTGTCCCCCTGAATCGTTCACCCTTTATGGCGGAGAGGAAGGCGCAGGGTAAAGGTCGATCCCAGACCGACGGTGCTTGCCACATCGATTGTGCCCTTATGTTTATTGGTGATGATACTATAAGCAATACTTAAACCTTGTCCCGTCCCTTTTCCTACCCCTTTGGTCGTGAAAAAAGGATCGAAAATTTTATTGATTCTATCGGCCGGAATACCGCTGCCGGTATCCGAAACTTCAATGGTTACATATGGATCGTCGATTCTCGTGCGGATGGTAATCAAGCCTTTTGCGCCGGAATTTCCAACCCGTTCGGCAATTGCCTGGGCGGCATTGACAATGATGTTCAGAAAGACCTGGTTGAGCGGGCCGGGATAACCTTCGATCGCGGGCCCTGCAGGATCCAGGTCGAGGCGAAGGTCCGCCACGTACTTCCATTCGTTTCTGGCTACGATGGTGGTCTGTTCCAGGGCCGAGTTGATATCGACCATGGCCAGGTTATCCTGTTCGGGATGGGCAAACTGTTTCATGGCTTTGACGATCGACGCGACCTGATCGACGCCGTTTAACGATTGTCGAGCGGCCTCAGGGATTTCTTCCATGAGAAAGTCGAGATCCAGTTCTGCGACCAGCCTGGTAATTTCACCTACAATTGCGGTAAGATCCAGCCCTTTGCTTGCTTTTTCCAGCATGTCGCAATAGTGTCGATGGAGATCGAAAAGCCGGTTGAAGGAATCAGCCAGGAAGGTGATATTGCTGCCGATGTACTGGATCGGCGTGTTGATTTCATGGGCGATGCCGGCTGCCAGCTGGCCGATGGATTGGAGCTTTTGCGCCATATTGACCTGGCGTTCGAGCTCCTTGCGCTCGCTGATATCAAAGAGAATTACCGCATAGGCCGGCATGCCTTTGTAGACCACGGGGAGCACATAGCGAAGAACAGGCAGCATGGTCCCGTTTTTCCGTTTGGTGACGAATTCCCGGTTCAAAGATTTTTCGCAGATATTGCCGAAGAGCTGGGAGTCGGTCTGAATAAAATTTCTCGCACCGATCATATCCCTTCGCTCATACCCCAGCAACTGCTCGCTGGTACCATTGCAGGCCACAACAATCCGGAGCTCCCGATGGATGACGATAACCGCCGCCTCGATGCCCTCGAGAACCTCTTCCAGGAAGGTCTGGTTCTCCAGGACTTCGGCGGTGCGCAGGCGGACCGTTTCCTCCAGGCTCTCGTGGTAACGGGCAAGTTTTTCTTCCGCTTCCTTGCGTTTGGTGATGTCCTCGGCAATTCCTTCCACCTTTGCCAGCCGCCTGTTAGCATCCAGGATCGGTCTGGCGTTGAGGCTTAACCAAAGAACTCTGCCGCTGGTATGGGTTACCTGGATTTCGAAGTTCTTTACCTCTCTGCCGGTCAAGAGTCGGCGAAAAAGCGTATCCCGGCGAGCAGGATTGGTTCCGAGATGGGAGCGAATGTCGGGAGCTAGGCGGATTGCCGCGGTGGGAGAGTTATACCCCAGGAGAGCGGCCATGGCCGGATTTATGGTCAGCAATTTGCCGTCCGCGGCAACCTGAAAGATACCTTCAAGCGCATTCTCAAAAATCGATCGGTATTGCTGTTCCGCCTCTTGCAAGGCTTTTTCCGCCCGAACTCTGGCCTCTATTTCCTGTTCTTTCTCGATAATCCGTGCTTCCAGTTCCTTGCTGTGATTCGTCAGCAGTTCCTCGCGGGCCATGTAAAAATTGACTTTTTCCGCAAGTTCCTGGGGCGAAACATGGAGTCGGGACAGGATATCGGCATAGGCCGAGGCAAGAAGTTCTTTCTCTTCCCGGGCAAAGACGATATCCCGATTCAGCGCCCGATGCGCCATGGCCGAGCCGATCGAGCCGGCCAATGTGCTTTCGATGCTTCGATGAAATTCGGCAAATTCGAGAATCGAGATTTTTCCCCGTTGTTCGAGGGAAAGCCGCACCTGTTCATGGTGGAGCATCGCTATGCATTTTGCGGTCGAAAAGTATCCATTCAGCACGGCTAGAAATGCCGCATATTTCTTTGACATATCGATAGTCAGCTCATCCGCGGTACCCATGCCCGGCAAGAGAGTTGTTTCGGCAGTCGAGTGAAAATCGAGGGCGATGCGTCGTTCTTCCTCACTTTGTCCGAAGAGAGAAGAAATGCCGACAAAGAGGCCGATGTTGAAGAGAAGAGACCAGAACACGGCATGGGGGAGAGCGGGGAGGGTGGTTAAGCCGAAAAGATGTTCGGGACGGAAGATGGCGATCCCCCAGGGGCCATAATCGAGCAGTGATGTCCCCAGCCAGCCGCTCTTGATAAAGGCGGGCAGCATCAGGGTGTAAAACCAGAGGGTAAACCCGGCGAGGAGGCCGGCCAGCGCGCCTGCCTTGCTGCCTTTCGGCCAGAACAGCGCGCCGATGCCGACCGGGGCAAACTGGAGCACCGCGGCAAAGGAGATGAGACCCATATTGACGAGGGCGTACGACTCGCCGATCTGCGTTTCGGTCCAGTAGCCGGCTGAAATAATTGCAATGATTCCGACCCAGTGCCAGCGCAGGAGATAGCGGCGCATCGGTGCGAGCAACCGGACCAGGTCGAAGAGCGGCAGGAGGAGATGGTTGACGACCATGGTCGACATCGTCATGGCGGCAATCATGATCATCCCGGTGGCGGCCGAGAAACCGCCGATAAATACCAGCAGGGCCATCCAGAGGTGGCCTTCGGCGACGGGAATCTTCAGCACATAGGTATCCGCCTGCTCGACCGGGATCCCCGAGTTGATGCCGTACAGGGCGATGGGAACCACGAAAATATTGATGGCGACCATGTACAGGGGGAAGAGCCACATGGCGGTGAGGATATTGCGGGAAGAGGAATTTTCAACCACCGCAACATGAAACTGGCGGGGCAGGAACATGATTGCCGACATGGAGAGCAGGAGCAGGGTTGCCCAGTTCACATAGCCATTATCTCCCTCGCCGATTTTGAGTACGGCCGCGGCTGCCGGATGATTGACAAATTGCGGACTGAAAATTTCCGACAGTCCACCGGCCAAAAAATAGCTGACATACACACCGCAGACCAGAAAAGCGATGAGCTTGACAACCGATTCCAGGGCGATAGCGGTAATCATGCCGCGATGACGCTCGGTGGGATCGAGCTTCCTGGCCCCGAACAGGATGGTGAAAAAGGTCATGACGATAACGATAAAGGGGCCGAAATGTTCGGTCATGATTGAACTGCCCCCGTCGTTTGCGGCGGTGATAATCGTAAACGAGCTTTTTATCGCCTTCAGCTGGAGGGCAATATAGGGCATATTGCCGACCAGGGCGATAATGGTTACGACACCGGCTATCAATTGTGATTTTTCATACCGGGCCGAGATGAAATCGGCGATGCTGGTGATGCGGTAGCGGTTTTTTATCCGGACCATCCGCTTGAGCAGAATCCACCAGAGCGTGATGATTATGGTGGGACCGAGATATACGGCAAGAAAGGAGAGACCGGAACTGGCAGCCTTGCCGACGCTCCCGTAAAAGGTCCATGACGTGCAGTAGACGGCAAGCGAAAGGGCATAGACGACTGGCGAACGTGACAGTTTGTCGGCCAGCGTATCCTTTTTCTCCGCTCTATAGGCGACATAGAACAACAGCCCGAGATAGCCGATGACCGCCAGGAAAATGAGCAATGAACTCATGAAGTTTCCTCTGACCTGAGCTCCTCCGGAGTATTGGCCGCTTCCTTATGGCAATACCATGCAAGGCAGACGATGATGCAGAGCCAGATGAAAAACAAATACGCTATTGCCGGCAACCCGCTGGTTTCGCCGAAGATCGACAGTATCGGCCAGTTGAGCAGCAGACAGGCGGTTAAACCCAGAAAGAGGGTAACCGGCTTCCCTTCGTTCGCCCGTTGCGATGTCGCCATGTCAACCTCATGCTGTCCGCGAAAACTTTTGGAGATGCTCAGTCGTTACGATTCCTTATCTTAGCATAGGAAATATGGAAACAACAGGAGGAGAGATTTTTTTTTACCCCCGTAAAATGTTCTGTTCGTTCATAGAGTCCGGCATATTCCTTGAGCTGCGCGTCGAGCTGCTCCTGGAATTCAGTTTATTTTCAATAGTATTCCCTTTGTCTGCTTGGTTTTGGCCTCCCCTCCCCCCGCGGGAGGGGATTGAGGGGAGGGGGATGTGTCCATAGAGCTGAACGGATACAATTCTCAATATACGGCAACGATGACCGAGGTGAAATTGTGGAAGCTGTTGACGCCCGCAACCGGCCCGATTTCTCCGTAGGTGAAAAACCCGATCCACGGCAATCCTTCCCCGAATTCTTTCTAATAAACGCCGAAGTTCGTCTCGGTTACCGTATCCCGGGTGATGATCCCTTCTCCGGAGCAGCCGCCGAGAGGCGCTTCCGAAGTAATTACTTTTCCATCGTATTGTGCTTTCTGACATCTCTCCTTTCATTTATCCACAGAAAGCATAGAATAGTTATATCAGGCAGCCGTTCAGGAAATTTTAAAAAAGCGCAGAGGGTGCACATGATGGCAGCAACCATACTCATTGTCGATGATGAAATGGCCATACGAAAACTCCTGACCCGATATCTTGGCGATGCCGGCTATGAATGTCATGCGGCCGACTGTGTCGAATCGGCTAAGGAGATACTCGCCATTACACATTTCGATCTTTTGCTCTGCGATCTCAAAATGCCGGGAGAATCGGGGTTGGACTTGATCCGGTATGCCAAGAAGCATTACCCGGAAATGGGCAGGGTAATGATCACCGGCTTCGGCACTCCGGAAAT
>CAYTVF010000148.1:0-10732 GCA_964441345.1 uncultured Desulfopila sp. | reverse complement strand
ATTTCGTCTACAACTTCGACGCCGATGGCCTGAAAAACAATCTGAGGAGCCTCCTGGCGTTGCCGGACGTAATGGTCATCGAAGTCAAGGATGCCGACGGGAGGCCCTTTGTCGCCTTGTGGAAGGATAAAGGGCAGGTCGTCACCGGGGCGGCGGTCGGTGAAGGAATAACCCCCGACTCCAGAATATTACCGGCAACCTGCGCGATATTGCCGAAGGCGAAGGGGATATGACCAAACGTTCGGCCGACCGATCACAAGACGAGATCGGCGAACTGTGCGGCTGGTTTAATATCTTCGTCGAAAAAATCCAGACTATTATCAAGGATGTTTCCAGGGGCTCCCACGAACTTGACGGCGCGTCAAAAAAGTTTGGCCGATCTTTCCGTCTATTTGAAACAGGATGCCGCCCAGACCTCGCAGAAAGCCGGCAATGTATCCGTCTCCTCCGAGGGGATGAGCGACAATATGAACTCGGTCGCCGCGGCCATGGAGGAGGCCGCAACCAATATCAATATGGTTGACGCGGCGGCGGAGGAGATGAACGTCACGATCGGCCAGATTTCCGAGAACACCGAACAGGCCCTGAAAATTACCGTCACTGCCGTCAGCCAGACGGAGAGCGCCTCAACCCAGGTCGATGAATTGGGCAGGGCGGCGGTGGGGATCGGCAAGGTTCTGGAGACCATCGCGGAGATATCGGAACAGGTCAACCTGCTGGCGCTCAATGCCACCATCGAGGCCGGCCAGAGCGGGCGAGGCCGGCAAAGGTTTTGCCGTAGTGGCCAATGAAATCAAGGCGCTTGCCAAACAAACCGCCGAGGCGACCGGGGAGATCAGGCAGAAAATCGAGGGAATTCAAAAATCCACCCAAGGAACGGTGTCGCATATTGCCCAGATCGCCAAGGTGGTCGACGAGGTCAATTCCATCGTCTCGACCATTGCCACTGCCATCGGCGAGCAGTCTGCCGCAACCCGTGAGATAGCCAGCAATGGAGGAGTATCCGCCGTTCAACTACACCGAGGGGGGCAAATTGACGGGCCTGGCGATGGAAGTGGTCCTGCAGCTGGCCAAAAAACTTGGCCATCCCGAAGATATCGAAATGCTCCCCTGGGCGAGAGCCTATGGCCTTATCCAGCAGAACGACGGTCAGATTCTCTATTCGATATTATTGTTTGACGGAGCTTTCCTGCCCCTCTTGCCGTTCCTGTCTCTGCCTGTTAAACGCGATGATATACGGCTGGAGGATGGGGACCATGCCCTTCAGCACCTGCAGGGGCAGGGCCGAAGTGAAGCGGAAGGCATTGGCCGAGCGCCCGCTGACAAAGGCGGTGAGCGTGCCGAAATGGTTTTCGCCCAGATAAAAAACGAAGGTGGCGGTTCGATTCAGGGTCCTCGATGAAGTTCTTGCCCCATAAGCGGTCGACGCCACGATCCGGTTATCTCCGGTTCCGGTTTTCCCGCCTATCATAAAGGAGCTGCCGTTCTCCTGCTGGAAACTGTTCAACAGCCGTTTGGCTGTCCCCTCGCTGACCACACTCGCCATTGTTTCCTTGAGCATCCTCGCGACTTCCGGATGCAGTACCTGGGTTGCCAGGGGCGGCGGCTGCTCGACAATGGTCTCGTAGGGCGTGCCGACCGCGAACTCGGCTTTGGTAAACCGATGGGTGGGGATGCGTTTGCCATTATTGATAATGATGCCGATCAGTTCGGACAGGGCGGCCGGTCTGTCCCCCGAACTGCCGATCGCAGTTGCCAGCGACGGCACCAGATGCTCGAAAGGGTAGCCCATGTTTTTCCAGCGCCTATGGATATCGGAAAAGGCATCTACTTCCAGCATCGTTACGATCCGGGTATCCCGGGCGTTTTTGGCCTTGGTCCGCATCAGCCAGCCGTACACCTCACGACGAACTCCTGCGCTTTTTTCCGTGGCGTCTTTCAGGGATGTGTCGCCGGGTTGCTGGAGATAATCGAGAAGCCATAATTCCAGGGGATGTAATGACGCAAGATAGCCCATATCCTGAAGGTTGTACGAGCCGGGTTGGTAGCGCTCGTACATTGCCGACAGCTGCTTGTCGGTGAGCTTGCTCTCCGGCACCTGGTTGCGGATAAAACGGATATACGCTATTTCGTCGGCTTTGGGGTACAAATGGCGATGGACGATCGTCAGTCTGAGGGGTGTCGGCCGCATCCCGGCCAGCAGAGCGTCCAGGCGTTGGGTAGCGTTTTTGCCCTGGTATTTATTCCAGAACCGCGACAGGAACACCTTGCTTTCCCGGTCGATGAATTTGTCCAGGACCTCCTTGCGGCGGGGATCGCTGTCGTCAACCATGATTTGTTTGTTGTTTTCCCACTGGGTGGCCCGGGTGTATTTCACGATATCTCTCATGATCCGGATAAACGGCAGGTTGATCGAGAATTGCAGTGCCTCGGTAACGGTGACAACGCGGTCGTTGTCTTCCTTTTTGAAATTGCCGAAAACATGGACCCCGCCGCCGGTGAAGAAGCGTTCGTTCGGATTGGCCGAGTAGGGGCGTAACATCGCCGCTTCCAGCATGGAGCGCAGATCGATCCGCGGATTTTGCAGAAACTGGCTGCAGGCCCACTGCGTAATCGTGTCGGAGCTCTGCTCGGCGCCTCGGTTGATTTCACGGCCCGACATCTTGGCGAGTTCTGCATGCAGTTCGGAGATGATTTCAAGATAGGTGGCAAGAGTCCGCAGTTTGGCCGTCGAACCCAGTTCGAGTTTACTGCCTTCATTGATGTCGAATGGCAGCTCGGTGGTGTCGGTCTGGACGCGGACCATGTTGCCGGCCGGGGTCCGCTCAAACAGGGTGAAACTGTAACTGAGGTCGTCGGTCTGGTCCGGGGTCAGCAGGTATTTGCCGATGAGTCCCTTGCTCTCCGCGACATTTGGGTCTTCCAGGCTTTTGAGGTAGCCGTCGATCTGCTCCTGCAGTTGACTGTTCAAGGTCGTGGTCACCGTGACGTCCATCCTGTCAAGGTCGTAGAGTGAGGTGTCGAGCAGGGAACTCAACCGGTTGCGGACCACATTGACCCCTTTGTTGGTGGCGATCTGCGGCGCTGCCGAGTTTTCACGGAAATTCCGGAAGAACAGCGGCTGGGATTGGGCTGCATCGCCGATTTCCGGGGAAATCACACCGTTTTCGGCCAGCAGCCGGACGTAACTGTTGCTGAGGACGGACAAGTCGGAATGGCCGCGGACGAGGTAGTAGGACGGCCGCCGATGGGCGATCATCATGCTGATTACCTGCTTGAGGATCCGGGCCTGCTGTTCCAGATTTCGGGCTTTGGTATCCTTCTGGGTCAGCAGGCGGTTCATCTCATCGAATTCCGTGCCGTACCAGATGAACATGCCATCGCCCAGGCCGTTTACTTCGCCGGCCCCCGGGGCGGCAGAAAGGGGAACGGAGTTGACATAGTCGAGCACCAGCTGTTTCCGGTACTCGGTGGTATCCTCACCGTTGCGATAAGCACGGACGCTTGCCGACGCCATCTGGATGAGCTTGTCCTTCACCGAGGAGGTTATGCCGCTGTCGGAATGGCGGAACTTTTCGGTCTGGGTGGCGAGAGTACTGCCGCCCATCGACGGCAGGTTGATATTGACCACTTCCCCGGCCTTCACCAGCACGGCTTTGGAGAACCGGCCCCAGTCCACGGCCGGGTTGACTTTCGGAAACTGATCGGACAGCAGGTCGCGGTTTTCAATGAACAGCAGCGCCTGCACCACGGCAGGCGGGATGTCGTTGAATCCGAGATACACCCGCTGCGGATTGATCATCCGGTACATCGACTGCCGGGTGCTGTCGAGCATATGCAGCCCGGCCTGACTCTTTTCGTCGAAAGGAATATACAGGCCATGCGTGGCATATTTGACGAGGTCGCTGCTGAAGCGGGTCTGCCTGGTAATCACCATGCCTTTTTGCTTGAGTTTGCTCAGGATGGCCGGTAGCTGAACATAGCCGAGGCGGAGGTCGTAGGGGCCCTTCTTGGGGAAGACGATCGAGGTGCTTTCGCCGTTTTCGACATGGTACTGCAGTTTGGCCGCATACCTGCTGATATATTCGGCCTGCAGGTTCGAGGTCTGCGATTCGTAATAGCCGGCAGTCATCAGGCCGGCGGCAATAATCACTATGAACAGGAAGAGCAGATATGGCCAGATCCGCCGCCGCTTTTTTCGGACGGCCTTGGCGCGCGCAGGTGGGCGGGACGGCGCCTCCATCTTCCTCGCCAGACTCTCCGCGTCGGGAGGGACGATCGCTATGTCGCCAAGCTGCCGCGGTCTGACCTGAGCCGGTTGTCTGCCGGCCGAGGTCGGGAAGGTCCTGTGCCCTTTGCTGTCGTTATCTATGGGGGGCCGATTGTCGGCGGAGGAATTGTTCACAACCGAATGTCTTTATAATTTTTCGGCACGGGCGCTGGACCGGTAAGTATCGACTGTTTTTGTTTTGTAATAATCCTACCCATTTTTCCCTGTTCAGTCAAGGTGTCTCGGCTATTCTCCATCGCGGCCATTGTTTGACAGGGATATTCCCGGCTGCGATAGATGACGGCTAAAGATTCAATAATCGGTCAGGAGAATGCGCTACCTTCATTTTGCGGCTTGACAAGTATCGCGCAATCCTTCATATTGTCTACCATGGTAGACAATATGATTGCATATTTGCGGGAGCTGGGGCTGAGCGACTATGAAGCCCGGACGTATCGGGCCTTGTCCCAGGTAAGTCCGCTGACCGCCTATGAGACCGCCCAGCAGGCCGGCCTGCCCACCTCAAAGATCTATCAGGTCCTGGCCAGGCTTGAGGAGAAGGGGCTGGTGCTCTGTCTGCAGGAGGAAAACCGCAAACGCTACATTCCCCGGGAGCTGGAGGAGTTCGCCGCGGCCTGCCGGTATCAGATGGAGCAGACCCTGGCAGGCCTTGAGAAGGAGGGCCGGAAACTGAAGCAGGAGAGCCGGGTTTCCTATATCTGGAATCTCAAGGGGTATCGGGAGATCGCCGACAAGGCCCGCCAGATCATCGCCTACGCCCGGCATGAAATTCTTATCTCGCTGTGGCAGGAGGAACTGGTTCAACTCGCACCCGCCTTGCGGGCGAAGCGCGACGAGGGAATCCGCATCGGTCTTGTTCATTTCGGCAGGCTCGACCCGGCTCTTGCGGTCGGGACCTGCTTTTCCCATCCGATTGCCGACACGCTGTTCCAGGAAAAGGGCGGGCGGGGACTGACCCTGGTGGTTGATTCGCTGGAGGCCATGATGGTGACGATTTTCGACGCCGGGGAGGCGGAAGGGGCCTGGAGCCGGAACCGGGGCTATGTCACCCTGGCGGAAGACTATGTGAAACACGATATCTATATCATGAAAATTGTGGATCGTTTCGATTCGCTGCTGATCGACCGATTCGGGCCGGGCTACCGGAAATTGCGGGATGTATTTGCAAACGAGGAAGAACAATAGGAGGAAAAGAGATGACGGTATATCTGAATGGAAAATTTGTGGAGCGGGAAGCGGCGGTGGTTTCGGTCTATGATCATGGCCTGCTGTACGGCGACGGGATTTTTGAGGGGATCAGGATCTACTCCGGCAAAATTTTCCGCCTGGCGGATCATATCCGCCGGTTTTACGACAGCGCCAAATCCATTCTGCTGGAGCTGCCCCTGACGCCGGAGGCGCTTGCGGAAGCCCTGGAGGAAGGAGTGAAACGGTACGGCAAGGCTGAAGGGTACATCAGGCTGGTGGCCACCAGGGGGCCGGGCGATTTAGGTCTCGATCCGGATAAATGCACTGCTCCGACCCTGTTTTATATCATCGACACGATAAGTCTCTACCCGGAAAAATTCTACCGGGAAGGGATCCCGGTGGTCACCGCCTCTTCCCGGCGGCTGCCGCCCGACGGCCTCGATCCCAGGGTGAAGACTTTGAATTATTTGAATAACATCATGGCAAAAGTGGAGGCCAAGCAGGCGGGTTGCATTGAAGCGGTTATGCTGAACCATCGCGGCGAGGTTGCCGAATGCACCGCCGATAACATTTTTATGGTCCGCGACACCATCCTGTCGACGCCGGCGCCCCACTGCGGCATCCTGCAGGGGATTACCCGGCAGACCGTCCTGGAACTGGCAAGAGAGGAGGGGATTGCCGCCCGGGAGACCGTGCTTACCCGCTTCGACCTGTATACGGCCGATGAATGCTTCATGACCGGCTCGGGTGCGGAGATTGTTCCGGTGGTAAGGATAGACGGCCGGACCATCGGCGCAGGCAAGCCCGGCGCGGTAACCGAGCGGCTGCGCGGGGCCTTCAGGCGGCTGGTCGGGGCATGCGCCTGATTTCAGCCGGCAACATTTTTGTTCATAACCATATACGTGAAGAACCTTGCAGCGCACCCTGCAGAAGAGCTCTGCCAGCTTGAATGCAAATGCGAATAATTAGTGCGTGGCGTCAGCAGTCAACCAGATTGACCGCCAGGCCACCCCGAGCGGTTTCCTTGTATTTGTCGTTCATGTCGAGCCCCGTTTGATACATGGTCCGGATGCATTTATCAAGCGAGATAAAGTGGCTGCCGTCGCCCCGCAGGGCAAGCGATGCAGCGGTCACCGCCTTGACCGCGCCGAAGCCGTTGCGCTCGATACAGGGCACTTGCACCAGTCCGTCGACCGGGTCGCAGGTCATGCCGAGGTGGTGTTCGAGGGCGATTTCCGCGCTGTTTTCAATCTGTTCGTTGGTGCCGCCGAGCACGGCACAGAGGCCGGCGGCGGCCATCGCGGTGGCCGAGCCGATTTCGCCCTGGCAGCCTACCTCGGCGCCGGAAATCGAACCGTTGTGTTTGATGATGCCGCCGATGGCCGCGGCAACCAGGAGAAAGGCCCGGACACCTGCCGGCGTTGCCCCCGGGAAAAAGGCGAGATAGTAGCTGATCACGGCGGGGATGACTCCTGCCGCCCCGTTGGTCGGCGCCGTGACGATCTTTCCGCCGGCGGCGTTCTCCTCGCTTACGGCAATACCATTCTGCACCAGCCATTCGTTGACGAGAAGAAAAGACCGGTTGCCCGCTGCCCTCTCCGTTTCCAGTTGTTGCGCGAGATTTTTCGCCCGCCGTTTCAGGTTGAGGCCGCCGGGCAGGATGCCGTCCGCGGCCAGCCCGCGGGCGATGCTGTCCGCCATCACCCGCCAGATCCGGTCGAGCCGGTCGTCAAGTTCTTCCCCGCCGACAAGGGTCAGCTCGTTGGCTCTTTTCATTTCGGCGATGGAGATTTTTCCCGCCCGGCCGGCGGCAAGCATCTCGCCGGCGGTGTTGAAGGGGTAGGGGACGGCCGGGCCGCCGGTTATCCGCCCGCTCTTTTGCCTGCCGTCCTTAAGGTCGCCTTTAAGGTCGCCTTTATAGTCGCCTTTAAGGCCGTCTGCCGGAAGGACGAAGCCTCCCCCCGATGGAATAGTAGGTTCGCTGCAGGAGCGGGGCGCAGGTGTCGTCAATGGCCGAAAAGCACATACCGTTGGCGTGACCGGGCAGGGGCGGTCCGTAATCGAAGATCAGGTCGAGGTCCGGGTCGAAATGAAACGGGGCAAAACCCCGGGGAGCTATCCGGCGGCGGTCGTAAATTTCCGCCAGCGCCGCCGTCATCTCGGCTGCTTCGGCCGTCTCCGCCGACAATCCGGCAAGACCGAGAATAATGGCGCGGTCGGTGGCATGCCCCTTGCCGGTAAAAGCAAGCGAGCCGTGCAGGCTCACCCGGATGCGGTCGGCTTTCGCCCCTGTTTCCGCCAGGGCCTGCAGAAAAAGCATGGCGGCCGTCATCGGTCCCATGGTGTGGGAGCTTGAGGGGCCGATGCCGATCTTGAAAATATCGAAGACGCTGATAAACATGGCAGCTCCCGGCTTTTTTCAGAGGGTATTGGCGCGGACGGTTTTCATCCCGTACTTTTTCATCTTTTTGAGCAGGGCCGGGTGGGATATCTGCAGGGCGGTGGCGGTTCGCCGCACCGATTTGCTGTCGGCATAGGTCTGCTCGATGATCTTCTTCTCGAATTCAATAACCTGGCTTTTAAGGGGCGACACGAGCTGCACCGATGTTTCACCGGGCGAGGTGGAGAAGTTATTCAGTTCGTAGCTGAACAGAATGCGGTTGGCCTCGATGACATCGGACTCGCAGAGAATGGCGGCCCGTTCGATGACGTTTTTCAGCTCCCGGACATTGCCGGGCCAATCGTGATCGTGCAGTTTCCGCAGGGCGCGCTGGCTCAGTTTGGGGACGGCTTTGCCCAGGCGGTTGGCGAGCAGGAAAAGAAAATGTTCGGCGAGATCGGCGATGTCTCCGGTCCGCTGCTTGAGCGGTGGAATATGGATCGGCAGGACGGAGATGCGATAGTAAAGATCCTGGCGGAAACGTTTTTCCCGCACCAGCCGTTCGAGATTTTTATTGGTGGCGGTGATGATCCGGGCGGTGATGGGAATTTCCTTCGATCCGCCGATCCGTCGAACCGCTTTTTCCTGAATGAGGCGCAGCATCTTGGCCTGGGAGAGCAGGGGCATTTCGGCGATTTCATCGAGAAAGACCGTGCCGCCCTCGGCGATTTCAAAGAGCCCCGGTTTTCCTTCCTTCCTGCCGCCGGTAAACGCCCCGCCGACATAGCCGAACAGCTCGCTCTCCAGCAGGTGTTCCGGCAGGGCCGCACAGTTGATGGGGATGAAGGGCCCCGGTCGTCCGCTGGCACTGTGGATGGCTTTGGCGAACAGCTCCTTGCCCGTGCCGCTGCCGCCATATATGGAGATGGAAATATCGGTGGCGGCAATCTTTTCCGCGAAGGCAATGGCCTCTTTGATCGTTGAATTTCTGCCGATAATGTCGCTGAAGCAGATCTTGCCGTCTTCGGACAGGGATTGGGCCAGTTTCTTTATTTCCTGCATGTCTTTGGCAATTTCGACGGCGCCGATAATTCGCCGCTGGGCGTCGTAAATCGGTTTGCAGGTCGAAAAATACTGGTACCGGCCGTTTTCGGTGATCAGGTTCTGTTTGACATTGTCCAGCTTGGTGCCGTCGAGGCACTGCAGCAGGTGGTATTCGGGCAGGGCGAAACTGGTGATTTTTTCCCCGATGATTTCCGCGGGGTTTTTCATGAAGGCTTTGCTGGCGACCGTGTTGATCGTGGTGATCCGGCCCTCCCGGTCGATCGACAGGACTCCGTCGCTGATATTGTCCAGGACCACGGTAAAGCGGGTGTTTTTTTCTTCATGGGGCAGGGTTGCAATTCGTTCAACCCGGCGAAAATCATTGAGAGTGCGAAATTGTTCGATAAAAAAAATCTTGTCGTGGCCGCTCTCGACGTTTTCGATTTCCACGTAGACATCGGTCAACTCGTGGTTTCTGATCACCTCCATGTGGACAATGTTCAGGCCGAACTGGGTGATAACCGTTGAGACATCCGCAACGATGCCGATTCTGTCCCTGAATGTAGCCTTGATTTTGATGGTGCCTGAATCTGTCCGGTGGCGATCTGCTGCCGATGGTTGAAGCATCCTGTCGATTTCTCCTTTTAAAAAAGGGGGGCGGTCATCAATCGATATCTTCCCGGATTGCAAAAAATTCGCCATGTTTGACAATCAAATGAAGGAAAATATCCTGGCGCTCGAAGCGGATGGTGATTGTATCCGGTTTGAGGAAATATATTTAATGATATGAGTATATTGGGATTTCGGCCCGAGGTGGCCGAAGCTGTCCGGAGAAAGGACGACAGTTTTGGCCGTGCCCTTCCTCGGATACCAGAATGGTAACCTTGACTACCATTCTGGTATCTGTATATCAGTTAACAAATTAATATGGAAAACGAAATATTGATCGGCAACTAAAAGTCCCAGTGGAATGAATTCGTTCCGGGACTGTTCCGATACTTGGGGAATCAGGCGAAGGAGACGATGATTTCTTCCCTTGATTTCCGCCATTTTGCCGGCTGCAGTTCAAGCCCCGGTTTCTTGTAGCCGACCGCAAGAAGTAAGGGAATCCAGAAGTTATCCGGAATGTTGAACGCCTTTCTCACCCCTTCGTGATCGAAGCCGTCCATCGGATGGCTCGAAAGACCCAGGCTGGTGGCGGCGTACATCAGGCTCATGGCGAAGAATCCGGCGTTCTTGGCGGCAAAGGCCAGATTCGCATCCGGACTCCAGTCGTAGAGGGACTTGGCGGCGCCCAGAAACCAGTCGCGCTGGGCGGGCTTCATTGCTCCGGCTTTCACCATCTCCTGCCAGTTTTTCTCGACGGTCGGATGTCCCTCCCGCCAGCTGTTTTTGTCGGCAAGGACGATCAGCACCACCGGCGCCTCGCCGACCTTCGGTTGATTCCAGGCCAGGGCCTTGAGTTTTTCTTTTTCTTCCTTGCCGCGGAGGACCATCAGATTCCACGGTTGCAGGTTGAAGCTGGAAGGTGCCCGGGCGGCAAGATCGATCATCCCGTGCAACAGCTCGGTCGTTACCTCTTGTTCTGGATCGAAGAAATTTATTGCCCTTCTTTTTTCGATAATATCCTTGAAGTTCATGCTGGTATCTCCTTGGTGGTTGCGGAAGCCGCCGGTGTATCGTTGTCGTGTCGTGCAGGAATAGGGTCATGATTTTCCGGCTTGTTAGAGTGGTTGCCGGCGGAAATCGGAACATTGAAACCGGGAATTTGGTTTGATGTTCAATAGTTCAATGTTAAAATAATTGCGGTTTGGGCAAAGTCAAGGTGG
>CAYTVF010000147.1:0-10760 GCA_964441345.1 uncultured Desulfopila sp. | reverse complement strand
CGTAGATTCTATTGTATATGTCGTTCTTATCCTTGAGGATGACGTTTTTCAGCACTTCCCCGAAACGGGACATGGTGGTACCACCAATTTTTTCTACACGAAGTTTTTTTTCAGTCATTCTATTTCACCAAGATTAATCGGGCCTGACGGAATCCATGAATAATAAAGAACGAATTCAGGGGATAATATCGATTGCGGCTGTAAGGGCAACCGGGCCAGTATCCTATCGTAAAGCTTTTTAGCCTGCAACTGAATTCCTGTTGCAGCAAAATTGATCGATTGCGGCCATGGTTTTGCAAGGGATCAGGGGGCATGCGGCAGTTATTCGGGGATGGCCCGCCGGAATCCGGCGGTATTTGCGAAGAGAAGCAGAGATGGGATATGTGGAATGTGTTGTCGGGCGGGGGTTTCCCCTATTCAGGCTTGCTCAACTTCTGCAGAACCTCATCCTCCAGCTCCGGATAGTGTTTATGCAGACAGGCCGGGCAGATGGAGTGACTGAATTGCGCCTCGGAGTGTTGTTCGATATATGCCTCAAGCTTATGCCAGGCTTCTTTGTCGCTGCGGATGGAGTGGCAGTGCATGCATATCGGAATAATGCCCTGCAGGGTTTTTACATGATCGAAAGCGGCCTTGAGTTCTTTCAGCTTTAAGCTGAGCGATGCCTGAATCTTGACGAGGCGCACGGCCACATTGATACGGGCTCTCAGTTCATTGAGGTCGAACGGTTTAGTCACATAGTCGTCGGCTCCCGCCTCCAGCCCGACGACGATATCCTCGGTACTGTCCCGGCCGGTAAGGAGAAGGACATGGATGGGGTTATCCCTGGCCAGAAGTTTGATTCGCCGGCAAAGTTCCGGGCCATCGATTCCGGGCATTTCCCAGTCGAGGATGGCGATGGGAGGGGAATCTTCCTGTTGTAATATTTCCCAGGCCTTTTGCCCGTCGTCAACGGATATGACTTCGAAAGACCATTTGCCGATAACCAGCTCCAGCATCATTCTGGAAGTGAGGTCGTCTTCGGCAATAAGGATTTTCATAGTTCGCTCCATTGAAAATATGTTCGACACCACTTTGGTTTTTACCATATCCTAAAGGGCAGTGTATGAATAATTTGGTGCCGGATGGTAATTTTTCTAAAATTTAAAAAAAATCGACCGATAAAGAAAAGTGCAAGCAGGTTTTTTGCAAGTCAAGGATGACTTCTACGCTTCAACCCGCCAAACCGCCGCCATGGAGGGCCATATCATGATAATCGCCGATTCTGCAATCCAGCTGTATTCAAGCCGCACCGCCCTGGAACAACACACCAAGCGTGAATCCCTGACCGTCTGGCAGGGAGACAGAAACCCCGGGGTCGTTCGGGCCGATAAGAATGCCGGCCGTCAACTGGACCCAGCCAAAGTGATAGCCAAACTTGGCAAAGACCAGGTATCTCTTGCCCATCATGGCACCACAAGAAGACGGCAAATGCGCCCTGCCGACGCCGAAATCAGCAAAGATCAGGAACTGCAGACAGATCTCAATATGAGATTATTGCAGGCCCTTTTTGAACGTCTCACCGGCAGAAAATTTCAAATGATCGATCCAACCGAGATGACGGTCCCTCCCGTTGCGGGCGAAATCCCGGTCGTTGAGGGAGAGGGCGGACCTCCGCCGCCTGAGGCTGAAAGTGCGGGCTACGGGCTGGTGTACGATTATCATGAATCCCACTATGAGTATGAGAAAACCGAATTTGCAGCCGGCGGCATAATCACCACCGCAGACGGCCAGGAGATCGACTTTTCCGTGAGCCTCAGCATGAGCCGCGAATTCTACCAGGAGCAGAACCTGAACATCCGGGCGGGGGACGCCTTGAAGGATCCGCTGGTCCTGAATTTTTCCGGCAATGCTGCCCAGCTGAGTCAAAGGGATTTCAGCTTCGATATCGATTCCGACGGGACCCTCGATCAGATTGCCTTCGTCAGCCCGGGGAGCGGATTTCTCGCCCTCGATAAGAACAATGACGGCACCGTCAACGATGGCAGCGAGCTGTTCGGTACGCTTTCCGGTGACGGATTTCTTGACCTCAGCGGGTATGATCTCGATGGCAATAACTGGATCGACGAGAATGACGCCGTCTATGAAAATCTGCGGATCTGGTCGAAAACCGGCGACGGCGAAGAGCAACTGGTAGGCCTCGGCAAGGCTGGGGTCGGAGCCCTGTATCTCGGCCATATCGAAACCCTGTTTTCGGTGAAGGATCCGGAAAATTCCCTGCTTGGCCAGGTGCAATCGACAGGCCTTGCCTTGATGGAAAGCGGTCTGGCCGTCACCATGCAGCAACTCGATCTGGTCGCGTAGAAAGGGCACCGGGGAGCATTCACCAGTGCGGAGATTTGTATTTTTTCATCTGCCGCGCCGTGTTGTGCCGGCTTTCTCGATTCTTGCTTGGCGCCGCTCACGCTTTTATGGTAAATAGCCTGTCGATGATACTGACTGTTTTCGAAAGAATCCGCACCGAGCACCACACAGGCGAATGGACTATTTAAAGCTTAAGCTCTCGCTCTTTTTCCTCATTCTTACAATCGCTTTTGGTACTTCCGGCTATGTCATAATCGAAGGCATGACGCCTTTCGAAGCCTTCTATATGACCGTCATCACCATAAGCAGCGTCGGTTTTTCCGAGATCAAGCCACTCTCCGATATCGGCAGATGGATCACCATTGTCATTATTGTCCTCGGTATCAGCTTGTTGACCTATACCCTGGGGCAGGTTGCGCGCATATTTGTGGAAGGAGAATTACGGAGAGTTCTTGGGAGAAGAAAATTGGAAAAGCAAATTTCTGAACTGAAAGACCATTACATTATCTGCGGATACGGCAGGATCGGCCAGATTATCGTGAGGGAGTTGCAGAACGCCAAAATTCCACTGGTGGTAATCGAGCAGGATCAGGCGAGCATCGAGACCCTTGAGGCCGGGCACATTCTCTATCTGAACATGGATGCGACTTCGGACGATGCCCTCACGGCCGCCGGCCTGGATACGGCGCGGGGGCTGGTGACCGCGGTAAGCTCCGATGCCGATAACGTCTTTATCGCCCTGTCCGCCAAAGGAATGCGGCCGGACATATTTATCCTGGCCCGGGCCTCGGATGTGAAAAACGAGAGCAAGCTGCTGCGGGCAGGCGCCTCCAGGGTGGTCTGTCCCTATCAGATGGGAGGGCGGCGGATGGCCGAGATCCTCCATAAGCCGACGGTCGTCGATTTTCTCGACCAGACCATGATGCACAGTGAACTCGGGCTGCAGATGGAAGAGGCTGTTATCGCCGAGAATTCGCCGATTACCGGGAAAACTGTCGTCAGCAGCAACCTTCGTCAAGAGTTCGGGGTCATCATTGTCGCCATAAAAAGAAGATCCGGGGAGATGGTCTTCAACCCCGGGCCCGGTGAGATGTTCAACGCCGGCGATGTCATCGTCGTTATCGGCAAAAAAGGTGAATTGCGGCGGATGTCGAAGGCGATCTGCTGAAGTATTTTCTGGGTTGACAGAGATCGTAAAGCGAGGGACTATAAAAGCGATTTTCAGGCATATGAACATAATAACACATTGTGGCAGTTAAAATCTGAGCAGGAGGGACTATGACAGCGAAAAAACTGGTGATCGTCGGCGGTTCCGCGGCAGGAGCCAAGGCAGCGGCTAAAGCTCGGAGGCTCGATCAACACGCCGAGATTACCATTATTCAGAAAGGTCCTGACCTTTCCATGGCCTCATGCGGTTATCCCTATTATGTCGGCGGCGTCTTCAACGACCGGAAAATGTTGCTGGCAACTCCGACGGGGGTGGTTCGCGATCCGACCTTTTTCCAAAAGACCAAAAATATCAAAGCATGCACCCTGACCGAGGCGGTGGCTCTCGACCGGGCTACCAAGACCCTGACCTGTGTCGATTTGCGGACGACCAATAAGTGGTCAATCGACTATGACAAGCTGATCCTCTGTACCGGTGCCGGCGCGGTGCTGCCGCCGGTTCCCGGAGCCCTGCTGGCCGGCGTGACGACCCTTCTTTCCATGGCCGACACCGATTTCCTGCGCAGGATAAGGGACGAGAAAAAGGTGGAGAGGGTGGTGGTCATCGGCGGCGGCCTGATCGGCGTCGAAGCCTGCGAAGCCCTGCGGCAATCAGGGATTGCTGTCACTCTGGTGGAAATGGCGCCGAGGATTCTCTCCTTTCTCGATCCTCAACTGGCAAGACTTGTCGAGAACCACATGAAAAGCAAGGGCGTTGAGGTCATCACCGGGACCGCGGTCAAAGGTTTTCTGGGCGAGGCCGGCCAACTTGCCGGGGTGAGCTTGGCCGATGACCGGCTGATTTACTGTGAGGCAGCGGTCGTGGCAACCGGGGTACTGCCGAATGTGCAGCTGGCCCGGGCCGCGGGCCTGGCAATCGGCAGCTTGGGAGGCATTCTGGTCGACCGCCACATGGCGACCTCCGATCCGGATATCTACGCCGCCGGCGACTGCGTCGAAGTGAAAAATCTGCTGACCGGCGGCAATGTCCTGGCGCCGATGGGCGATCTGGCCAACCTGCAGGGAAGGGTGGCCGGCGAGAACGCGATCACCGGCGGGGCGATCGTCTTTCCGGGCACGATCCAGACGTCGATCTGCAAGGTTTTCGACTATGCCGCGGGTTCCGCCGGACTCTCCGAGCAGGCGGCAAAACAGCATGGTTTCACCGATATCGTATCGGTCGTCAACGCCAGCCCGGACAAACCGGGATTTATGGGGGCGGGGCTTCTCGTCTCCAAGATCGTGATCGACAGGACTTCCAAAAAAATTCTCGGCTACCAGTGCGTCGGCAACGGCGATGTGAGCCGGCAAATGGCGACCGCGGCCATGGCAATCCAAGGCGGAATGACACTCGATCGGCTCACCTGCCTGGATCTGCCCTATGCGCCGCCCTTCTCCCTGGCAATCGATCATTTTATTGCCTCGGCCCATATCCTGGAGAATAAGCTCAAGGGACGGTTCAAGACCATTACCGCCGAAGAGGTGCATGCGCGAATCGCTCTCCAGCCTCCGCCGTTTCTCCTCGACGGCCGGGGGCCGGATGAATATGAGGTGCTCCGTCTGGGCATCGGCGAGCAATATATCCCCCTCGGGGCTTTGCGGGACCGTCTGGGCGAGTTGCCGGCCGAGAAGGATGCGGAGATAATATGCTTCTGCAAGATAAGTCTGCGCGGCTATGAAACCGCCCTCACTCTTGCGGCAAACGGCTGGACCAATGTCAGGGTGATGGAAGGCGGGATAATGGCCTGGCCCTACAGCCGGGAAAAATAGCAGGTCTCCATTTCAGAGCCCTGGGCGGAGGACGGCCGATCCAACGACATCTCAGCCATTCGCTATTCCTGTTGACACCGTTTGCTAAACGTTTATATTTTCCCGTTTCGCCATTCGGCAACAGCGTTATCCATACTTGGAGGAATATATGTGGCAAAATATTGAAGCGGCGCCTGCCGATTCTATCCTTGGCTTGACCGAGGCGTTCAGGAACGATACAAATCCGCGAAAGGTCAATCTGGGCGTGGGGGTGTATAAAGATGAGGCGGGCAGGACGCCGATTCTCAACTGTGTCAAGGCAGCGGAAAAACTCCTGCTTGAGCGGGAAAGTACCAAAAGTTATCTGCCGATCTCCGGGGATCCGCTCTATGCGGCCGAGGTACAGAAGCTCCTGTTCGGAGAGAAGAGCGAGGTTATTGCCGGCGGCCGCGCCGTAACCGCCCACGCTCCCGGCGGCACCGGGGCTTTGCGGGTGGGCGGCGATCTGTTGAAAAAGTTTTACCCCCACGCCAAACTCTGGATCAGCATGCCGACCTGGGCCAACCATAAAGGGGTTTTTAAAACTTCCGGCTTTGAACTGGCTGAGTACGATTATTACAATGCCAAGACCAAATCCATCGATTTTGCCGCCATGACGGCAAGTCTGGAACGAATCCCGGCCGGCGACGTCGTGCTGCTGCACGCCTGCTGTCATAACCCGAGCGGAGTCGACCTCAGTACCGACCAGTGGCTGAAGGTTGCCGCCATCGGCGCCGCGAAAGGATGGATCCCTTTTCTCGATTTTGCCTATCAGGGCTTTGGCGAAGGGGTGGTCGAAGACCGTTTCGGCATTGAGGCATTTGCGGCAACCGGCGTCGACTTTCTGGTCGCCAGTTCCTTCTCGAAGAATTTCGGCCTGTACAACGAGCGCACCGGCGCGCTGACCATAGTCAGTCCGACCGCAAAGGAGGCGGCTGTGGCGATGAGTCACCTGAAGTCCACCATCCGGGTCATCTATTCCAATCCGCCGGCCCATGGCGGACTGGTGGTGGCGACTATCCTCAGCAATCCCGAATTGCGCGCCCAGTGGCTCCTGGAACTGGCCGGTATGCGCGACCGGATAAAGGCGATGCGGGCGGCGCTTGTCGAGGGGCTTGTCGCCAGGAAGGTGCCGGGGGATTTCTCTTCCATCATCAGCCAGCGCGGGATGTTTTCGTTCAGCGGTTTGTCGGATGAGATCGTTTTGTGGCTGCGGGCCAATAAAAGTATTTATGTGGTCGGAGGCGGCCGGATCAACCTTGCCGGGCTGACCCAGGCCAATATCGGCATTGTCTGCGACGCCATCGCCGAGGCATTGAAAAGCTAGAAACCGATTTCCTTGCTGTGAAAAAAAGGGATAGAGATGACCTCTCATCTCTATCCCTTTCCGCTATAAAACCATCGGAGCTGTGCAATGGTACCGTCTCGATCGGCCACGGGAAGCAATCTCCATAACGCCGACACCTCTTTTCCTCAAGATCAGCATGTGAAACCAGGTACTGCAAGCCTTGCCCTGGCAGCACTTGGAATCATTTACGGCGATATCGGCACCAGTCCCTTATATACCATCAAGGAGTGCTTCTCCGGCACGCATGCGGTGGACGCTATCCCCGAAAACATAATCGGGATCATGTCGATGGTCTTTTGGTCATTGATATTTGTAGTGAGCATGAAATACGTTATCTTCGTGTTGCGTGCCGACAATAAAGGTGAAGGCGGCACCTTTTCACTGCTTGCAACACTTCGCGGGAAAATGCGGGGCAATCGGCGAAAATGGGCGGTGCTCACGATCCTGACCGCCTCCGGCGCGTCGCTTCTCTATGGCGACGGGGTTATAACCCCGGCCATTTCGGTGCTCTCGGCTATCGAGGGATTGAATATGGCGACGGATGCCGCGGCCCGCTACATAGTACCTCTCACCTGCCTGATTCTGATTACCCTCTTTTTCATCCAGCGATACGGCACCTCGGTTATCGGCAGGCTGTTCGGCCCGGTGATGGTGGTCTGGTTTATTTCTCTCGGGGTCCTGGGACTGAGAGCCATAGCGCAGCAACCGGATATCCTTGCTGCGATGAACCCCATTCACGCCTACCGGTTTTTTTCAATCAACCATCTCCACGGCATCGTTTCCCTCGCTTCGGTGGTTCTCTGTATCACAGGTTGTGAGGCCTTGTACGCGGATATGGGGCATTTTGGCCGTTTTCCCATCAGGGTCACCTGGTACTGCATAGTTTTGCCGGGCCTGCTTCTCAATTACTTTGGCCAATGCGCTCTGCTGCTGCACGATCCAAACATTGCCAACGTGAATCCTTTCTATGCCCTGGCTCCGGCGCCCCTCCTTTATCCTTTGGTCGGCCTTGCAACTGTTGCGACCATAATCGCCTCTCAGGCCATGATTTCCGGCGTCTATTCACTCACTCAGCAGGCCATCCAGCTTGGTTTCACGCCGCGCATGCGGATCGTCCATACCTCCGAGCATGCCAAGGGCCAAATATATATGCCGACCGTCAACTGGATGCTGATGATCGCCTGTCTGACCCTGGTTCTGGTATTTAAGGAATCGAGCAGACTGGCCGCGGCCTACGGGTTTGCCGTGACCGGCACCATGATTATCACCTCCCTGCTGTTCTTCCAGGTTTCCCGCTATAAATGGAATTGGCCGTTGTGGCGGAGCAGTCTCCTGCTGGCAGTCTTCCTCTTTTTCGACATCGCCTTTCTCGGCGCGAACATGTTGAAGGTAGTCGATGGCGGCTGGATTACGATCTGCATTGCAACCTTTATCGCAACCAGCATGATAGATATATACAGCACTTCCTTCTTTCTTGGCCGGGAGACAATGTTTGCAACGGGATCATCCCCCATGTCGCAGTGGCGCAAACATCTTTTCATCTTCATGTCCCGCAACGCGTGGAATGCGACTTCCTTCTTCGGCCTGCCGCCGGACCGGGTGGTCGAGCTGGGTAATCAGGTGGAGCTGTAGTCCCTCGGGAAATTTATTTGCGTGTTTTCTGCGCAGATTTATTCGTCAGGGGCTTGAATCTGGCGAGGGGGTACTGTAGAAGAGTTATGTCTCGACACAACAAGCTGGATTGAACACTTAACAGGAGCAATACTATGGCATTTACTTTGTTTCCCAAATCTATCCGTTTTTTCGATATGCTCATCAAGCAAAACGAAATTCTCAAAGAGATCGCCGCCGATCTCAACCTGATCTTCGAGGATTTTTCCAAGGTCGACGAAGCATTCAAGCGCATTAACGTCAAGGAAGTGGAAGGGGACGAACTCTGTCGGGAAATTGCCCGACAGCTGTCGCAAACCTTTATCACGCCAATAGACCGTGAGGATATTTATCGAATCAACCTGGCCCAGGAGGATTCGATTAATTTTCTCAAAAACATTGCCGCCCGGGCCCGAGTTTCCGGCCTTTCCCGAATCTTGTTCCCGGCCAGGAAGATGCTGGGCAATGTGAACCTGATGGCAATCCATACCGGCCAAATGATCGAAGCGCTGAAAGCGCAGCAGGAAGTGAGCCCGATCGTCCGCCAGATCAAAAATCTCAAGGGCGAGTGCGAGATGCTGCTCAGCACCGGGCTTGCCGAGTTACAGGACGCCGAGATTACCGAGTTCAGGGCTGTTGTCGATATCATCAAGTGGGTTCAGGTGTATGATCGCATCGAGCAGGTCATTGAGCGGGTTGACGACCTGTCCGATGCGATCGAGGAAGTGGTGCTGAAAAATGCTTGATATCCCTGTACTTCTCGTCATCATTGTTATTGTCGCCCTGATCTTTGACTTCACCAATGGCGCACACGACTGCGCCAATGCCATCGCCACAGTGGTTTCGACCAAGGTTCTTTCCCCGCGGACCGCGGTTCTCATGGCTGCCGTGCTCAACCTGGTCGGAGCTTTGCTTGGCAGCGAAGTAGCGCACACCTTGGGAAAGGGCATTGTCAACACGGAGGTGGTCACGGGCAGTGAGATTCTGGTGCTGGCCGCCCTGATCGGCGCCATCGCCTGGAACCTGCTTACCTGGTATTATGGTTTGCCCTCCTCATCCTCCCATGCGCTCATCGGTGGACTGATCGGCGCGGCAATCACCCATGCCGGCTTTGCCAGCTTAAACGGCATGAGTATTCTCAAAAAAATCATTCTGCCGATGGTGTTGTCCCCTCTTGCCGGTTTTTTTGTGAGTTATCTGGTTATGATCGGGTTGCTGTTTGTTTTTGCCAATTCCGACCGGCGATCCGTCGCGCAAAAATTCAAGAAACTGCAGATTCTGTCGGCCGCCTTTATGGCCACCAGCCACGGCTTGAATGACGCGCAAAAAACCATGGGAGTAATCACCCTGGCTCTTCTCCTCTTTCACCAGATCGATTCGATTGTCATACCTTTCTGGGTAACAATCTCGTGTGCCTCGGCTATGGCCCTCGGTACGGCCCTGGGCGGATGGAAAATCATCAAGACGATGGGCCACCGCATCTCAAAACTTGAACCGACCAACGGTTTCGCGGCGGAGACCTCGGCCTCCCTGGTTATTACCGCAGCGTCTCTTATCGGTGCGCCCATTTCCACCACCCATACCATCACCGCCTGCATCTTCGGGGTCGGCTCCGCCAAACGTCTCTCAGCCGTACGCTGGGAGATGGCCGCCAATCTGACGGTAGCCTGGGTAACCACCATCCCGGCATCGGCAGCGATTGCCGCGGCAAGCTTTTTTCTGTTAAAGATTACGGGGATTGGCGAGTGAATGACGCCCTCCGCAGCCTCCTCCGATTGCCGACGAAATCGAAGGAGGCTGCGGAACCTTGCCGGAAAATTAATGAATCGCTGCAGTCAAGAAGGCACTCTTCGAACTACCCTATGCAGTCAGGTTGTTGTTTTTTTGTCGTGCGATCCGGCCGTGCAGTAACCCGCTCTTTTGCAGGTGGATCCGAGCCCTGCATATCGTATTCGTATGGCCCCGCTGTTGAGTTGATGATGGTGCAATCGCTCTTGCCCTTAACAGGAATGAACGGAGCGAGATGACACCCACGTCGAGGTTGCCAAAAAGCTGGCCGATTCTTTCAAGGTAACCCTTGACTACCGTCGATGACACTGACTCAATTGCCGACATAAAGGACAAGGCCATGATGCAACGCCTGACCGATATTGAAAAACATGACCAAGAAGACAAAATGACCATCACTCATGTCATTGGTAGTCTTCTCAGGGATGTAAAGGCAAAAAAAGCCTACTCATCCCATTTCTAAAGGAGAGTAGGACGTTATGGGACGGCCTGTAAAATCCTGTCAATAAAAACACAGGGCCTGCGGGAGGTTTGGCACTTCTCGCAGGCTCTTTGTTTCTCTGGCGAAAGGACGACAATACTTCGGGTGCAATACAAAAAAGTGACAATCTAAAGAAATTGCATCAAAATTAAGAAA
>CAYTVF010000146.1:0-10985 GCA_964441345.1 uncultured Desulfopila sp. | reverse complement strand
ACCGAGCAGGTCCGGACAATTCTGGGCGATATCCAGAAGGCGACCGGCAAATCGGTGCTGGCCGCCGAACAGGTGAGCAAGGCGGTGGAGGGCGGCGTGCGGCAGGCGGCCGAATCCGGCGAGTCGATCGGCAAACTGGCGGAGACCATCGGCGAGGCGGCCCGGGCATCCGCCCAGATCGCCGCGTCCAGCCAGCAACAGCTGGCCGGCATGGAGCAGGTGGCGATGGCGATGGAGAGCATCAAACAGGCGACCCAGCAAAATGTCGCGGGCACGAAACAGTCGGAACAGGCGGCCCATGCCCTGAACGAGCTCGGCCAGAAACTCAAGGAACTGGTGGCAAGATTTAGGGTTTAGGAAAGTAAACGAGGCACGGGAACCGGCGTTCCCCCATGTTACCCCATACGCTTTCAGGAGGTTTCGATGGATAATCACAAATCCGGGACGATCAATGCCTTGGTCTTTGGAGGAATCTGCCCGGTTGCCGGAGGATTTGTTATCGCCTCGTTATTTCCCGACTGGAAATGGATGCAGCTGCCCTTCCATTCGGCCATCGAGACCCTCGGGCTCTTCGCCGGACTCACCCTGGCCCTGATGCTTCTCCTGCAAAAAAAACAGACGGCGGAAACCGCGCATTACGCCTGTGTCGCCTCCGCCCTGATAGCCATGGCCATCCTGGATGGATTTCACAGTTCCGTTCCGCCCGGCAACCTGTTCGTCTGGCTGCACAGTACTGCGATTCTGGCAGGCGGGGCCTTCTTCGCCATGCTCTTGATATCGGATCGCACGACCCCGGCGAAGGAAACGGGCATCCTGCCATGGTTTTCGGCCACGGCGGCAATCGCCCTCGGAACATACTCGGTGTTCTTCCCCGAAGCCCTCCCGGCGATGCTCGCCGGGAACACTTTCACCCCTGCCGCCGTATCCCTGAACGTCCTCGGCGGCTTCTTTTTTGTCGTGGGGGCGATGCATTTTCTCGTCCGCTACCGGGCCAATTCAGCCGTGGAAGATCTCTATTTCGCCTATTTTTGTCTCCTCAACGGCTCATCCGGCCTGCTGTTTTCGTTCTCGCAACCGTGGCTTGCCGACTGGTGGGTCTGGCATTTGCTCCGCCTGATCGCCTATCTCGTCCTGCTGGCCCTTATGTTCAGCATCTTCAGGGCCCTGATCGATCAGCAGATAACGGAAGCGGCGAATGTGCTGGCTTCCTCCGTCAATGAAATATTGACTTTAACCACGCAACTGGCCGCCGTGTCGATGGAAACCGCCACATCGGTCAACGAAACAACCGCGACCGTCGAGGAGGTCAAGCAGGCGGCACAGCTGTCCGCCGAGAAATCGAGAAGTGTCTCGGAAAACGCGCAGGCAGCTGCCCTGTTTGCCGAGCAGGGCAATGGTGCCGTGCTGGAGACGATGGAAGGGATCGAGCATATTAAAGAATTGATGGAGACCGTCGCCGAGAGCGTGGTCACGCTGAGCGAGCAGACCCAGGCCATCGGCGAGATTATCAGGGTGGTGGGCGATCTGGCCCAGCAGTCGAATCTCCTGGCGGTAAATGCGGCGATCGAGGCCTCGAAGGCCGGCGACCAGGGCAGAGGTTTTTCGGTGGTGGCGCTGGAAATCAAGAGTCTGGCCGACCAGTCGAAGCAGGCGACCGAGCAGGTAAGGACGATCCTCGCGGATATCCAGAAGGCGATGGGCAAATCGGTGCTGGCTGCCGAGCAGGTGAGCAAGGCGGTGGAGGGAGGGGTACGGCAGGCGTCCGATTCCGGCGAATCGATCAGAAAACTCGCGGACAGCATCGGCGAAGCGGCCCAGGCGGCGGCGCAGATTGCGGCATCCAGCCAACAGCAGCTGGCGGGCATGGAACAGGTAACGACGGCAATGGAGACCATCAGGCAGGCGGTTCAGCAGAACGCCTCGGGGACCAAACAGGCGGAACAGGCGGCCCATACCCTGAACGAACTCGGCCAGAAGCTGAAAGAAATGGTGGGGAAATATAAGGTATAGATACGGCTGTAACCGTAGACTGTGACCGTAGGCTATGATCGTAATGGGTAATTCGCTACAGGACACGACATGGACACAAAAGACGCGGAATTTTTAAAAAGATTGCTAGCCATGTTCAAGATCGAGGCCAGCGAGCATCTTCATGTGATTTCTTCCGGACTCTCGGAAATGGCGAAAGGCGATTCGGCAAATCCGGCCGAAACCATCGAGACGGTATACCGGGAGGCCCACAGCCTGAAAGGAGCCGCCCGTTCCGTGAACCTTGCCAATATCGTATCCATCTGCCAGGCAATGGAAAATGTTTTTTCCGCCTTAAAACTCGGCCGGATTGCCCTTTCCGCCCCCTTAAGCGATCTGCTTCATCAGACTGTAGATTTCTGTTACCGGCTGATCGACACGGACAAGCCATCGCCCGCGGATAAAACGGAAATCAAGCAACTCATCCGGCAACTCGACGACGCGCTGCCGCCGGAAGCAGACGCTGACGCTGAACCGGAGGAACCCCAACCAGTCGAGCCGGGGGAAATAGTCATCCGGCAGGTGGAGATAGCCGCCCCCCGTGAAGAACCGCCGGCCCCGGACTCGTCTCCCGAACCGGCGGAGCGAACTCCCTCCACCTCGGCGATTCCACTCACCGCCGAAACCGTCAGGATTTCCACGGCAAAGCTCGATGCCCTGCTCCTCCAGACCGAAGAGATGATTTCCGTCAAGCTCGCCACCGGCCAGCGCGCGGCGGAATTGCGGGAATTGAAAAAAGCCTTCGACCTGTGGAAAAAAGAGCGCCAGCGGGAAGGGACGGGCGGAATTTCCCACCGGCGCCCTCATGCCGACCCATTATCGGCGGATCCCTTTATCTCCTCGTTCGAAGCCAGACTCACGGCCCTGGCCAGGGCGGCCGAATACGATCACCGGGCCTCCGGCACCATGATCGATATGCTGCTCGACGATATGAAAAAAGCATTGATGCTGCCCTTCTCGTCGATGCTCGAAATGTTCCCGCTGTTTGTCCGCGACCTTGCCCGGGCGGCAGGGAAAAAAGTGGAATTGACCACGGCGGGCAGCGATATCGAAATAGACCGGCGGGTCCTGGAGGAGATGAAAGACCCGCTCATCCACCTGGTGCGAAACTGCATCGACCACGGCATCGAAACTCCCACCATGCGGGAGAGGAAGAAGAAAAGCGCCTGCGGAAATCTCCGGATCGGGGTCGCTTCGCGGGACAGCAAGATCGAGATCACGGTTGCCGATGACGGGGCCGGAATCGATGTGTCGACCATTATATCGTCCGCGGTCAAACACGCGACGATCTCCCAGGAAGCGGCCAATAAACTCGGAGAGCAGGAAGCGCTCCAGCTGATTTTCCATTCGGGCGTGACGACGAGCCCTCTCATCACCGACATCTCCGGCAGGGGCCTCGGCCTTGCCATCGTCAGGGAGAAGGTGGAAAAACTGAACGGCACGGTGACGGTCGAGACCCGGATGGATGCCGGAACGACCTTTCGCCTGGTCGTGCCGCTCACCCTGGCGACGTTCAGGGGAACGCTGGTCGGGGTCGCCGGGCAGCTTTTCGTTCTGCCCTCGGCGAATGTTGAGAGGGTGGCCAGGGCAAAAAGAGAAGCGATTCAAACGGTGGAGAACCGTGAAACCCTCATCTTCGACGGCCAGCCGGTGTCGCTGGTCAGACTGGGGGATGTGCTGGAACTGCGGACGGCCGGCAGCCGGCAGCGGACCGACGACGCCCCCGTGCAGGTGGTGGTATTGGGGTCGGTTGAGAAACGTATGGCTTTCATGGTGGACGAGGTCCTGCGGGAACAGGAAGTACTGGTCAAGCCGCTCGGCAGACAGCTTTCCCGGGTGCGAAACATTGCCGGGGCAACCGTTTTGGGCAGCGGCAAGGTAGTGCCCATCCTCAACGTGCCCGACCTGTTGAAAAGCGCGGTCAAAAAAGCCCCGTCGTTTGCTCCGGGGGTTGGGGACGAACCGGAAAAAAGCAGTTCCGTACTGGTTGTCGAGGATTCGATCACGGCCAGAACCCTCCTGAAAAATATCCTCGAATCGGCCGGCTACGATGTCCGGACAGCGGTTGACGGCATCGACGCCATGACCGCCCTGAAAAGCGGCGAGTTCGATATCGTCGTTTCGGACGTGGAAATGCCGAGGATGAACGGTTTTGACCTGACCGCAAAAATTCGTGCGGACAAGAAATTTTCCGAGTTGCCGGTCGTGCTGGTGACCGCTCTCGAATCCCGCGAAGACCGGGAACGGGGGATAGACGTCGGCGCCAACGCCTACATCGTCAAAAGCAGTTTCGACCAGAGCAACCTGCTGGAAGTGATCGGGAGACTGACATGATCAAGGTTCTTATAGTGGATGATTCGCCTATCGCCCGCGAATTGCTGGCCTACATCCTGCGCTCCGATGCGGGCATCCAGGTCATTGGTTCGGCCGGAAGCGGCAAAGAGGCCGTCGATTTTGTGGCCCACAACAAACCGGATCTCATCACCATGGATATCCACATGCCGGTGATGGACGGCTACGAGACGACCCGGACGATCATGGAGACCCGGCCGGTCCCCATCGTCATGGTAACCGGCAGCGCCAACATGAGGGAACTGGAGACCTCGTTTAAGGCGATAGAGGCCGGCGCCCTCACCGTCCTGCAAAAACCGCAGGGGATCGGCCATCCCGACTATGCCAAGGATGCCAAAAATCTGATTATCACGGTGAAGCTGATGTCCGAGATCAAGGTGATCAGACGCTGGGCGCGGAGTGGTGAGCGGCGCCCGCCGCCCCGGCGGGAAACCGTCTACGACATCGCCGCCCGGCAGGCCGAGGTCAAGATCGTGGCGATGGGGACATCCACCGGCGGGCCGCCGGTCATCGAAAAAATACTGTCCACCCTGCCCCGCGATTTTCCCCCGCCGGTATTGATAGTCCAGCATATGGCGGAGGGTTTTATCCGGGGATTTGCCGAATGGCTGGGACAGACCTCCTCCCTGCCCGTTGATGTAGCCTTCCATGGCACCATAACCCGCCCCGGCCACGTCTATATTGCGCCTAACGGCCTCCAGATGGGAGTGGATAGCAGCGGCAGAATATCCTGTAAGACCGATGCCCCGGAAAACGGCCTCCGTCCCGCGGTCTCCTATCTTTTCAGATCGGTCGCGGAGATGTTCGGCAGCAATGCGGTCGGCGTGCTGCTGACCGGCATGGGCAGGGACGGAGCCCAGGAGCTGAAACTGATGAAGGACAAAGGGGCGATTACGATCGTCCAGGACGAGGAAAGCTCGGCGGTCTTCGGCATGCCCGGCGAGGCGGTGAAGCTCGGTGCGGCGCGATATATCATGCCAGCCGACAAGATCGCCGCAGTACTGGCGAGTCTGGCACTCTCCAAGGCCCAACGACACAAGACCAACTAAGGGAATCGTATGGATAATCTTACAAATACCGACAACATCGACATCCTGATTGTCGAGGACAGCCCGACACAGGCAGAGGAACTCCGGTTCATTCTTGCGAAAAGAGGGTATACGGTCTCACTTGCCGTCGACGGCAAGGAGGCTCTGCGGTTTCTGGCGATCAGGATTCCGGATATCGTCGTCACCGATATTGTCATGCCCGAGATGGACGGTTATGAACTCTGCCGCCAGATCAGGTCCGACAGGAGGCTCAAAGATGTGCCGGTCATCCTGGTTACCAGCCTCTCGGAACCGGCCGACGTCATCAAGGGCCTTGAGGCCGGCGCCAACAATTTTATCACCAAACCCTACGACGAGAAATATATCGTTTCCCGCATCCAGTATCTCATCGCCAACCGGGAGATCCGCCGGAACTCAATGGCGTCGATGGGAATCAACGTCTACTTCTCGGGTGAAAACTACTTCATCACCGCCGAACGGCTGCAGATCCTCGACCTGCTGCTCTCGACCTATGAGAATGCCTACCATCAGAACCGCGACCTGCTCACCGTGCAGCAGGAACTGCGCGAACTCAACGAGCACCTCGAAGATATCGTCGCGGAACGGACAGCCGAATTGTCGGCGGCCAATCACCGGCTGAACATCGAACTGGCCGAGAACAAACGAACCGGGGAGGAGAAAGCCAAGCTCCAGGCCCAGCTCTATCAGGCCCAGAAGATGGAGTCGGTCGGCCAGCTGGCCGGCGGCGTGGCCCACGACTTCAACAACATGCTCAGCGTCATCCTCGGCTACAGCCAGTTAGCCCTGGAAAAAACGGAGCCGTCGTCGACCCTGCGCGGCGATCTCCAGGAAATCCTCGATGCCGCCCTGCGTTCCGTCAATATTACCCGCCAGCTGCTCGCCTTCGCCCGCAAGCAGACGATCTCCCCGCAAGTCCTCGATCTGAACGAAACCGTCGAGGGCATGCTCAAGATGCTGAGAAGGCTTATCGGCGAGGATGTGAACCTGGAGTGGCTTCCGGAACCGAAGCTCTGGCCGATCATGATCGATCCCTCCCAGATCGATCAGATTCTCGCCAATCTGTGCATCAACGCCCGTGATGCCATCGCCGGCGTGGGAAAGATCGTCATCGAAACAGGTACGACAACCTTCGAGACGGAATATTGTGCCAGCCATCCCGGGGTTTTTCCCGGCGATTTTGTGGTCCTCGCCGTCAGCGACGACGGCTCCGGCATGGAGAAGGAACTCCTCGACAAGATCTTCGAGCCCTTCTTCACCACCAAGGAAGTAGGCCAGGGCACCGGCCTCGGACTGTCGACAGTCTATGGGATCGTTCAGCAGAACAACGGCTTCATCAACGTCTACAGCGAACCCGGCAAGGGGACGACCTTCCGAGTGTATCTGCCGCGGCACCTCGGCGAGAACGGCGTAATCGAGAAACCGAGCAACGGTGAAGCACACCGCGGTCAGGGCGAGACGGTGCTCGTGGTGGAAGACGAGGCGGCGATTCTCAGGCTGACCAGCAGGATACTCAATGATCTTGGATACATGGTGCTCACGGCCAACAGACCGACGGAGGCCATCGAACTGGCTCGGCAGCACACCATTCAACTTCTGCTCACCGATGTGATTATGCCGGAGATGAACGGCAAGGATCTGGCGGAACAGCTCCTTACCATTCACCCGGACCTGAAGTGTCTGCTCATGTCGGGCTATACCGCCAGCGTCATCGCCAGTCAGGGGGTGCTGGAAGAGGGGATCCACTTTCTGCAGAAGCCGTTTTCGGCCAGGGCCCTGGCGGCCAAGGTGCGTGAAACGCTTCTGGCGTGAGAGAGGGAGATGCCGTCCTTGATCATGCGTTGCAAATTCTGGTTCTCATGGTAAATTTGCCGAATGCAGATTAAAAACAAATGGGCATCGTCTCGCCGGCCCTGCACCGCGACCACCGCATCCCCGGCAGCGGTCTCCAGGTCGTGCTTTCCGGCCTGTTCGATTCCATCGGACTGCACCAAAAGGTGTCACCCGCCGAGATAAAAACAGCCCGGTTGTGGCTGGCCTGGATCGATCTTTTGGACAAGGCCGACACCCCGTTTCGCCGCCTGAGCTTTGCCGAACAGCGGCAGGTGCTTATCACCCGGGCACTGATCAAGCGGCCGAAACTGCTCATCCTCGATGAGCCGACCCAGGGACTTGACGATGTCAACCGCAACACGCTCCTCGATCTCCTTGAAAAAGCCGCTGCCGAACACCTCACCACCATGCTCTTTGTCAGCCACCGCAAGGATGAACAGCGGACATTTTTTCACCAACGGATCGCGCTCGACTCCTTTGCTCCATGATGGTACACTGGCACACTTGCCGAAACGCCAGTATAGATAATCAGCACACTTCCACCAGAACAGAATGATGATCAGGAAAATCCGACGATTACTGAAGACCTTGAGGTACCTCTTTACTTCTCCACGATATCGGCTTGTGCGAAAATCGGTTCTTTTTGATCCTGCTTTTTATCTGGAGCGATACCCCGATGTAGCAGCTGCGGGAGTGGACCCTTTGAACCACTACCTCACCATAGGTGATGCCTACTTTCGCACGCCGGGACCACTCTTTGATCGCAATTACTACCTGCACCAAGTTCCTGATTTGGACGAAACACTTGATAATCCGCTTGTTCATTATCTCAGCAGCGGCAGATATATGGGCCTCAGGCCAAACCTTCTTGTCGACCCTGACTATTACTCGCTCACTCATCCGGAGGTAGCCTCGTCGAAGCTCGACCCAATTTCGCATTTCTTCAAAAAGAGTCGCAAAAACAAGTATAACAGGTCTCCTTCGCCTTATTTCGACCCGCAGTTCTACTGTCGAAAATATCCGGACGCGGCTCGCTATTCAGATGATCCCATTGGAGCTTATACTCACTTTCTAAGGGTGGGGATATCCGATAAAAGACAACCAAGCGTTTTTTTCGACCCAGCATGGTATCTTGATAAGACTCCCATACTCCATGCTCAGGGCCTTGATCCGATCAACCACTATTTCATGTTCGGTATCCATGAAAAAAAGAGCCCCTGCCCGCTCTTTGATCCCATTTTTTATTTGGAAACATATAAGATGAGAGAGGGCGAAGACCCCTTTGCCCATTATCTTCGCAACGAGCAGGCAGAAGATCGGCGCCCCTGTTCCTGGTTCGATCCGTTCTTCTACCGGCAAAAATATCTCGCCGCCGGGCCCGAACAGGTCTCGCCCCTCAAACACTACCTGCAGCAGGGTCTTCGTGACAAATTGTACCCCAACAGGAATGTCGCCGAACTTGGCGAAAAACCGCTGATCTCCGTGGTTGTCCCGGTCTATAACGTATCCCCGGCCCAGTTGAACAACTGCATCCGCTCGGTTCTCTACCAGTCCTATCCCCACTGGGAGCTGTGTCTTGCCGACGATTGCAGCACCCATGCCGAGATCCGCCCCCTGCTCGAACAGTGGCGGGAATCGGACAGCAGGATCAAGGTGATCTTCCTGCCCGAAAACGGCGGGATTTCAGCGGCAACCAATGCGGCCGCGGCTGTTGCCGGGGGGAGTTATCTCGCCTTCCTCGATAACGATGACGAGCTCGGCCCGGACGCCCTTTTTTCCTTCGCCCGGGCGATAGGCAGCCAAGGCGCAGATCTTCTTTACAGCGACGAGGACCTTATCGGCGCCGACGGCACCCGGTTCAGCGTGTTTCGCAAACCGGGGTTCAACCGGGAACTGCTGCTCTGCCATAACTATATCACCCACTGCGTGGTCGCCAAAAAGTCGTTGTATGAAAAAGTCGGAGGCTGCGCGAGCGAACTGAACGGCGCCCAGGATCTCGATCTCTTTCTGAAGCTGTCGGAACAGGCCGGGCGGATTATCCATATTCCCGAAATCCTCTATCATTGGCGGGCTTCGGAAACGTCGACCAGTATCAATCACTCGCAGAAAGGATACGCCGATGAGGCCGGCCGGAAAAGTGTCGCGAGTAGCCTGGCCCGCCGGGGAATCGCCGCGACAGTGAATTGTACCGAACTGAAATACTTCTACCGGGCCCGGCGGAGTCTTGCCGGCGGTCTTTCGGTTACGGTCCTGGTGCATTGGCGGAGGCCAATCGGCGATCTCAATCCATGGCTGGCCCGGCTGATCGGTACTGCCGGTTATGATATTATGCAGCTCGTCATCGCGGTTGATGATGCGGTTGACTCCCCGGATCCGGTGGCGACGGTCCGCCGGGCCGGAGCGGGAGCCGGAATCGACACGGTCTGCTTTGCCGTCCAGGGCGATATCGGTACGGCCGCCGTGTACAACCGCGCAGCCGAGAGTATCCGCGGGGAGTTTGTCGCCCTCGCCGACTGCTTCCTGGAAGGGACCGGCGAAGGGTGGCTGGCCGCCCTGCTCGAATATGGCCGGCAGGAAGAAATCGGCGCGGTTGGCGGAAAGACTGAGTTCCCTGCCGGCCATCCGCGGGTTACCCCCATCCCCGACTGCAGCCTCGATTCGCCCGCCTATTACGCCCGTTTTCTCACAAGCTGCTCGGTGCTGATGAACGGTCTGCACTGCCCCCAGCAAGTTCGCGGAGTGGGCAGCGAACTCTGTCTGCTCCGAACCGCTCTGCTGAAAGAGGCCGGCGGCTTCAACTCCGACGATTTTCCTTTCCTTTTTTTCATCCACGACCTTTGCTTCAGATTGCACCGGCAGCAAAAGATACATATCTATACCCCATATAGCTCCTCGACCCTGGCACCATCTCCCGGAATACGCCACGACCGGGAGAGCCAAGCCTTGCAGCTGGAAAAAAGCCGTTTTCAAAACCAGTGGTTTGACCTCCTCGATCAGGGGGATCCTTTTTACAACCCCGGCCTGCTTGTCGATCGCCACCTGTCGACGGACACGTTTCGAAGCTGGCTTACCGGTTCTGCCGCGCCCTCACCCCATACCTCAATCTGAAGGATTTGTGCCATGAACTTCGACGGCCATAATACAATCTTTTACCTAACCGACGGTTTGCTGCAGACAGATGATGACAGCTCGTATGACGTTTGCTACAATCAACTGATCGGCAATCGCCCCCAACGAGCATCCGGAATACAGCAATGGCTCTTAAAATCGGCATCAAACAAAAGCTTGCTCTCATCTTTTTCCTCTTTTTTCTGATCTTTTCGGCAACCGTTTCCGTTCTTTTGATCAATGTGCAGAGAATGGTTGAAACAACCGAGCATATCGTCAGCAAGAATAAGAAGGTGGCCGAAATTTCCGAAGTTATCCTGGCCAGCCTGCTGGACATGGATGCAAACCATAAGAAGCTGAAACTCTTAAAAAAGAAGCAGTATTCGGATTTCTTTGCCCGGGCAAAGACCACTTTTGAAGCGGCCCTCGACCAGGCTATCCAGCTCTCCTCACCGGCGGGAGGAGACACCTTTTCGACCTGGAGCCAACTCGCGGACAGTTATCAAAGCCACAGGACCGGGCAATGGGATACCGGTTCCCCCCCCGACATCGGCTACCAATGGGTGACGGATCAGGTTGTCTCTCTGTGGATCGACA
>CAYTVF010000145.1:2636-11008 GCA_964441345.1 uncultured Desulfopila sp. | reverse complement strand
CTGAAAAGTCTGGTTTTATCGATCGATTGGGAGATCACCGATGAAGTTCTTCTGCAATTCAATGAAGAATTAATGGATCTCAAGGGGATATGGGCAGGTGACAGCATCAATCTTGTTTATGTCCAGGCCTTGGAAAAAATAAGCAAATACATTTATCAGAATAAAGCCAACTCCCATCCTAACTCAATAAAACTCCTTCTTACTCTCTACTATAATCTGGAAAAAATAGTATCTTCCCAGGATCTTTCCGAGGCTCAGAAAAAGGAAATATTACTTGAAGACGTGAAGAGATTTGAAGTTCTCAAGCGTCAGATCGCGCAAAAGTCGAAACCCGTTCATGAACCACAGCCTGCCCGACCGGAAGTCGTGCAAGTGAAAAAGGAAGCAGCCGGCGAGGACAAGCTTCTCAATCTCAAGGCAATAGTCCTTGGCATAGACTGGGAAATCACGGACCAGGATCTGAATGATCTCCGTCGTGAAGTTGTTCGTCTGGAGGAACAATTTGCCGAGAGCAGGCCGAAGCTCATTCTTTTGCAGGGGATAGGCACCCTGGGCGCCTATATTAAGACGAAAAAGAGTAACTCCCATGCCGATGCCTTCAAGGTTTTGCATCTTTTCTATGAGAGCCTTGAGAAAATCGTGAAGACCCCGATGAGCCTTGCGGAAGAAAAGAGCATTCTCTTTCCGGCTGTTGAAAAATTCAATTCGTTCAAGACGCTGCTTGGTCCAACGATTTCGCCCGAGGCGATCAACAGGAAGGAAGATGAGGATGAGGATGAGGATGAGGATGAAAGATATGCCGAGAGTGCTTCCGGTGAGATAGCGCCTGCCCTGGCCGATATTTCCGACGAGGAAGCCATTGGCTTCCAGGCCGAGGAGGAGGCAAAATCATTAGGATTCGATGCGGGCGCAGGTGGGGTTGCATCGCATATCGACGATTTTTTTGGAGAAAGCTTTGCACCGGCTGCCGAAGAAACTGAAGTGTCGGCACCAGCCGAACCGGCCGATATGGATCAAGTCTTGGGTGAGGAGGAGATAATATCGGTTCTCGGTTTTGAGGACGATGCTGCGGTTGTGTTACCTTCGGTGGAGAGGGATATTGCTCTGCAAGGTGTCGATGTCGAAGCTGATGATGAGGAGGTGAGTGGGCCGGTCGCAATTGCCTTTGGCGGCGGTGCTGAAGATGTAGTCGCCGGACCAAGGGGCGAGATGTCGGGGGATGCAGTGGAGTCGGTTCGGTTGGCATTGGAAGACGAGCAACCGGCGGAAATGATCATATCCGATGAAGAGGTTTCCAGGGTCGCCGAGTCGCTTTTTGCGGGAAATGAAACCGAATCCCCGGAAGCCGTGCTGGACTTCGGCGGGCTGGACAGGAGTGCCGCTCTGAAGGGGGTAGACGTTGAGACGGAGGCTGACGAAGACTCCGATGAGATCTCGCTGCCGATGGAGGGGGAGGAGCTTGCCCCAGCTCTCGGTGCCGGCGACGAGGAGAGCATTTTCAGCGCAGAGACCCTGGAGAGTACCATCGCATCAGGAGGCATTGGCGAAGAACTTGGCGGAACTCTAGATGATTTGTTCCTAGAGGAAGAAAAAATCCATAGCTTCGCGGATGTTGAAACGGCTATTGAGGAAGAAACCGCCGAGGGAGCGTCTTTCTCCGCTGAACGATCCGAAGACGTAACCATTTTTGCCCAAATTGACGGCGAGGCGGCTGAAGAGCCTGCGCAAATCCCAGGAGCTCCTTGGGAGCCGGAGTTCGCCGATACTGGAGCTGACGAGGCAGAGGTGGTTGAGCCCCCCCAGGAACAGGAAGAAGAATTAAGCTTATTTTTCTCGGAAAGCGATCTTGAGCAAAGCGCCGAAGAAAGCGCCGAAGTAGACACCCTTTTCGAGAGTCTTGAACCGGCGATTGCCCAGGAGGAAGAAGAAGAGGGTATAGCTGTTGTTGCAGCCGACGAGCAGATTGATGCATTCTTCGACTTCAAAGAGGTTCCGGAAGAACCTGGCGACGAGCAGCTATTTGTCGCGCCAGCGGCGGAAGAAATGCCGACAGAGGAGGCGGAAGCAGAGGCGGAGGTATCGCCTTACCTTGCAGAGGAAATCTCCGAGGAAGAAGAGGTCGTTTTTGAGCTGGCGGAAGAGCCGGTTGAAGTTGCGTCGATTCCTGCTGCATTGACTGACCAGCTCCTTGCCGCAGAAGAACCTGAGGTCGAATCGGCAGTTGAAGTTGCGGAAAGCTTACCACCCGTTTTTGTCGAGGCGGATCAGGATGAAGGCATTTTAGCCTTTGCCGCCGCTGAGTTTATAAGCGATACGAGGGAGACGCCCGGCAACCCACTCGACGGCCTGCGTATCTGTGTCGAGTCTCTGGGGATTGAATTGGCTGATAAAGTTATCATGGGTCTCTTCCGGGAGATCAACAGCCTGCGCCAGAAATGGTCGGACAAGCCCCTGGAGAAAACCTTCCTGCAGCTGCTGTCGACCATAACGCAACACATCGATCAGTATCGATATGAGGCAAGTTCGGATGCGTTTAATCTGCTGCAATCGGTCTGCAAGGCTTTGGCGGAAATAGAGGACGACATCCACTTCAATCAGGAACTGCTCCTGGCGGAAACGCTGAAGGTGCTGGAATGGCAGCAGGGAATGTTGGCGCGCCAGGCTGTGCAGAAAGGGGCGCAATTGACTTTTGCCGCTCCGGTTCGAACGGAAGGTGAGGAGATGGAAACCGAGTTGCGCAGGGAACCATTCGCCTACGAACTGAAACAGGAAATCGCCTCGCTGCGATTGACCTTGCAAAAAGAAATCGCCGAATTGCGAAGCGAGTTGAAAGGCATGTAGTATTGCATGGGCAGGCAATGTGTGCTCCGGCAGGGGCTGTCGCCATCGTGGCGACAGCCCCTTTTTTTGTCAATTCTGCTCCCTAGCGGAGCCAGGCGATACCGGAAAAAAGGGCATAGAGGGCCAGCCAGAGGCCCATCCCCAGCAAGGACCGATTCGCCACACCCCTGCGGGGAAGGGCGGTAAACAGGGCGATAAGAAAAATCCCGGGCACTGCCACCCCGGCGATCAGTGGATGGAGAGAGCGCAGCAGTTCCTGGAGCCCGAGAAAAAACCAGGGGCCGGCAATATAGGTCGTGCCGGGGTGTTCGGGTTCGAGGGGTGCGGCGATAAAAATCGAAAAGAAGAGCATCGCCGCAACCAGACTCCGATAGTCCGAAATATTGACTCGATAGATGCGCAAGTGGTTCCACGCACACAGCAAGAGCAGAAAATCGAAGGTGATGACATGGTGCACATATACTTTTCGCAGGCCGCTGTCCGAGACCGAAAAGAAGAGATCATTCAGGATCGACCCCAGAAACGGTATCTCGTGAATGATGCTTTCGGCAATCATTCCGGCTGAAGATCCGGTATTGTCGCCCCTGAGGATATAGCCGGTAAAAAGCAAGAGAAGGATAAGCGGCAGGGTGCCGGTGAGCTGGATCCATTCCCGGTAGCTCAATTTTTCAGATTTCCAATACACTGCGGTCAGATGAATGCAGCTGAAGAAGAGGAAGAACTGGCTTGAAAAGAAGTGGAGCGAACGGAAAAATCGACCGTAGGGTACGAGCAGATCGATAGCCGTGGTTGAGTAGAAAGGGGTCATATAGTCATACTGCAGGCCGACTACAATCCCGGAAAGCAGGGAAACATAGAGGCTCAACAATGCCCAGGCGCCCCAATTTATCGCTTTCCACGAGAACGGTGCCGGGGTCATGGCTACGACGGGCCGAACGCCATGCTCAGGTGGTAACCACATAAAACGGATCGCTCTCCCTTTTTTCGACCGGGAAAAAGACGAGGGGTTTTACCGCAGGGCCTCGCCGCACCTCACCGGTTTCGGCATGGAACTGACTTTGGTGGCAGGGGCATTCGAAAATATCCTGGTCTTCATGGTACGTCAGTTTGCAACCTAAATGTGTGCATTTTCGCGATAATGCCCAACATCTGCCGTTGCGGTCGAAGAGGACGAAATCGCTTTCGACAAGATAACCGTTGGTCAATATCGGTTTGGCGATATTGACCAGCGTCGGTTTTCTCGGAACCTTGAAGGCGACAAACCGGCAAATGGGGTAGATGAGCGCCAAGGAGCCCAAACCGGCCATAATTTGCCTTCTGGACCAACCTTCCCGTGGTTTCAGGATTCGGGTCATCGTACTGCAGCAGTAAATTTTTTGATCAGCATCTCGTTGACATGGGGGGGGACCAGGTCGCTGACATCGCCGCCATTACGGGCCGCATCCTTGATTATCGACGAACTGATAAAAATCCAGCGGAAACCGGGCATGAGAAAGACGGAATCCACCTCTCTTTTGAGTTTTCGGTTCATCAGGGCCAACTGGAATTCATAGTCAAAATCCGATACCGCGCGTATCCCCCGGACAATAGCTTTGGCATTTTGCCGATACGCATAATCGACGAGCAGACCCGATACCGAATGGACTTCTATCCGTTCCCGGCCAATGAAGGTATCTTCGATCATTTTGATCCGTTCCGGCAAGGAAAATACAGGATCCTTGGCCGAATTGACGGCTACCGCAACAATCACTTTATCAAAGAGATTCAAGGCCCTGTTGATGATATCGACGTGTCCCATGGTGATGGGATCAAATGTGCCGGGATAGACGGCAATAGAAGGTTCACGACCATTCGTTTTTCTCATTTTTCTCACTCGGTACGGGGAATACGGGATAATTGTTGCCCTGGCGGCATCTCTCTCATGTCGGGCAGGACGGAATATAGAGCCAGAAAGCACACTCGCCGTAGACTCGCTTATCGATGAGTCTCAGCTGCGACAGCTGCGTTGGCAGAGTTATGTCAAATCGCTCTTCCATCACCAGCATGCCGTTATCGGTTAACAGATTACTCTTATCTATAGAATCGAGAACAGAAAGGGAAATGTTTTTTGCATAGGGTGGATCGGCAAAGATGAGATGAAAGCCGGACGCTGTTTCGGGCGGTAATTTTTTTATGGGCAATCCTTTGCTCAAATCATGCTGGATGACGCGCAGTTCGCATGTACCGGTATAGCCGGAAAGACAAAGCAGGATATTTTTCTTGATGAGGTCCAAGGCAAGACGACTGTTATCGACAAAGACCACGAAATCCGCATTGCGGCTGAATGCTTCCAGTCCTAAAGCGCCGGTGCCGGCAAAGAGATCGAGTACCTTGGCATTTTCTACGGAGTCGCCGAGGATGCTGAACAGGGCCTCCCGCGCCCGGTCGGATGTTGGCCGTATGCTCTTTTCATGCAGAGGAGGCGGGAAAAGTTTACGGCCCTTTTGGATTCCACTTATGATTCTCAAAAGATATCCGGTGGTTTAACAATAAAAAATAACACAACCCCTCCCTGCCGTGATGAGTTATCGCAGGTGGCCGACAATGGTTTCTCCGGATCGAACCTTCTGGCCTAATTGAACCATAATCTCGGTATCGGGCGGGAGATAGAGGTCGACCCTTGAGCCGAAACGAATGAGGCCGAACCGTCTGCCCCGGACCACGCTGTCTTCCGGTTCAAGCCAGCAGATAATTCTTCTGGCAATGAGACCGGCAATTTGCACGAAGGCCAGTTTCCTGCCCTGTGGAGTGGCAATGACGGTAGCGCAATACTCGTTCTGCAATGCGCCCTTGGCACTGTCGGCGGAATAGAATTTGCCAGGCTGGTAGAGAATTTTCATAACCTTGCCGGTGGCGGGAACTCTGTTCACATGGACATTGAAGACATTCATGAAGATAGAAATCTTCTGGACCTCGCCTTCGGTGAACCGGGTGTCCATTACCCGTTCTATGGTAATGATTTTACCGTCGGCTGGGGACACAACCGCGTTTTCGTTATCTGTGACGAAACGCTCCGGGTCGCGAAAAAAGCTGAGGATGAAGAAGGTGACGAACAGCAGGACTCCCGCCACGGCAGCCATTCCCAAGATTGCCGCAAGGAGTGTGCAGAAAGCGGAAAATACGATAAAGGGATACCCTTCTTTGGCGATGGGTACTTGCGGTGTGAGCATGAGAGTGTGACCTGGTTGATGTTGTGGGGTGATTATTTGGTCTTCGTTGCCCGACCCATGGCGATGATGCCGGTGCGGACTATTTCCTTGATGCCGATGGGGCGCAGGATATCAATGACGGCCTGGATTTTCGATGCCGATCCGGTGAGTTCGATCGCGTAGCTTTTTGCGCTTACATCGACGACCTTGCCGCGGAAGATGTCGACGACCCGCAAAACCTCGGCCCGGGTATGGGCTTCAGCTTTGACCCGTATCAGCACCATTTCTCGTTCGACATAATCCTTATCGGTAATTTCCGTGACCTTGATGACATCGATCAGCTTGTTGAGCTGTTTGGTGATCTGCTCAACGATGGCATCGTCGCCTCGCGAAACCACGGTCAGGCAAGATACATTCGGATCGAGTGTCTCGGCAACGCAGAGGCTCTCGATATTGAAGCCGCGACCGCTGAAGAGACCGGTCACGCGGGAAAGAACGCCCGGTTTGTTTTGCAGAAGTACAGAAATCGTATGTTTCATCTGGATGACCCTGAGTGTCGAAAGATCGGTATTTTTGGCAAGTGAAAATAAATATCCCGCATCGAGGACGAGATGCTAAACCAGCAACATCTCGGTGGTTGCTTTCCCGGCGGGTACCATCGGGTATACACCTTCTTCCCGTTCGATTTTAAAATCCATAATAACGAGATTTTTGGTGGCCAGAGCTTCTTTGATCACCGGTTCCACCTCGCTCTTTTTGGTCGCCCTGAGGCCGACGGCGCCGTAGGCTTTGGCAAGCTCGACGAAATCGGGTACCACATCCATCGTCGTTGAGGAATATCGCTTATCGTAGAACAATTCCTGCCACTGTCTGACCATGCCGAGGTAGCCGTTGTTGAGAATCGCTATTTTAACCGGGCACTTGAATTGTTTGGCGGTGGCCAGTTCCTGGATGTTCATCTGGATGGAACCATCGCCGGCGATATCTATCACCGTGCGATCCGGAAACGCCATCTGCGCGCCGATCGCCGCCGGCAAACCGAAACCCATGGTTCCCAGGCCGCCGGAAGTAACGAAATGACGGGGATAATCGAATTTATAAAACTGGGCGGCCCACATCTGATTCTGGCCAACCTCGGTGGCGATTATTGCTTTGCCTTTGGTAAGCCGGTGGATCGTTTCGATAATATACTGCGGCTTAATGATGGTATCGTTTTCACGGTATGCCAAAGGATGTTGTGTCGTCCAGCCCTTGATGGTTTCGAGCCACGGTTTGTGACGGGCCGCATGCTCTTCGAGACTGAAGTTCGATTCGGCGTCAAACCACTTGTTGATGGCTTTCAAGGCGTTCTTGCAGTCGGCGACGATGGGGATATGGACCTTGACGTTTTTACTGATCGAGGTCGGGTCGATATCGATATGGATGATTTCGGCTTTTTTCGCGAATTCGGCCAGCTTGCCGGTCACGCGGTCGTCAAAGCGGGCGCCTACCGCGATGAGCAGATCGCTTTCGGCGACGGCCATGTTCGCGGTATAGGTGCCATGCATGCCGAGCATCCCCATGGAGAGCTCATGGGTGCCGGGAAAAGCGCCGAGCCCCATGAGGGTCATCGTTACCGGGATGCTGAGCTTCTGCGCGAGTTCGGTGAGTTCCTTGCTGGAATTCGAGAGAATGACGCCGCCGCCGACGTACAGCACCGGTCTGACCGCCTTCATGATCCGCCGGCAGGCTTTTTCGATCTGAACCGGATGGGGGTTGTAGGTCGGTTGATAGCTCGAGATGTGAATCGGTGTCTTGTCCGGATAGGTCAGTTTGGAAGCGACCAGATCTTTCGGCAGATCCACCAGAACCGGACCCGGCCTCCCGGTACGGGCGATGTGGAAGGCTTCCCGGAGAGTGGGGACCAGATCCTCGACATTGCTGACCAGATAGTTGTGCTTGGTGCAGGGTCTGGTGATTCCGACAATATCGACTTCCTGAAAGGCATCGTTGCCGATCAGCGCGCGAGGCACCTGGCCGGTCAAAATGACGAGGGGAATTGAATCCATATAGGCTGTGGCAATACCGGTGACACCGTTGGTGGCGCCGGGTCCCGAGGTGAGCAGGGCGACACCCACCTCGCCGGTCACCCTGGCCAGGCCATCCGCGGCATGGACCGCCCCCTGTTCGTGGCGAACCAGCACGTTGATAATATCGGCATCCATCAGGGCATCGTAGAGATCAAGCACGGCACCGCCTGGATAGCCAAAGATTATTTTCACGCCCTCTTCCTGAAGGCATTTCACGATCGCCTGGGATCCGGAGATTTTTCCCATTAATCTATTCCCTTGAAATAATTTAAAA
>CAYTVF010000145.1:0-2536 GCA_964441345.1 uncultured Desulfopila sp. | reverse complement strand
AAATGGCAATGACAAACTCGCTGCTCCTCCTACTAGGTCTTCTTCCGGTGGATCCCGTGGCTGATACGGAGGGGTTGTAGTTTGCTTTAAAAACTCTGTTTTCCAGAAAGGCCACGGTTGAAAAACCGTGGCCTTTTTTTTTGTTAAATTCGGATTTGCAGCAAGGAGATGAAATGAATCCTGAGTTGGTGAAAAAATATCGTCCTTATCCGCCGGTTGATCTGCCCCATCGAACCTGGCCGGGAAAAACAATAAGCAAGGCTCCCATCTGGTGCAGCGTCGATTTGCGCGATGGCAATCAGGCGCTCATTCAACCGATGAGTCTTGATAAAAAAATCGAGATGTTTCATCTGCTTACCGACATAGGTTTCAAGGAAATCGAGGTCGGCTTCCCTTCCGCCTCCCAGGTCGAATATGATTTCACCAGGGTGCTTATCGAACAGAATCTGATCCCGGAAGGAGTCTTGATTCAGGTCTTGACCCAGGCCCGTGAGCATCTGATCCAGAAGACCTTTGAGTCGGTGCAGGGTGCCAGGGAGGTTGTTGTCCATCTCTATAACTCCACCTCGACCCTGCAGCGCCGTACCGTGTTCAAAATGAGCCGGCAGGAGATCATCGATCTGGCGGTGCACGGTGTGACCCTGTTCAAGATTGAGGAAAAGAAATATCCGGACACCATATTCCATTACGAATATTCGCCGGAGAGCTTTACCGGCACGGAACTCGAATTCGCCCTTGAAATATGCGAGGCGGTGATGGGTGTGCTGCAGCCGACCCCGGCAAACAAGTTGATTGTCAATCTTCCGGCGACGGTTGAACTGGCGACTCCAAACATCTATGCCGACCAGATCGAGTGGTTCTGTACCAACATGAAGAACAGGGAGTCGGCCATTATCAGTCTCCATACCCACAATGACCGCGGCTGTGCCGTTGCCGCAACCGAACTGGCCTTGATGGCCGGCGGCGACCGGGTCGAGGGCACGCTGTTCGGCAACGGCGAGAGAACCGGCAATGTCGATCTCATTACCCTGGCCTTGAACATGTTTACCCAGGGCGTGGATCCCAACCTCAATATCCACGACATCAATCGCATCGTCGACGTCTATGAACGGGTCAGCCGTCTGGAGGTTCATCCGCGGCATCCCTACGCCGGGGAACTGGTTTATACCGCTTTCTCGGGATCGCATCAGGATGCCATCAACAAGGGGATGCATGAATATGAGGAGCTAGCCTCCGGACTCTGGGAGGTGCCTTATCTGCCGATCGACCCGTCCGACGTAGGACGCACCTACGAATCGATCATCCGCATCAACAGCCAGTCCGGCAAAGGCGGCGTCGCATACGTCATGGAAAAAGAGTTCGGCTTCCGCATACCGAAGGCTATGCACCCGGAATTCGGCAAAATCATTCAGAGCGTTACCGACCGGGAAGGACGGGAGTTGCAGCATAGCGAAATCTACAAGGCCTTTGCGCAAGAGTATCTGACCATAAAAACCCCCTATGAACTGAAGGCGTTCAACGTGGTCAAACGCCATATAAGCGAGAATGAAAGCGGCTCTCACGCGGAAATTGAGGCAACCCTCCTTGACCATGGCAGGGAAATCACCATTACTGCCTCGGGCAACGGACCGCTCGACGCATTCTGTGCGGCTTTGAAAAAGGATGTGACCGGCGATTTTAAACTGAGCAGCTACGACGAACATGCCTTGAACGGCGGTTCCAGTGCCAAGGCCGCAGCCTATATCGAGATTGAAAATCCCGATGGTTCCGTCGCCTGGGGAACCGGGGTGGATACGGATATCATTATCGCTTCGATCAAAGCCGTTTTGAGCAGCCTCAACCGGTTGAGGGGAGGAGTGTAAGTGCTTGTTGCTGATATTTCTTTCGCGTCCTCAGGTGCAAATCATTCTGTTCCCGGGATACGTGTTGCAAATTGCGCGGTATGTCGATAATAAATAGACATACTATGAAAAATCATACAACCATTGCTATGGCAAGAGAATGCCCGGATCTGCCGCAACGATAAGAAAAAAGAAAGGATTATACATCTTTGGTGAGGAACTCAGGAAGAGGCCGATTTCGAAGATGTATCTAGCAAACTTGCTGAACGGCCCTTCCTACGTATCTCTTGAATATGCCCTTCACAACTACTCTCTTATACCTGAGCGCGTAACTGAAATTACTTCCGTTACGCCAGGCCGTTCAAAAACATACCAAACCCCGATCGGTTACTTCAGTTACCGCCACATTCCTTTGTCGTGTTTTGCTCCCGGTATGGATATCATCACCGATGAGTTTGGTGCCTCCTGTATCATTGCGGTACCGGAAAAAGCCCTTGTAGATAAAATCCAGACAGGCCCGCAGCTCAGAACGCGCAAGGACATGGAACTGTATCTTTTGGAGGATCTGCGGATAAATCCTTCGGACCTCGCCCAATTGAAACTCAAAATGGTGACGGAATATTGCAATATATTCGGTTCCAATCAGTAATGTCCGGTTAAGTACTTGCATACAGGTTATTGGTTGAATTGTTGTC
>CAYTVF010000144.1:0-11028 GCA_964441345.1 uncultured Desulfopila sp. | reverse complement strand
CATCTACCTCGAAACTCTTACCATTGTGTTCAATTGTTGGCATTGCAACCTCCTTGGAATATTATTTTATAGCTTTCGCCGTTTTATAATTCAATTACTGACTAGCGCTTATTACTATAGCCAAAACAATTTGTCAAGTGAATGAAGAATCAATTATTCGCCAGATCAAAATGGTACAGATTCAAAATTAATCACATAATATCATGACGATATCCAGACAGCAAGGAAATCGCCCATGGCCTCGCCGCTCCCAGTGTGCAAGATTGTCGGCTCCTGTCGATACCCGCGGAAACGAGGTTTCCCCGGGGAAGCGGCTGGTTCTCCCGGCGTCGGCCCGCCGATATCCGACCCGCCGCCGGTTTTGTTCACCGGTCTCCGCAACTCCCACCGCAATCTATTAACGGAGCGGGGCAACGATGTAAAGGATTTTTCCTTGCAGAGGAGAAAAAGAAAGAGTAAATCGAACTGTTATCAATCCATCGACCGGCACTTCCGGCGGGATGGCGCCGTTCTCCTGAGGAAATCCAGGCCATTACCGGCCTTTTTTTTTACCTTAACCCACAACTGACAGAAATCATTCATGCTGCAGATACTCCGTAAAAAGTCCCAATCCACCTTCATCCAGATAATCGTCGTCATCATCGCCCTGGTCTTCATCTTCTGGGGTGTAGGAAGTAACCTGGGAGACAGCCGTCAGGCCGCTCTGGTCGTGAACGGTGAGGAGATCACTTTCCAGCAATACCAGAAGGCCTACGATTCCGCCTATCAGAGGCTCAGCGACCAATTCGGCGGCAACGTCCCCAAGGGACTTGCCGAAACCTTCGGACTCAAGCAGCAGGTAATCAACCAGCTCACCCAGACCGCCCTCTTGCGGCAAGGCGCAACCGCCATGGGAATCATGGTGAGTGGCGACGAAATCCGCGAATTTATCAAGGAAATGGTGCAGTTTCAGGAAAACGGCGCATTCAGCATGGCGCGCTACACGGCCATCCTCGCCGCCAACAAAATGGCCCCGACCAAATTCGAGCAATCGATGCGCTTCGATCGCCTCTCCGAGGTGGCGGCCCGGGAAATCGGCCGCTTTGCCGCCGCGGTGACCGATTTTGAAATACAGGATACCTACAGCCGCTTGAACGAAAAAATAGCAGTCAATTATGTCCAGATCTCCCCCGCCGGCTTTGTCGGTAAGGTGACGGTCGACGATGCCGCTCTTGCCGCCTGGTTCGAAACGGCAAAGGACAAGTATAAAACCGAGCCCCTGATGAAGTTCAAGTATCTGCTCTTCACCTATGACGAAATCGGCAGGAAAGTGACCGTCGACCAGTCCAAGATCGAGGAATTTTACCAGGACAATCTCGCCACCTACAAGGATCCCGAACAACGCCATGCCCGCCATATACTTTTCAAGGCCGAAGAAGGCGACTCTGCCCAGATCCATGAAGAAAAGGCCAAAAAGGCCGAAGAGGTTCTGAAGCTGGTTCGAAAAGGCGGGGATTTTGTCTCGCTTGCCCGCCAATATTCGGAAGGACCGTCAAAAAACTCGGACGGCGACCTCGGTTTCTTCGCCCGCGGCAGAATGGTTCCCGAGTTTGAGGACGTGGTCTTTGCCATGCAGCCCGGAGCCATCAGCGATGTCGTAAAAACAAATTTCGGTTACCACATCATCCAGCTTGCGGAAATCAAACCGGCGACCACCCGGACTCTCGCCGCGGTGACCGACGAAATTACCCGGACCCTCCAGCAGAAGGAAGCCGAGAGCCTTACCTTTCAGGTGGCAAACGATGCCTATGAAGGGATTATCAGCGCCGGCAGTCTTGGCCAGTATGCCGAGGCCGAGAAGGACATAACCATTCTTGAAACCGACTTTTTCGCCAAGAACGATGCGCCGGCCAAGTTGAAAAATGACCAGCAGTTCCTCGATAAGGCCTTCGAGTTGAACAAAGGCGAACTGAGTTCGCTGATCAAAGGCACATCGGGCTATGCGATCCTTTTTGCCGAAGACATTAAAGCACCTGAAATCCCGCAGCTTGCCACGATCAGGGAAAAGGTCGAAGCCGACTACCGGAAGACAAAATCGCAGGAGCTTGCTGAAACAGCGGCCAGGGAGTTGCTCGGCAGTGTCCGGGCCGGCAAGACCCTGGAAAGCGCGGCCAAGGAAAGCGGGCTTGCCGTAAAGGATTCCGGCTTTCTCGGCCAGAATGCAGCGGCTGAAAAAAGTGCTTTTCCTTCCTCACTCATCCCGAGCGCCTTTCTGCTCTCCGCTTCATCGCCGCTGCCCGAAGAACCGGGCCGGGCCGGCGACGATTTCTACGTCTATACTTTTCTCGACAGACAAATCCCCACGATGCCCGAGACCGCCGACGAGATCAAGAAATACCGGGAAAACCTCGAACGTTTTAAACAGCAACAGCTGATATCCGCCTGGTTGCGCCATCTGGAAATCGATGCCAAAATCACCAAACACGAGAGTTTGTAGGAGGCGTGTCTTGAAGTGATCCGCCGCGTATTACAACATTGAGGGAGGTTGTCCAAATCGAAATCGATTTCGCTATCGGGAGAACCTCAATTCTTGGCCTCGTGCCCTGTCTCATCCTTGCTCTGCCCGTCGCTTCGTTTGCCGGCCAGAATTTTTCTGACTCCCTCGTGGGAGAGACGAATATTGAACTCGTTCCGCAGCTTGCCGGAAATCTTCCGATAGGACCAGCGCTCCGCCCGCATCGTTTCGATCTCGCCGATGATCTGCTGCTGCGCCTCATTCTCCACCAGAAATCCCTCGCCGTTCACCTCCCAGCCGAAAGGAACGGGACCTCCGTGATATTCCCCCCGCGGCTTGCGGTGCCGCTCCACTCCTGCCGGCATCCGGCTGTCTCTGCTGTTTTCGCAAATCGACAGGGCCGCCAGCAATTTTTTGACAAGTTCGGCGCTGCCCACGGAGACTAAAAGCCTGCGCTTTTCGGGCAGGCTGATATTTGCCCCAAGGTCGACACAATGAAGAGCGACCTGTCTTTCGCCAAGCAAGCTGAGGAGGTGATCACCGGCGACGGCGGAAATCAGAATCCACTCGGTTTTCAGGGTAATGATCGTATCGCCGGGACCGCATTGCCGCAGGAGCGCACCGCCTTCCGGGCGCTCATGGAATGGCAGGTGCAGCGGCGATGTCCGCTCGACACGGGTCCCGGTAAGAGACAGGCCGATGGACTGAGCATACTCCTGCAGAGCCAGTTGCTGCTCCGCGGCAGGTATCAGGAATGCTTTTTCCCGGGCGAGAAAAATGTATCCGAATACATCCATTGTCCTGTCCCTCCCATCATGAATATTTGAGCAATTCTTTTTTTGCTTGCGGCCGGCCGCTCGTTTGCAAAACCTGTCGATGCATGAGTAAAAGTATCAGATTTACCGATTATTGCAAATCCGCGGACAACAATCTCATGTTTCCACCCGGGGAAAAACGGTCAGTGGCAAATAGCCACCGCCTCCTGCCCTCTCGCCCATCCCGAACTTCCCCATTCTTTTTTTCCGCACCGGCCGAAAAGCACCGAGTAATAGTGTTTTCCGAACGTTTCCAACCTATCGGTCACGAATAAATTTCAGTTTTTGGTTCTCTTCACCGGCAGACAATGATATACTAAGGGGTTCCCTCTCCGCCTTTTCGGATATTTTGCCAACCATTTCCCAGGAGATTCGCCGTCCTCGGTTTCTAAAAGCAACCATGCAAACCCGTCCAGACCTTCTTGATCAGTATAAAAAACTCTCCGCTTTTGAACAGGCGCTCCTGCAATTTCTCTCGATTGTTTACGAACCCGCCCATTCGACCCTTATTGTCAATTGCCTGCGCAAGCTGGACCTGAAAAATCCGCGCGGCAACAAACTGACAACCGCCAATCTTACCCACTATTTCACCAAATTCGAGCAACTGGGATTTCTTACCCCGGATCGGCAATGCACTGAGGAGATCGTTGAAATCCTCAGCAAAATCGCGGTCAAGGAAAACACCTTCGCTTCTTACGCCAAAGTCATTCAGGAGGAGGCCCCGGTTACCTATTATTACGGGAAATGGACTACCCGATGCTGGCGCGGCATGCGGGAGATGCGGATCGGGGTTTATACCCAGCAGTTCGACATCATCCATGATGCCGCCGACTTTATCGACAGCCAGTGCCGCGATCTGGCCGCCCAGCCGCCACCGACCGTGCGAATATTAACACAGCCTTTCGATGCGGAATGGCTGCGGTCCCTTTCCACCTCGTTTCAATTTTATCTGCTCAACAACGTTTTGCAGTACGGCCAGGCAATGCTTGCCGATTTTCCCGAGATTATCGAGTTCCTCGCCTGTGACGATGAGTTCAGGAGTCTCAGCGCGGATGAGCAGTTGCCTTTCAGGCGCCTGCTGTTTCACGACCTGCTCTTTCGCGGCAGGCTCGAAGAAGCACACGGTCTGACGGAAAGCCACCATGATTCCTTCCTCGGCACCGGCGCCCGCGGCACCCTCCTTTTCTTACGCGGCGACAGCGAAGAAGCCTTGACCGCCTATGCCGAGGATCTGAGTTTTCTGCGCAGGTACAGCAACGACGAAAATGTCGCATTTTTTGGCCCAGCCGGACTTTTTTACATTCTCACCCGTCTGCATGTGGCCAAGACTGAAGAATATCACGAAATTGCCAACAGCATCGGCATCGTCCAGTCGCTCTTTCGCGGAGCGCGGGAAAACGATGCCTACAACTTCCTGGCCGAAGTGGTCACCTCCCATATCAACAAGGGCTTGCAGGGGGGAGAAGTTGTCCTGCCGGAAGGGACCGGGCACAATGTCCTGACGGTGATCTTTGCCGGCATCTGCCAATACTGGTTGAACAGCGCGGTCGAACCCGATGTCGAATCGGAAATCGCCGCCCTCTATCAGAAAGCCCGGCGCAGCGGTTATCGTTTCTTCACCCTCCTCCTCGGCGATATCCTGGCGACCATCCACCACGACGATCCCGAGTTCCTGGCGACAACAAACGAATTGCGGGAACAGACCGGGATTGTCCCCCTGCTCGCCATCCTTGCCCCGGAAGAACCGTGGAAGCGCAGTCTGCAGGCGTTGATTTATGCCACGGCTCAGGATTCGGATGGTCCGCAGCAGACCTCGCGTCTCATCTGGATGGTGGCCTTCGAAGAAAAAACGATATCCATCGCCCCGCGGGAGCAGAAGCTGACGCCGGAAAACGAATGGAGCAAAGGGCGGCCGATTTCTCTCTCCCGGCTTTATCAGACCAATAAACTGAATTATCTCACTTCCCAGGATCGCAAGATCTGCGTAGCCATTAAAAGAACCATCAATCCGGAGACCCATGCGGTCAGTTATGCTCTGGATATGGATAAGGCGCTTCTGGCGATGATCGGCCACCCCAATCTTTATCTCGCCGATTCGCCCTTCATCCCGGTGGAATTCGTGGCCGGCGAACCGGAACTGCTGGTCGAGGAAAAAGGCGATAATCTGCATATCTGCTTTGCCCATCCGATCACCTCCGACAATATCAACTTTCAGAAGGAAACGCCGACCAGGATCAAAATCATCAGCATCAACGACAACCATCGGCGCATTGCCCAGATAACCGGCAAGCACGGCATAACGGTGCCTAAATCGGCCAGTGAACAGGTGCTGACCGCCATCGGCAACATCTCCTCCTTCATGACCGTCCATTCCGCCATCGCCGCCGACAGTTCCGCCAGAAAATCCGGCAACATCACCTTCGTCGAGGCCGATTCGACCATTTACATGCATCTGATCCCCTATGGCACCGGCTTCCGCCTGGAAATGTTCGTCAAACCCTTCGTCGAGGGCGGACATTATCTGAAACCGGGCCAGGGCGTGGAAAATATCATGGCCGAGGTCAACGGCAAACGGCTGCAAACTAGGCGAAACCTGCATCTGGAAGAAGAAAAGGCGAGGGATATCGAAGAACTCTGTCCCATTCTCGACATGGCCGTCGATATGGAGCAGGAGAATGACCGGGAATGGCATCTCTATGACCCGGACGACTGCCTCCAGGCCCTGATGGAACTGCAGTCGATCCGCGACAAGGTGGTGATCGAATGGCCGGAAGGGGAAAAACTGACCATCACCCAGAAAGTGTCGCTCGACAACCTCAATCTGAAAATCCGCACCAACCGGCAAAACTGGTTTGCCATGAGCGGTGAGCTGACCCTCGATCAGGGCAGGGTCATCGAACTGAAAGACCTGCTGGTCAAACTGAAAAGCGCGACAGGCCGGTTCATCGAAATCGGCGACGGCCAGTTTATCGCCCTGACCCAGGAGTTCAGAAAGCGGCTTGAAGATATCAACCTCTTTGCGGAAGGCGGCAATAACAGCGGCGATGACGGCGGCGATGAAATCCTGGTCCATCCCCTTGCCGCACTGCAACTGGAGCAACTCACCAACCAGGCCAAAACCGCGGCCGACTCGGGTTGGCAGAACCAGATCGAGCGGATTCGCGATGCCCAGAATTTTAAACCGGAGGTGCCCTCGACCCTGCAGGCCGACCTGCGTATTTACCAGAAAGAGGGTTTCGAGTGGCTGGCCCGGCTCGCCCACTGGGGCGTCGGCGGATGCCTGGCCGACGATATGGGCCTTGGCAAGACCCTGCAATCACTAGCAATAATCCTCAGTCTTGCGACGGACGGGCCCTCCCTTGTCGTTGCCCCGACCTCGGTGTCGACCAACTGGATGTCGGAGGTCAGAAGGTTTACCCCGACGATCAACATCAAGCAGTTTACCGGAAAAGACCGGGAAAAGAGCATCAACGAACTGGGAAAATTCGACCTGCTTATTACCACCTACACCCTGCTGCAACAGGAAAACGAGCTGCTCTCGTCAATCACCTGGCAGGCAATTATTCTCGATGAAGCGCAGGCGATCAAAAATTCGGCCACCAAACGCTCCCAGGCAGCGATGTCCCTGCAGGCCCGCTTCAAACTGATAACTACCGGTACGCCGATTGAGAACCACCTCGGCGAGCTCTGGAATCTGTTCCATTTCATCAATCCCGGGCTCCTCGGCAGTCTGAACAGTTTCAACGAACGGTTTGCCATTCCCATCGAACGCTATCAGGACCGGGAAGCGCGACGCAAACTTAAAACGCTCATTCGCCCCTTCATCCTGCGCAGAATCAAGTCCCAGGTTCTTGAGGAACTCCCGTCGCGCACCGAGGTGACCCTCGATGTGGAGATGAGCCCGGAGGAATCGCATTTTTACGAGGCCCTGCGGCAGAACGCCCTCGATATCCTGGAAAACGCCAGGGAGAAAAAAGGCCGCCACCTGCAGATACTCACGGAAATCATGCGGTTGCGGCAGGCCTGCTGCAATCCCCGCCTGATCGACCGCAACAGCGGCATCGAGAGTTCCAAGTTGAAGGTCTTTGCCGCAATCATCGACGAACTGCTCGCCAGCCGCCATAAGGCCCTGGTCTTCAGCCAATTCATCGGCCACCTCAATTTCATCCGCGAGCATCTCGACCGCCAGAAAATAAGCTATCAGTACCTGGATGGCAGCACCAGTTCCAAACAGCGGAAAATCCGGGTGGACGCCTTCCAGGCGGGCGAGGGCGACCTCTTTTTGATCAGTCTGAAGGCGGGCGGTCTGGGGCTCAATCTGACCGCGGCCGACTATGTCATTCATATGGACCCCTGGTGGAACCCCGCCATCGAGGACCAGGCCTCGGACCGGGCACACCGGATCGGTCAGACTCGGCCGGTGACTATTTACCGGCTGGTCTGCAAGGATACCATCGAGGAAAAAATCGTCAAACTGCACCAGGAAAAACGCGATCTGGCCGGCAGTCTCCTGGAGGGCAGCGAAATGAGCGCCCAGATGAACTCCGAAGACCTTCTCGATCTGATTCGAAACAGCTAATAACGGGGTCTCTTCCCCCTCCCCCTAACCCCCTCCCGCAAGGGGAGGGGGGATTTTGTTAGCAAAAATGAATAGATACCTTCCTCGGTTGCATACAACACCCTGCAACCGAGCCGCATAACGCTCTCTTCCGCTTGAGTTTACCTGCCCCCCCCGCCGCAACTCCCCCGCCAACCCATCCGATAAATGATGTGACAATTGCCTGCTCTTCGACGATAATTGGGAATACGGGGGCTCTCGTCCCCTTCCCCTCAGGCGATGGAGTCATATGAAACGTATCCATCCTGGAATTCTCGGAATTCTTTTCATTGTCGGGTGTGCAGGCTGTATTCTGTTGATACTGTTCATCAGGCCGTACGGTTCCCAGAAGACCGAACCCGACCGAAATGTATCCTCTCCTGAACCTTCTTCCGATCCGTCGAAACAACCAGCGGCAATCACTGTCCATTTCCACGAACGCAGACCCTTCTACATGCGCAGCGGGGATAAAGCGCACGGTCTTGTCGCGGACCCCATCGGCCTGGCCTTCGAACATGCCGACATACCTTTCGTCTGGCGGGAGACCCCGGCCAGACGACAATTGGATATCATCGAGAGGAATGAAGATAAAAGCTGTGCGGCCGGGTGGTTCAAAACCCCGGGACGAGAAGCCTACGCCAGATACACTCTCCCTGTTTACCGGGACAGACCGTTTGTCGCCGTTGCCCGGGCCGACAACGAACTCCTGGCCGAGACCGAAATCCTTGACAGAGTCCTGGCCGAACAACGCCTTCAGGTTCTGGTCAAGGAAGGGTATTCATACGGCAGCTATATCGATGACCGGATGAAACACTTTGCCCCCGAACAGGTAAAAACCACGGCCGAGAATCAGACTATCCTGAAAATGATCGAGGCGCACCGGGCCGATTACAGTTTCATGACGGAAGAAGAAGCCCTGGACCTGCTGACATTTTCAGGGGAGAAAAGCACCGTCTTCAAGATCGTCCATTTCTCCGAGATGCCGCCCGGCAATGCACGGCATATCCTCTGCAGCAGACAGGTGGATCCTGAAATCATTGCCCGGCTCAATTCGGCAATTGGCTTTCTCCGCCAGGGCGAGGAGGAACTCCGATGAGGGGGGCGGAAAGCCATCGTCGCCAGCGGCCCGCCCGGAGACCGCCCGGGAGCGGGGTTGTGAGGTCCAGCGGTTCGAAGCAGGGAATACGGAAAGAGCAAGAGCCGGCCTGGCCTACTCCAGGAGGCTGGCAAGAATCAGTCCGAAAAAAGTGGAGTCCCGGCCCACAAAGAACCAGCCCAGATGTGCCCGGCAGTGGCTGCAGAGGGCAAAACGCCAGACATACCCGGCAAACCAGGTGAATTCGGAGCTTGCTTTACCGGTAACGCTGCAGCCGGGTGCACTGCGGAAGCAGCCCAGCTCAAAGACAATTCCGGCGGGATTGAAAAAGGTATGGCAGTGGGAGCCGCCGACCTCGATCTTCTCATCCCGGCTGGTCACCACACTGCCGCAGGCCCGGCAGCGGATACCCTCCAGCGGCCTGGTGCTCTGCTCTTCCTTTTCCTTGACGATGGGCTGATTGTCCCCAGCCGATCGATCAATCCGGAAAAGGAGGACGCTATTTCTTATCTCCACCGTAGTAGTTGACAATGGCACTGATCATCTCCGGGATCGTATGCTTATCCGGCTGAACATCTACTCGTAAACCGCTGTCGGTAACGGTTTTTCCGGTGATGGGACCGATTGCCGCTATTTTGACGCCGGCCAGCAGTTTTTTCAAGTCTTCCTGGCTCTCGACATCGATCATCGCGAGGAAATTGCGCACGGTGGACGAACTGGTGAAGGTGATCATATCCACCCGGCCCTCCTCAAGCTCCGCCCGGAGAAGTTCCTTGTCGCCTTCCGCCGGACAGTTTTGATACACCGGGGCAACCGTGACCTGGGCTCCTGCCCCGCGCAGAGTCTCGGGCAGAATTTCACGACCTTGCAGAGCCCGCGGGATGAGAATATTACGACCCTCGACGCCCTGATCGAGGAGGCTCTCCGCCAATCCCTCGCCGGTGAAGGTGCTGGGAATAAGATCCGCGTTTACCCCGTATTTCAACAGCAGGTCGGCGGTACTCTTGCCCACCGTGGCCAGGGCCGGGCCCTTTAAATCCCGGGCATCCATACCCTTGGCGTAGAGGCGCTCGAAAAAATATTTCACGCCATTGAGCGAGGTGAAGAGGATCCAGTGATATTCGTTCAACCTCTCCAGTTCACCGTCGAGGACTTCGTAGGAATTAACCGGCTTGATATTGATGGTTGAAAACTCCAGGCAATTGGCACCATGCTCTTCAAGCCCGGCGACCAGATCGCTGGCCTGTTCACGGGTCCGCGTAACGATTATTTTTTTGCCGAAAAGCGGCCGTTTCTCATACCAGTCGATCTGGTCGCGGAGCTTTACGACCTCCCCGACGACAATCAATGACGGCGGTCGTATTCCCGCGTCGCCAACCACCTGGGCGATGGTCTCGAGGGTACCGACCACCGACCGCTGCTCCGGAGTGGAAGCCCACCGCACCACGGCAACCGGTGTCTTCGGGTCGCGGCCATGTTTTATCAGGTTTTCGACAATGGTCGGCAGGTTTTTGATCCCCATGTAGATGACCAGGGTGCCGACTCCGGTCGCCAGTTTCGACCAATCGATCTTGGAAGACTCCTTGGTGGGATCCTCATGTCCGGTGAGAAAGGCCACGGAAGCGGTATAGTCCCGATGGGTTATCGGGATCCCGGCGTAGGTCGCCGCAGCTGTTGCCGAAGTCACCCCCGGGACGACCTCGAATGGGATTCCGGCACCATGGAGTTCCTGCACTTCTTCCCCACCCCGCCCGAAAATAAACGGATCGCCGCCCTTCAAACGAACCACCATTTTTCCGGCGAGGGCGTGATCGACCAGCATCTGGTTGATTTCCGCCTGGGTGTGGGTATGCTGCACCCCGCCCTTCTTGCCGACATAGATGAAGAGAGCATCGGCGGGCACATGCTTCAGCAGCTTTTTACTGGCAAGATAGTCGTACACTACAACCTCAGCCCGCTCAAGCAGGCTCTTGCCGCGCACGGTTATAAGACCGGGATCGCCGGGACCGGCACCAACCAGATAGAC
>CAYTVF010000143.1:7023-11064 GCA_964441345.1 uncultured Desulfopila sp. | reverse complement strand
TTGGCAGCTTCGATCTTGAGGTCGAAATAGGTGCCCGCCTCTTTTACCTTAATATGGAACTGTCCAAGAATCGATTCGATCGCTTCACCGGTCAGTCCCAGGAGTCTCCCCGCCTCTTTCTGGAACCTCTTGTGGTAGGTCTCGGGCTTATCGGAAAATAGAATGTTTACCAGCAGATCAGAAAGGTAGACGGCTCGAATCGTGGAGCGGATGGCAGCATTTGCGCCGGTATATTTTTCCGGCTCGTGATGGAACTGGATCGGAGCCAGGAGCGCTTCGGGAAACCCCCAGTTTTTAGCGACGCTGGTGCCGACGAAGGAATGATCGGCGCCGAAGACGGATTCTTCCTCGGTCAAGCTGTCCCGGTCCTGTTCCGCCACGGCCTGCAAAACCATTTCATATTCACCGGCAAATGTCTTGGCGAGAATCAACTCGCCGAGATTTTGCAGCAAACCGGACGCAAAACCCTCTTCCGCTTCAACTCCTCGGACTTTTTCAAGAATCAGTTTGGTTGCCACGGCCGAGGCGAGCGATTTTGTCCAGAATTTCTCGAAATCGAAGCGGCTGGGAGCTTTGCTGCCCCTGATGCTTAAAAAGGAAAACGACAGCACCAGGCTGCGGACGGCATTCATGCCGAGAATGCTGACCGCTTGCTGAATCGAGCCAATCTGCTGGGGGAAGCTGTAAAAAGCGGAATTGGAAACCTTGAGAATCTTGGCCGACAAGGAGATATCCCGGGCCACCAGTTCACCGATATCGGCAAGGGTGGCGTCTTCCCTGGAAGTCAGAGAAATGAGCTGGGAGGCCACCGTCGGCAGAGTGGGCAACTCGCTGGAATTCAGGATCTTGGTAAGGAGTTCATCGTGAGTCATGGCGGGTGGGATTGCTGGTGGCATTGCTGGTAATAGATGAGTTTTCACTCGGACACGTTCAGGTATAACGTTCAAGTATATGTAAAGTATATCGTTGGGTCATAAGAAGCAAGGAAGTTCACATGAAGGGGGCAGGATGACAGTACTTATCTTGACCGAACTGAACCAATCCAGAGTGAGATGAGTGAATGACAAATCGCCTCTCAGAAACCTTCACCTGCCTCCGGATAGGTGCATACTGCGCCCTGGTAATTCTCAAAAACGAGGTTTTTACCCTTTTCCATGATGTACTGGGGGGTAAGGGGAATCTTTCCTTTTCCACCCGGGGCATCGAGAGCAAAGGTCGGCACAGCCATACCGGATATATGGCCGTAAAGACTCCGCATGATGGCGATGCCGGTTGCGGTCGTGGTGCGGAAATGATCGGTTCCTCGGGTAAGATCCGCCTGAAAAAGGTAGTAGGGTTTCACCCGGATGCGCAGAAGAGCCCGCATCAGCCGCTTCATGGTCTCTGCATTGTCGTTGACACCCTTCAACAGCACGGTCTGACATCCCAGCGGAATACCGGCGTCAGCGAGTTTCATGCAGGCCATCGATGCTTCTTGCGTGATTTCAAGCGGATGATTGAAGTGGGTATTTATATAGAGCGGATGATGGGCCTTGAGGATGGCAACAAGCCGATCGGTGATCCGCATCGGCAGGACCGCGGGCACCCTGGTGCCGATGCGGATAATCTCAATGGATGGAATAGCTCGCAGGTTTTCGAGGATTGCCCCGATCTTCTCGTCGGCGAGAAGGAGCGGGTCGCCGCCGGAAAGGAGCACTTCCTTTATTTCCGGATGATTTTTCAGGTAGTTGTAGCCGGCAGTAAGGGTTTCCGCCGAGATCCGCATCTTGTCGGTGCCGACTTTACGTTTTCTGGTGCAGAACCGGCAGTACATGGCGCATTGGCTGGATATTAAAAAAAGAACTCGATCCGGATACTTGTGAACGAGATGAGGGACTGGGCTCAGTTCTTCTTCGGCAAGCGGGTCGACGGCACAGACTCCATCGCGTAACTCCGCCCCATCGGGAACCGCCTGTTTCCAGATAGGGTCGCCGGGAGATTGAATCAATTTTAGAAAATATGGATTTATCCGCATTGGAAAGTTTGCTATTACATCCCCTAATGCGGTACAATCGCAATCCACATGCTTTTTCAGATCATCCAGCGTGGTTATGCTGTCCTGCAGTATGATTTGCCAAGGTTCCATGGCCCGGCATTATGCGGCAAAGAATGATTCTTGTCAATCGTGCATTTTTTTCGCACATTTTATATGGGGAACATGAAGGGGGCTGAGTATGGCTGCAAATTTGTACAGGTTCAAATATGATGAATACGGGAATACCAGGGAAATTATCGTTTATGCCAGTGGCGCATCGGCCAGGTCCTGCAGTTATGTAAATAAAGGCACGGCCTTCAACCTGGAAGAAAGAAAGCTGCTCGGCCTTGAGGCAACCCTTCCCCCGGGGATTAAAAATCTCGAAACTCAGGTGGAAAGTTCACGCGTCAAGGTGAATGAGAAGGTTGACGATATCGAAAAATTCATTTTTGTCCGGTCGATGTTCGACCGCAATGTCACTTTGGCCCACGCCCTCATCCAAAGCGATATTGAAACCTATATAAAAATCATCTATACCCCCACCATCGGCATGGCAGTGCAGAAATATTCGTCGATGTTCCGGCAGGCCAACGGCCTCCATTTCTATCCGGGTAATATCGACCGGGCCGAAGATATCCTGCGCAGATTTGCCCATCGGGATATCAGAGTCGCCGTAGTCACCGATAATCAAGGCGTCCTCGGTATCGGGGATCAGGGGGCCGGGGGAATTGCGGTGTGTCTTGGCAAGCTTATGTTGTATACCCAGGGGGCAGGCATCGCCCCCTGGCACTGCCTGCCCATTTCCCTCGACGTTGGCACCAATAATGAAAAGCTTCTTGAAGACAATCAATATCTTGGCTGGCGCCACAAAAGACTGGGAGGCGAAGAGTACCTCTCCTTTATCGGCAGGTTTGTCAGGGCGTTTCGCAACGTTTTCCCCAATGCCCTGTGCCAGTGGGAGGATTTTTCCCAGCAAAATGCCTTCAGTATCCGCGATGCCTTTGTCGATGAGTTGATTTCCTTCAATGACGATATCCAGGGAACCGGTGCAGTAGCCCTGGCGGCAATCCTTTCGGCGATAAAGATCAAGGGGGAAAAACTCGCGGATCAGCGTTTTCTCATCCACGGGGCCGGCGCGGGAGGAGTGGGGATCGGTGAACAGCTCCGCAATGCGCTGGTTGGTGAAGGACTTTCGGAAAAGCAGGCGTTCGACCGTATTTTCATGATCGATTCGAAAGGGCTTATTGCCAATAAGCGCGAGATGGAACTGTACAAAAAGCGATTTGCCAAGGATAAGAAAAATTATCCCTGGATTGTCGACATGGATAAGACGGATATCCCGGGGATTATCAAAAACGCCGGCATAACCGTGCTGATCGGCACGACCGGACAGGATTATTTTTTCCGGAGAGAGGCGATCGATGCCCTCAAACAGAATACCTCCCGGCCCCTTATCCTGCCGTTATTTCACCATATCTCCACGCCCGAGGTATTCTGCCAGAACATCCGCAAATGGAATGAAGAGGGTATCCTGATCGCGACCGGTAACCCTTGCCAGACGTTCGATGCCATGGAAGATGAATTTAAGGTCAGCCAGTGCAATAACGCCCTGGTCTTCCCCGGCGTGGGATTAGGTGTTCTGGTCGCCGGTGCCCGGGAAGTGCTGCCTGAGTTTTTTACCGCGGCCGCCTATGCGATAGCTGAGATGATGTCCCCGGAGGAACTGGCAAAAGGCCGCTTGATGCCGTCAATCGCCAATATCCGGCAGGTTGGCAAGAAAGTTGCCCTGGCGGTGGCCATGAGCAGCGTTGCGAAAGGAGTCAGCCGGCCCTGTGTCTACTCGGATTTTCAACACGACAAGGATGAGGCGAGGATGAAGAAACTGATCGACCGGATCAGGTGGAAACCCGAATACCTGCCCCTTGTGGCGATGTGAAAAAAAGGGAACTATTCCGTTTATTTCAATAGTATTCACTTTGTTTCATTGGTCTTAGCCTCCCCTCCCTTGACGGGAGGGGATTGAGGGG
>CAYTVF010000143.1:0-7013 GCA_964441345.1 uncultured Desulfopila sp. | reverse complement strand
CCTCCCGCAAGGGGAGGGGGGAACTTTGTCCATAGAGTTGAATGGATACAAAAAAAGAAAAAGAAAGAAGAAAAATAAAAAGAGCCGTGACAGCAGTGTATCCAGACTACCCATTTTCCCCACATTATTTCCAGCTGCAGGGGGGGCGGCTCCATTATATCGACGAAGGCAGCGGACCGGTCATTGTCATGGTTCATGGCAACCCTACCTGGTCTTACTACTTCAGGCACCTCATAACACTTTTACGGGAAAGCCACCGGGTCATTGCCATTGATCATATGGGGTGCGGGCTGTCCGACAAGCCGGCCGACTACCCCTACTGTCTGGCCCGGCATATTGAAAACCTGGAAAATTTATTGACTCATCTGCGGATTGACCGCTTCTCGCTGATCGTTCATGACTGGGGCGGCGCCATCGGCATCGGTTGTGCCGTCGGCCAACTGGAGAGGATAGAAAAAATTGTGGTCATGAACACCGCCGCATTTCGCTCTTCCCGGCTGCCATGGCGCATCGGGCTTTGCCGATTGCCCGTGGCGGGCGAAATCATTGTCCGCTTGTTCAACGGCTTTGCCGGTCCCGCCAGGTTCATGGCGGTCGCCAGAAAAATGGCGGCGACCGCCGGAGCCTACCTGGCGCCCTATGACAACTGGCGCAACCGCGTGGCAATCTCCCGGTTTGTCCAGGATATTCCGATGAAGAGCAGCCATCCCAGCTATGCGACGCTGGTCAGAATTGAAGAGCGGCTGCCGCTTATCCGCGACCGGAAAATCCCTCTGCTCATCATCTGGGGCGGCAGGGATTTCTGCTTCAACGATTCGTTTTTTTCGGAATGGCGAGAGCGTTTTCCCGATGCGCAGAGCCACTATTTCAGCGATGGCGGCCACTTTATCCTGGAAGATAAGGGGGAAGAAATAGGCCCTCTGCTGCAAGCTTTCTTTTTCCCGGAAACATCTCAGGAGACGGCTGGTGGCTGAAGAAAAAAATATTGCGGAAACCTTTGTCCGGACCGCCGAAAGGTACAGGGAGCGGACCGGGGTCATCGAAGCCCGCAGCGGGAAAAGCGTGACGTTTGGCGAACTGAACCGAAAGTCGGATGGCTATGCCGCCTACTTCTCCCGCCAAGGTATTCGACCCGGCGATGTGGTTATCCTCATGGTTACGCCTTCGGTGGAATTCATCGCGCTCACCCTGGCGCTTTTCAAACTTGGCAGTCCGATCGTCCTGATCGATCCCGGCATGGGGTATAAGAACCTGCTGCGCTGCATCGAAAGAGTGATGCCGAAAGTGCTGGTGGGGATCCCGAAGGCGGTATTATTCGCGAAAATCTTCGGTAAAACCTTTCATACCGTCACCAGGTTTTTTTGTTGCGGCAATTCTTTCGGGCTGTTCGGACCGGACATCTCCGGCTGCATTGCCGATGACGAAAAACCATTTCCTGTTTACCAGCCATCGGACAGCGACCTGGCGGCAATCATCTTTACCACCGGTTCGACCGGACCCCCCAAAGGGGTCAGGTACGAGCATTCCATATTCGGCGCACAACTGCGCCTGATCGAGGAGTATTACACCATCGGCCCGGCGGATGTCGACCAGCCGGCCTTTCCGCTCTTTGCGCTGTTCTCGGCGGCTCTCGGCGCCTGTTCGGTCATCCCCGATATGAATCCGACCAGGCCCGCCATGGTCGATCCGCAAAAATTTATCGGCTCCATCGAGAGATACGGCGTAACCTATTCATTCGGATCGCCGGCAATATGGAATGTGGTGAGCAGGTATTGCCTCGACCATAAGATCGTGCTCAAATCCGTTCGGAAGGTCCTTATGGCCGGAGCTCCAGTGCCTTACGACCTGCTGACCCGGGTAACCGGCTGCCTTCCGCCGGAAGCATCGGTATTCACCCCTTACGGCGCGACGGAAAGTTTACCGGTTGCCTCCATTGAAAGCCGGGAGGTGCTGGCGGAGACCTGGGATATGAGCCGCCGGGGGCAGGGGACATGCGTCGGTCGCCCTCTTCCCGGCGTGGAATTGAAAATAATCGCCATCTCCGACGAGCCGATTGATGAACTGACCGAGTCGATGCCGTTGCAACCCGGCAATCTGGGGGAAATCATTGTCCGTGGCGATGTGGTGACCAGGGCCTATCAAAATAATGACGAAGAAACCCGCCTGGCCAAAATCAGGAACGGGGCTGCTTCCTGGCACCGGATGGGCGATGTCGGTTACCTCGATGATAAGCAGCGGCTCTGGTTTTGCGGCCGCCGGGCGCATCGAGTGGTGACCGGTCATGGGACGCTCTATACCATTCCCTGCGAAGCGATCGTCAATGAGCATCCCGGCGTATATCGGTCCGCGCTCGTCGGGATTAATGGGGGGCGGGCCAACTCAGGCAAACTGCCCGTTTTAATTATCGAGCCAAAAAATAAAAAAAATTGCCGGACCGATGATGAAATTTTATTGGCCGAGGTACGCGCTCTGGCCCGGGCGAGCGAACTGACCAGGGAAATCGACCACTTTCTGATCCATCGGGGTTTTCCGGTGGATATCCGCCATAACGCAAAAATATTCCGCGAAAAGCTGGCAATATGGGCAATGAAAAAAATCTCGCTTTGACCATCAAGAGCGCCCTGGTTACCGGCGGCGGCGGATTCGTCGGCAGAGCGGTTGTCAAAAACCTAGCGGATCTCGGAGTGGAAACCCGGGTCATCGGCCGCCATTCCTATCCTGAAGTTGCGGCCATGGGCGCGAGATGCCTGATCGGCAGCATCGCCGATGAAAAAATCATGGACCGGGCTACCGACGGCGTCGACATCGTCTTCCATATCGCCGCCCTGGCCGGCATCTGGGGCCCCTGGAAGACGTACCATGAGACAAATGTTCTCGGCACCGAACAGGTTATCAGGAGTTGCCGGAAAAATCGGGTGCCGATGCTCGTCTATACCTCCACTCCGTCGGTGGTCTTCGATCGGGTGGATATCCGCGGCGGGGATGAGCAGCTGAGCTATGCCCGGGAATTTCTCTGTAATTATGCCCGGAGCAAAGCAACAGCTGAAAAAATGGTGCTTGCCGCAAACCGGGATGGCCTGCTGACCTGCGCCCTGCGCCCCCATCTCATCTGGGGCCCGGGCGATCCCCATCTCCTGCCGCGGCTTCTTGCCGGCGGGCGTAAGCGCCAATTAAAGATGGTCGGGGACGGTTCCAACCTCGTCGACATTTCTTATATTGACAATGTGGCCCATGCCCATATCCTGGCCGCCAAAAACCTGGCCGAACTGGGGACGGCAGGGGGGAAACCCTATTTTATCAGCCAGGGGACGCCCGTCAATCTATGGCAATGGATCAACGAACTCTTTGCGATGATGAATATTCCGAGGGTACAGGCATCCGTCTCCTACAGCGCTGCATATCGTCTTGGCGGGGTATTGGAGGCGGTATATGGTCTGCTGCGGCTCGGCGATGAACCGAAGATGACCCGTTTTCTTGCCGAACAACTGGCAAAATCCCATTATTTCTCCATAGCCGCGGCGAAAAGAGACCTCGGTTATGAACCTGTCGTTTCCACTGCAGAAGGATTGCGCAGAACTGTACAGTGGTTGAGGACACAATGAAAAAGATCGCATCAAAAATAACAGTCTGGATTGTTATTTGTCTTTTCTTGCAATTTTCCGCCGTATCGCCGGCGCTGTCATTTTCAATCGGCGACGAGCGAGAGGTCGGGGAAAAATTGCTCTATTCCGTCAGGTCGGCATTCGAATTGGTCGACGATCCTGATATCATTCAATATATCACCAGATTAGGGCAAAGTGTTCTGGAGGTGGCTGGGAAACAGTACTTCGACTATCACTTTTTTGTTATTGCCGACAAGGAGGTCAACGCCTTTGCTGCCCCGTCCGGGCTCATTTTCTTCAACGCCGGGCTGATCGAAATAATGAACTCCGAGGACGAACTGGTTGCAGTGCTGGCGCACGAGATAGGACATATTGATAAACGGCATCTCGCATCGAGGGTTGAAAAGGGCACATATTCGGGCGTCGCTTCACTCGGCCTGGCGCTTGCCGCTGTCGCCTTCGGCGGTGCCGCGGCACCGGTCCTGCTCACCGGAGCCCTGGCTACCGGTCAGAGTTTCAATCTCTATTTCAGCCGCCAGCATGAGGAGGAGGCCGACCTGCTCGCCTACGAGTGGATGAAAAAACTCAACCGAAATCCGGAAGGGCAGACCAGGATGCTGGAATCCCTGCGGCGAATCGCGAGGTACCGAAGCGAGAAATTACCGCAATATCTCCTCACTCATCCCAATCCGGAGGCTCGACTCGATTACATTGAATCGCTTCTCGACAATGACCGGGATAAAATCGCCGGAAACCTCAAGCCTGCCGACAATTTTGATTTTCTCCGCTGCAAATACCGAATTCTTGCCAAAGTGAAGGGCACGGAGACCCTGAAACCCTTTCTCGCCACAGCCCTCGCCGATGGGCGAACGAACGAATCGACCAGAGCCATGGCCTACTACGGCTTATCGCAAATAGCAAGCAACGAAAACGACTACACCAAGAGTCTCGATCTGCTGGATAAGGTTATCCGTTCCCTGCCGGATAAACCCATTCTTCAAGTCGACCGTGGCGCCATCTTGTTTGCCGCCGGACAATTTGCCGAAGCAGAGAAAATCTTCCTGGAGCGGTTGCAGGTTGACGGGTCGGACATGTATGCCACCTTTCTCCTGGCAAAATTGCTGTATCGGACCGGCCGCCCGTCGGAGGCCGAAAAATATTTTCAGACCGTCAGCTATGAACAGCCGGAATATGCACAGGTTTATTTTGAACTGGGGCAGATTGCCGCGGATAAAGGTCAGCGGGGAGTTTCGGCATTGTATCTCGGGAAATTCAATCTCTTCCAGGGCAAATTAAAACTCGCCGAGCAGAGCCTGAAAAACTCCCTCGGCGACCCCGCCTTGCCGGATGCAATGAAACTCGAAAGCAGGGCGCTGCTGAAAAAGATCGTGCTGCTCAGGAAATAGGGCAGGTCATTGCTCGCTGCCGTATGACCCCAGATAATCCCGCAACTCGTCGAGGTTTGGCATGGAAAAGATTTTCTTCCGTTCCACCGCGCTGCCGGAGAATTCACGGAAATAGCGGCACATCTGATTCTTGATGTAACCAAGGAGCCGCTCGGCGGGCAGAAATTCCTCGATCAGCCGCAGATGTTCCCGGGCTGCGGCAACGATCTCCAGCACGTCTTCCGGTCTACCACTCTGCCTGAAAATCCAAGGGTTGCCCAAAGCACCGCGGCCTATCATGACGCCATCGCAGCCCGTGGCAGCCATCATCCTGCGACCATCCTCAAGTGAAAGCACATCGCCATTGCCGATCACCGGCAGCGAGACCGATCTCTTCACATCGGCGATGATGCCCGGGGCGATACTGCCGCTGAAGCCTTGAGCCCAGGTCCTGGCATGCACGGTTATGGCGGCGACCCCGCAATCTTCCGCCATTTTTGCAAATGCAGCGGCGTTTATGGAGCTGCTGTCCTTGCCGGACCGTATTTTTATCGACACCGGGATGGATACCCTGGCAACGATCTTTTTCAAGATCTTCCCGGCAAGCCGGGGGTCGGTCATGAGGGCAGCCCCGGCGCCGCGTTTGGTGACTTTTTTAACCGGACAGCCCATATTGATATCTATCATATCGGGGCGGTAAGACTCCAGAATCTCCGCACCATCGGCCATCACCTCGGGATCTGCCCCGAAGAGTTGAAACGATACCGGTCTCTCTTCGGCAACCGAAGCAAGCATCTTGAGAGTATTCTGCTCCCGGTGCACCAGGCCATGACAGCTGATCATCTCGGAAACGCAGTAAGCGGCCCCGTATTTCCGGCAGAGCAGGCGAAAGGGCAGATTGGTATACCCGGCCAAAGGGGCAAGGACAAAGGGCGACTCGAAGGTAAGATGGGCGATTTTAAGCATTACAGAGGAAGGAGATGAGGCGGACCGGGCAGAACGACTCACGCCGTTCTGCCCAGCAGGATGCATACGGTACTTCTTACAGCTTTGGCAGCTTTGAAACTGTTCGCTGATAGATTCTCTGCGAGATATCTTCGATGATGGCGTCGACCGCTTTCTTTTCATTATCGAGGTTGGCACTGGAGTTGGATGACAGCAGATAATCTTCAAGCCAGGTTTCATCCGGAACTTCCAGGAGAATCTTATTGGTTGCGATTTCTTTCAAGATATAGCGGACCCGCAGTCTCACCTTGACTTCGGTGGTAAGATTGTTTGCGCCATATGCAAGACTCGGCAATTCGAGCGAGACTATTTCACCGGCCAGAATCAGATCGGCGCCTTCCTTTTCCCTGACGGTGGAAATCGATCCGGATTTCTGAAACCATCTGGTCAGCGACCGGTAGATTCTCGAATCGAGACCAAGTTCGCTGGTTCGGTTCTTCCACTCGGTTATGTAAATGACTTTTTTCGGACCGTTATACACATTGGGATTGTGGTATCCGCAGGAAGCAATGATACAAGCGGCAATTAATAAAGGGAAAATTCGACAAATCGTTTTCACTTGTCATCTCCTTGAAAAATTCGGACGAATATGGAATGAGCCTCTTTCTAGCTGGATGATACTAGTATTAAACGACAATATTCACAAGTTTCTTCTTCACCACAATCGTCTTTTTCACTGGCCTTCCCTCTATGAACTTGATCATATGGTCATCCGCAAGCGCCAGCCGGGCAAGGTCGTCGTCACCCATGTCGGCCTGAACCTGCAGCCTGGAGCGTACCTTGCCATTCACCTGCAGAACAACGGTGATTAAATCTTCTCTGGCAGCTTCCGCATCGAATTCGGGCCATGGTCGTTTCTCTATGGACTCGCTGTTGCCGATATTTTGCCACATTTCCGCGGCAAAATGGGGGACCATGGGGGAGAGCAGGAGCAGAAGAACCGACACAGCTTCCCGAATGACCGCAGGTTCGGCCTGTTCGGCTTGGTTGTCGCCGGTGACCGTCGAGAGGACATTAAACA
>CAYTVF010000142.1:0-11136 GCA_964441345.1 uncultured Desulfopila sp. | reverse complement strand
ATATACGGGAAAAGCCCGGTCCATTTTGCCGGCAAAATTCACAGCAAGGAACTGCAGAAAGCGATTGAAAAAGTTCTGTCGATCCTGTGAGAAAACGAGTCTTAATCAAGATCGTGGGAAGCTTTCAGTACGCTGTACGGAATCTGCAGGTACTCAAGGGTCTTGCCGGTTTTGGTCCAGCCGTTCTGCTGGAGCAGACTCGAGAAGTTGATGGTGATGCCGCCGTAGAATGACCTGCTGTCATCCTCGTCCGGATCGCCGTACCCTCGGGAATAATAGCCAGCATGGAGCTCGAAATATTTGAGGAAGGTGTTTTCCAGCGCATCGAAACCGTCAAGTTTTACCGCCATGGAATAATAGTGGTTGGAATAGTCGTCAAAAATGCCGTTGACATCGTTTTCGAAAACATATTCAACCCGGAAATCGATTTTCCGGTCGAGTTCCGGATATCTTTCCATAAGGACACTGGTCAGGGCGCCGACCGTGTTTGCCACCATATCCTCCCAGGCAAAGCCCTGTGAACCGCTGGTACCGTCGGCGATTTCCATGAAAGCCTGCACCGACCATGCCGAGAGCGCGCCATAGGTGTTGGCCTTGTCGGAGGAGTATCCCCAGCTTTTGTAAAGGCCGGTGAGCGCATCGGAGAAGGCGTAGGTTGCCCAGAAATGGCCGAATTTATCCGCTCCACCGTATTTGGAATCCTTCTCAAACCACCCCTCGTCGGCACTGATCCAGCTGTTTGAACCGTAATCCCATTCGATGAGTCCCCATATTCCGATCAAGGTCGCCGCCGTGACGGTGGTGTAGAGCATTTTATTCTCTTTAGGCTGACTGGTCCACCAGCCTTCCTGGAGTTTTTCGTCGGCTGGCAGCGGTTGTGCGGCCAGGGTGGGCGTTGTGGCCTCGGTGCTGCTCTGCGCATATACCGGAGAAGGATCGAAGGGGGTTGCTAAGGTGACAACCAGCGCGGTGCTGCAGATAATTTTTTTCATGGTCATAACGAATCGGAAGTTAAGGTGGCGGCGTGGACCGAAAGGATAGAGGGCATCCTATGGCCTCTATCCTTCACTATTTGTTAGCATAACGACGCAGTGATACTACAGTTTGTGAGTTTTAGTCAAGTGCTGGTTGAGTGAGTGAACTCTTATTGGATTGAAGACGGTTCGGAGAGAGGCAGCCATACCGTGAAGGTGGTTCCCTTGCCGATTTCGCTTGCTACGCTGATATAGCCATGGTGGGACTCCACGATGCTCTTGACGATGGCAAGGCCGAGTCCGGTGCCGTGGATTTCGCGGGTGTTGGCGTCTTTTACCCGGTAGAAACGGACGAAGATTTTTTCAAGATCCTCCGGGCTGATGCCGAAGCCGGTGTCGCTCACCTCTGTTTTCAGATAGTTCGATTCAACCATCCCCCTGATCGCGATGGAACCGCCATTTGGGGAATATTTTATGGCGTTGGTGATAAGATTGGCGAATATCTCCTCGATATTCTGCCTGTTGGCGAGGAGAGGGGGCAGATTGCCCGGGCAGCTGAGGTCGATGGTTATATTCTTTTCCCGGGCATACGGACTATGAAAGGTATGCTGATCGGCAAGGAGTGCGCTCATATCGACCAGCTCTTTTTCATGGGCGATCAGGCCGGATTCGATCCTTGAGAGATCGAGCAGTTCGGTGACCAGATTATTCAGGTTGAGAATCTTGTCCGAGGCTCGCCGCAGGATCTCCTGCTGTTTTGACGTGACATCTCCGGCAAGACCGTCGAGAATGATTTTCAGCTGCATGAGCAATGAATTCATCGGGCTTCTGATCTCATGGGAAACCATGGAGACGAAATCCGATTTCATCTGGTCCATTTTCTTCAGGGTGGTTATGTCGTGCAGCACCGTGATAGTACCGATGTTTTCATTTAACCTACCCCGGAAAGGAGTGCACCGGGCGCTGAAGAATTTCTCCTCGCCATTGTCGGCAAGGCGCATTTCGTACGTTATTTCGGCAAAGGTGTTGGATGGCATGGCGAGGGCCTGATCTATTATCTTGAGCAGCTTTTCATCACCGATCAGATCGGTCACATGCCGGCCGACCACTTCCTCGCCATGGTACCCGAACATGTGCATGAATGCCGGATTGGCCTGCACGATCAGTTTCTTCGCATCGGTGGTCATAACACCTTCAGTGAGCCGGTTGACCATCACCCGCAGCCGGGATTTTGACTCGGTGATATCCTGGAGAGCCATGGTGTAGCGGAGCGACTTGTCGACCACGGCACGAAGCTGGTCCGGGGTAAAGGGCTTCGGGATGAAGTCGAAGGCACCTTTCTTCATCGCCTCGATGGAATGCTCCAGCGTTGCATAGCCGGTAATGACGATCACCACCGTGTCCGGATGATGGCTGCGGACTTCGGCAACGACATCGAAGCCCGAGATGGTCGGCATCATCAGATCGACTAAGACTATATCATAGTGTTTTTCTTTGATCATGCGCAACCCCTCCTCGCCGTCCGGAGCTGCGGCGACGTCGAAACCCTTGTCGGAAAGGACGAGGACACAGGCATCGCGAATCCGCGCCTCATCATCGATCACAAGAATTGTCGGGGTGTGAAGATGGATTTCAGGCGACAGGCTGTTCATTTCCGTTCCTCAATATTGCGTTTTACAGACACAAGGACTCGACAAGTGACTCGACAAATGACTCTCATGGCTGTTGACATGTGATAGCGGACGTTATAGAGCTTAGGGAATCCGTGGGAGTGTTGAGAAGAGTCATGCACCTCCGGATTTCAGCCTGCCTATTGTAACGCCGGTTGACCTTTGGGCCAAATCATAATTTTTCACCGGTTCCCGTCACGCATTACGCTTATGTGGCAGGTTTGTGAGGCAACTGTATGTAATAATTATATTATGTGTGGTGCGACCGTCTTTCTGGCAACGGTTTCCATCAGTCAAAAAAATATTTATGGTAATAATCATTTTAATATGCAAATGCACGAAAAGATAAAAAGCTCACCGACTTCAGCGAGCTTTTCTCCACAATAAGCAAAACAAGCAAATCCAAAAAAAAGCTATGATAAGAGAGTATATCTATTATAATGCCATGAGGTCGAATCCTTTACCGATGCATGTGTAAACCAAATGCTTTAAGGCAAGCCCATTTGAACGTCGGTGACGGAGAGTGACCGGCGATTTCTCATCGGGGCCAATCTTATGGAGGATCTTGTAGTGACCAGGATTACCCCCCCGCAGGACAGCAATGAAAAGATAGGGTCAGTACTTGTAGTTGGTGCAGGTATCGGTGGGATGCAGGCATCCCTCGATCTTGCCAACAGCGGCCTGATGGTTCATATGATCAACGATGAACCATCAATCGGCGGTACGATGTCCAGGCTGGATAAGACGTTTCCCACCGGCGATTGCGCCATGTGTATGATTTCCCCGCGCATGGTCGAATCCAGTCGTCACCCCAATATAAAAATGCATACCATGGCCAGGGTCCTGAAAGTTTCGGGGGTTGAAGGGAATTTCACCGCCACCCTGGAGCAGAAGGCCCGCTATGTCGATCCGGAACGATGTACGGGATGCGGCGCCTGTGAACCGGAATGTCCAGCCAAGGTCTCGAATTTCTTTAACCAGGGACTGGATAAGAGAAAGGCCATCTACGCCCTGTTTCCGCAGGCCGTTCCCAATACCCGGGCAATTGATCCGGCGCACTGTCTGTATCTCACCAAACAGGTTTGCCGGAAATGTGAAAAGGTCTGTGATGCCAAGGCCATCAACTTTGACGACCGCGACAAACAATTCGATATTAAAGTCGGCTCGATCATCCTCACTCCCGGTCTGAAGACCTATCAGCCGGAAATACGCCGGGAACTTGGCTACGGCAAGTTGAAGAACGTGGTTACTTCGCTCCAGTTCGAGCGGCTGCTTTCGGCCTCCGGTCCCTGCAGCGGAGTCGTGAGCCGGCCCTCGGACGGCGGCCATCCCAAGCGGCTGGCCTGGGTGCAGTGCGTCGGTTCGCGTAACTCGCATAACGCCAATCCCTGGTGTTCGTCGGTTTGTTGCATGTATGCCGCCAAACAGTCGATTATCGCCAAGGAGCATGATAATGAAGTGCAGTCCACCATCTTTTACATGGAACTGCGGGCCTTTGGCAAAGACTTCGACAAATATATCGACAAGGCCAAAAGAGATGCCGGAGTTATCTACAAGCGGGCGATGATTGCCGAGATCGTCGAGGACCCGAAGACCCACAATCTGCTCATCCACTCGGTCGGAGAAGACGGCAGGACAGTCCGGGAAGAGTTTGATATGGTCATCCTCTCCATCGGGTTTGAACCGCGCAGCGATGCCGCCGAGTTTTCGCAAATATTTGGAATCGATACCGATACGTACGGCTTTGCCCGCACTTCCAAGCTGCGGCCCGTGGAAACCTCGAAAAAAGGTGTCTATGTGGCGGGTACGTACCAGGGACCCAAGGATATTCCGGAAACGGTGATCCAGGGAAGCGGTGCGGCGGCAGGAGCCATGGCTCTGCTTGGCGATCGCCGGGGAACTGAGGTGACCAAGGTCGTTTTGCCGGACGAGAAGGATATCACCGCGGAGGAGCCGAGAGTCGGTGTTATTGTCTGCCATTGCGGGACCAACATTGCCGGGACGGTGGATGTGAAGAGGGTTGCCGAAGCAGCGGCGGGGGAACCGGGGGTCGCCCATACCGAGACGATCATCTACGCCTGTGCGCCGGACGGTCAGAAGAAGATCCGGGATCTGATTAAGGAAAAAGGGTTAAACCGCATCGTCGTTGCCTCCTGTACGCCGCGTACCCATTCCCCTCTCTTCCAGGATACCATTCGCGAGGTGGGGCTGAATAAGTTTCTGTTCGAGTTGGCCGATATCCGGGAGCAGTGCTCCTGGTGTCATATGCATGACAACGAGAATGCGACGAAGAAGGCAATCGAAATCGTCAATATGATGGTTGCCAAAACCAAACGGCTGGTGCCGGTAAGCTCCGCCTCGGTGGGGGTTACCCATACGGCTCTGATTATTGGCGGCGGCATTGCCGGGATGACCGCATCCCTGTCGCTCTGCGACCAGGGCTATGGCGTGCATCTGGTCGAGCGGGACGAAACCCTGGGCGGACTGCTTAAAAATGTTCGGGCTAATCTGGAAGGCGATGACGTCCAGGCGTTTCTCGCGGATACCATCCGCAAGGTGGAGAACAATCCGGCGATAACGGTTCATCTTGGTGCCACGGTCGACAAGGTCGATGGTTTTGTCGGCAATTTTTCGACGACGCTCAGTAATGGCCAGACGGTGGCGCATGGCGCCCTTGTTGCTGCCTCCGGCGGGGTGGAGTATCAGCCGGTCGAATATGGCTATGATCAGTCCGATAAAATCATCACCCAGCGCGAGTTGGAGAATCTGCTCGCCGATAAAGGGCCTGATAATACAAAATGCTATGTCATGATTCAGTGTGTTGGCTCACGCGAGGACCCGAACAACTACTGCTCCAGGATCTGCTGCCAGGATGCCCTGAAAAACAGCATTGCCATCAAGGAAAAGGCCCCCGATGCCCAGGTGGTGGTCATCTACCGCGATATGCGGTCGTATGGCTTGAAAGAGGACTACTATCGCCGGGCCCGGGACCTCGGGGTGCTCTTTTTCCTCTTTACGCCCGATGACAAGCCGCGGGTGGAGCCGGCCGGAGACAAGGTGAAAGTAACCTTGACCGGCAAGGTTCTTGGCCGCGAAATGGCCATCGATGCCGATTACGTGGTCCTGTCAACCGGCCTCAGGCCGCAGCCCGACGGCGACGAGTTTGCCAAGAAATTCAAACTCACCTGCAATATCGACGGTTTCCTTCTCGAAGCCCATGTCAAACTGCGGCCCGTCGATTTCCCCAGCGAAGGTTTTTTCCTGGCCGGCCTTGCCCATGCGCCGAAAAATCTCGAAGAGACCATCGGCCAGGCCCAGGCGGCCGCCGGCCGTGCCGGCGCCCTGCTGTCCCATGAGAGCCTGACGGTTTCCGGGGTCATTTCCAAGCATAACCGTGACATCTGTATGTCCTGTCTGGCGTGTGTCAAGAAATGTCCGTTTGGCGCGCCGTTTATCGATGCAGACGGACGGGTCAGCCATAACGAGGTGAAGTGTACGGGCTGTGGCATCTGTGCCGGGGTCTGTCCGGCCAAGGCCTATCAGGTCAACTATTTCCGCGACGATCAAATTCTGGCGATGATCGATTCGGTAACTGAGATGCATTAACCGTGAATATCCTCAAGAAGGAAAGCGTAATGGTGATTGACAAAGATACAATTGAAGAACCGAAAAGTCCGGAAAAGCCGCAGGATATTCCTGCCGAGTGGAAGGCAAATATCCTTGCCTTTGCCTGTCACTACTGTGCCTTTGCCGCCGCCGATCTGGCCGGCGTGATGAGATTGAAGTATCCCCCCAATGTGAAGGTGGTTCGTCTGCCCTGCACGGGAAAACTTGATCATATCTATATCTTACGCGCTTTTGAGCGGGGCGTGGATGGAGTATTTGCCGCCGGCTGACTTGAGGGGCAATGTCATTTCCTGGAAGGAAATTTGAATGCGGCAAAAAGAGTAAAACGGATCAAGGGATTGCTGCAAATGCTCGGGATCGATCCGGAAAGACTGCAGTTTTTCAATCTATCCGCCGCGCAGGGGCCGCGATGGGCGGAGATATGTACTGAATTTACCAAAAAAATCAGTGCAATGGGACCATCACCCATATGGCTTGCACTTCGCAATAAAAAAAAGCCCGCAAAAAATGAAAAACAGGCCGCCTGACCGTGCACGTGGCGGAACTGCCGTTTTTACCGATGAAGGAGTGGAGAGGCTATGATAGTTGGAGAGCAGAAACCGTTTGAGGAAATATGGGGGATGGTCAAGGACCACAAGCAGCTGACCGTTTTCGGCTGTAATACCTGTGTTGCCGTTTGCCAGCAGGGCGGGAATAAGGAGGCGGAAATTTTAGCCTCTCTGCTGCGCATGAGGGCAATCCAGGAGGGTCTTGACATCGATATCAAACACGGCGGTATTGAACGGCAGTGCGAACATCCGTTTTTCGAGTCGGCCAAAGATCTGCTCGACCACTCGGAGGCGGTTCTCAGCATGGCCTGTGGTATCGGCGTGCAGTTCGTCGCGGCAAAGTACATGACCACCCCGGTGTACCCCGCCCTGAATACCACCTTTCTGGGGGACGTGCAGACCGACTGGCATTTCACCGAAAAATGTCAGGCGTGCGGGGATTGCATCCTCGGCGTAACCGGGGGAGTCTGTCCGGTCAGCAGGTGTTGCAAGCGGCTGTTCAACGGCCCGTGCGGCGGATCGTCGAAGGGGAAATGCGAGATTTCCAAGGATCTCGACTGTGCCTGGCAGCTGGTGGTGGACCGGCTGGAAGCCCTTGGTAAATTGGCTGATTATGAGAAGATCGCCCCGATCAAGGACTGGTCGAAGGACCGGGCCGGCGGACCTCGGTCATTTAAACTGGAGGGCTTCTAACCGTGGAACTGAAAACCAAAAGCAAACTCGAAAAGATTTTCAAAAGCGGGCAGATGGCGGTTACCAGTGAGTGCGGCCCGCCCCGTTCCAGCGATCCGGAGCACATCATTAAGAAGGGTCACATTATCAAAAACCATGTCGATGCCATCAATATCACCGACAACCAGACCTCGGTGACCAGGCTGTGCAGTCTGGCCGCCTGCATCCATTTAAAACTGGAGGGGATGGAGCCTGTCCTGCAGATGGTGGTCAGAGATCGCAACCGGATTGCCCTGCAGAGCGATATCCTCGGCGCGGCCTCTTTCGGCATCAACAATATGCTGTGTCTGACCGGCGATCATCAGAGTTTCGGTGATCATCCGAAGGCCCAAAATGTCTTTGATCTCGACTCGATGCAGCTTATTCAGACCGTCAGACATATGCGCGATGAAGGAAAGTTTCTGGGCGGCGAGGAGATTAAAGTTCCACCCAACCTGTTTGTTGGTGCTGCCGCCAATCCCTTTGCCGACCCATTCAAGATCAGGGTGCCCCGTCTTGCCAAAAAAATTGCGGCAGGCGCCGAGTTTATCCAGACCCAGTGCGTTTATAATCTTGAAAAGTTTGAATTATGGATGAAAGGCGTGGTCGAGCGGGGGCTGCACGAGAAGGTCTTCATCATGCCCGGAATTACGCCGATGAGGTCGGTGGGTATGGCCAAATACATGGCGCGGGCCGTTCCCGGCATGGATGTTCCGGATGACTTGATCAAACGCATGTCGGGTGTCCCCAAAGACAAGCAGGCGGCGGAAGGAATAACTATTGCGGTCGAGGCCATTCAGCGGTTAAAAGAGGTGAAAGGCGTGAGTGGCTTTCACATCATGGCGATCGAATGGGAAGAAAAAGTACCCGAAATAGTCGAAAGGGCCGGACTGTACCCACGACCCAAGGTAGATTAGCAAGAGGTTAATAAAAAATGTGTCAGACCAGTGTGTTAATGGAAAAAGCCGGTGGTGATGAGTTGTTGCTGGAAAACGCGACCAGCCTTGAGGTTCTGGCAAACGGGTTGATGATCGCGAGCCTGTTCGAAGGAGTAAAAGAGTTTCCGGGCGCGGCTATTCGGCGGATCGATTTTTCCGGCGGGAAGGTCTTTCTCTATCAGATTGATCAAAAAACAAAAAAAGTCGGTTAACAGCTTACAATAACTGGAGTGGATATGGATAATGTGGAAAAGCTGCGGGTTATGCTGCAGCACTGGATTGAGCACAATAAAGGGCACATGGAAGAGTTTGGTAAATGGCAGGCAGTCATGACCGATGAGGGGAAACCCGCTCTGGCCGATCATATTGGTCGGGCGGTCAAGCTGATGGTCACCATGAACGAGGAACTCGGCAAAGCCCTGCATGAGGCCGGCGGCCATCACCACGATGACGACGATGATCATCACCACCATGACCATGGTCATCATCACCATCATCACTGATTCGCATGTGCACCATACGTGGAATAATACCCCGCAACTATTCAGTTTATTTCAGCAGGTTGCGCTTTGTCCGGTTGGTTTTAGCCTCCCCTCCCTTGACGGGAGGGGATTGAGGGGTGGGTGAGTTTGCTACGAGGGTGGGTGAGTTTGCAACAGGGGGTGGGTGCGTTTGGAACGCAGTCGCACCGTTGAGGCTTCCCCCTCCCCCTAACCCCCTCCCGCCAGGGGAGGGGGAATTTTGCCAATTCCTCTGGCATGACCGAAAAGTAAGGTTCGAGAAGTCTCGGCAGGTCATTTTGCCCGGACTGGCGAAATGATAAAGCGGAAGAAACGACCTTCGTTTCTTCCGCTTTGTTGTTCCTGCAGCTGTCTCAGAACGGGGTCAATCAGATTCCGAGGCTTTTCTTCGCCGAAGTGAGGGTGTTTTTCATCAGCATGGTGATGGTCATCGGGCCGACTCCACCAGGTACCGGCGTGATTTTACCGGCGATTTCTTTTGCTTTCTCAAAGTCGACATCGCCCTTCAGGATCGCTTTGCCGGTTTTCTCATTCATGCCGACGCGATTGACACCGACATCGATTACGGTGGAACCCGGTTTGATCCATTCCGGTTTGACCAGATCCGGCACGCCGGCGGCGACGATGAGAATGTCAGCCCTGCGGCAATGGGCGGCAAGATCCTTGGTGCGGGTGTGGACGATGGTCACGGTGCTGTTGGCGCCTCGACCTTTTTGCGCCATCATCATGGCGATCGGCTTGCCGACGATGTTGGAGCGGCCGACGACCACTACTTCGGCTCCGGATGTTTCGGTGCCGGACCGGACGATCAGTTCCTGAATACCGGCAGGAGTGCAGGGCAGAAAGCGCACTTCATTGCCGCCGATCATCAACCGGCCGACATTGACGGGGTGGAAGGCATCGACATCCTTGTCCGGATTGATGGCATTGAGAACCTTCTTGTCGTCGATATGTTTCGGCAACGGCAACTGGACCAGAATGCCGTGAATAGCCGGATCGTTGTTGTATTTGTCGATCAGGGCCAGCAGATCGGCCTCGGAAATGGTCTCCGGCTGATCGTCCTGGATCTCGTTGAATCCGAGGCTGATGGCGGTTTTGACTTTCAGGGTGACATAGCTGATGGATGCGGGACTTTTGCCGACCAGGATGGTTACCAGGCCGGGAACCTTACCGGTTTTGGCTTTCATCGCTTCGACTTCCAGCTTGATTTCAGCAAGAATTTCTTCTCTTATCTTGGTACCACTAATAATTTCAGCAGTCATATTCTCAAGCTCCTTTTCTAGATATTGTAAAAAGTCAATTCATTCAAGGAAAAAGGGGCGAATGGCTCAGCGCCACCCGCCCCTTGCTGTTTAATATCAGTACCTAGAACACACCCTCAACCTTGCCGGTTTCGACATCGACATCGACCCGCTTGAATGCCGGATTGGAGCTCGTTCCCGGCATGAGGCTGATTGCTCCGGCAACCGGCACGATAAAGCCCGCTCCACCATAGGTGAGAACTTCGCGGATGGTCAACCGCCAGCCTGTGGGTACGCCTTTCAGCGCCGGATTGTCGGACAGCGACAGGTGGGTTTTTACCATACACATGCCCAGCCCGGCGAGTTTCGGGTCGGCCTGGATTCTGGCGATAGCCTTGTTGGCTTCGGCCGAATAATCGACACCGTCAGCGCCGTAGACTTCCTTGGCGATGAGTTCGATTCTCTCCTTGATCGGCATATCAAGACTGTACAGCAGCTTGAATTGGGACTTTTCTTCGCAGGCCTCAACGACAGTCTTGGCGAATTCGATGGCGCCGTCGCCGCCTTTTTCCCAATGCCTGGACAGGGCTACGCGAGAGCCCTCTGCCTCGCACAGTTCACGAACCTTGGCGATTTCCGCGTCGGTGTCGGTGTAGAAGGCGTTGATGCAGACAACCGAAGGAATGCCTGCCTTGCGGACGTTTCTGATATGATGGATGAGGTTGCCGCAACCCTTGGCTACCCACTCGACGTTTTCGCTCTTATACTCGACCGGCATTGCCTTGCCCGGGACGGGAACGGGAGCGCCGCCGTGGCACTTGAGGGCTCTGATGGTGGCGACGATAACTACACAGTTCGGGATGAGGCCGGAGTAACGGCACTTCAGATTCCAGAATTTCTCGAAAC
>CAYTVF010000141.1:0-11251 GCA_964441345.1 uncultured Desulfopila sp. | reverse complement strand
AAAAGACCTTGGATATCACCGATTGAGTCAGTTGAGTAAGGAGTTGCAGCGTGCTGCGGCTCCTTACTTTTTTATTTATTCCCATAGCTTGTTAGAAGCGAGGCCGGAATTGCAACCGGTTGGCAACGTTGTAGAGGACAGCAGCCATGAATAAGGATTTATCGAAAGTTAGGAATATTGGTATCAGTGCCCATATCGATTCGGGAAAGACCACGCTCACCGAACGTATCCTGTTCTATACCAAAAGAATTCATGCAATTCATGAGGTTCGCGGCAAGGATGGGGTCGGCGCGAAAATGGACTCCATGGAACTCGAAAGGGAGCGCGGCATCACCATTCAGTCCGCCGCCACCTACTGTTCCTGGAAGGATATCGATATCAATATCATCGATACCCCCGGCCACGTCGATTTTACCGTCGAGGTTGAACGGGCTCTCCGCGTTCTCGACGGAGCCATCCTGGTCCTGTGTTCCGTCGGCGGAGTCCAGTCCCAGTCGATCACGGTAAACCGGCAGATGACCAGGTACAACGTTCCCCGGATCGCCTTTATCAACAAATGCGATCGTACCGGTGCCAATCCTGAGAAGGTAACCCGGCAGCTGCGGGAAAAACTGGACCTGAACGCCCACCTCCTGCAGATCCCGATCGGTCTGGAAAGCGATCTCAAGGGGATGATCGACCTGGCCACCATGAAAGCCATCTATTTCGAAGGCCCCAACGGTGAAACCATCGTCGAAAAGGAGATCCCGGCCGAGTATCAGGCCGAGGCGGACGCCAAGCGGGAGGCGCTGCTCGAGGAGATATCGATGTTCTCCGAAGAGCTTATGGAGTCGGTTCTCGAGGGCGGCGATATTGACACCCAGTTGATTTATGACGCCATCCGTAAAGGGACTCTGGCCCTGGAGTTTACTCCGGTAATGGTCGGTTCTGCCTATAAAAACAAAGGGATTCAGCTTCTGCTCGATGCGGTCGACATGTTCCTTCCCTGTCCGACCGATGTCACCAATATGGCCCTCGATCTGAAGAACGAGGAAAAAGAATTCAAGGTTACCAACAGCCCCGACGATCCGCTCATTATGCTTGCCTTCAAGCTGGAAGACGGCCGTTACGGGCAGTTGACCTATATCCGTACCTACCAGGGCAACCTGGCCAAGGGCGATACCGTATACAACAGCAGGACCGGCAAGAAGGTGAAGATCGGCCGTCTTTGCCGGATGCACTCCAATGAAATGGAGGAGATCGAGGAATGCGGATCGGGCGACATCGTCGCGCTGTTCGGCATCGACTGCGCCTCCGGCGACACTTTCACCTCGGAGGCGATCAGCTGTTCGATGACCTCCATGCATATCCCGGAGCCGGTTATCTCGCTTGCCATCATTCCCAAGGACAACAAGGCCCAGATCAACATGTCCAAGGCCTTGAACCGTTTCACCAAGGAAGATCCGACCTTCAAGACCTTTGTCGATCATGAAACCGGCGAGACCATCATTTCCGGGATGGGTGAGCTGCATCTGGAAGTATATGTCGAGCGGATGAAGCGTGAGTATGGCGCTCTGGTCGATGTCGGCGCACCCCAGGTGGCCTACCGCGAGACCATCTCCCAGCGTGCCGAGTTCAATTACACCCATAAGAAACAGACCGGTGGTTCGGGACAATATGGCCGGGTGGCCGGGTACCTTGAGCCGATCACCGAGAGCGACTACGAATTTGTCGACAAAATCGTCGGTGGCGTTATCCCCCGTGAATTTATCGGGTCGTGCGACAAGGGTTTCAAGAAGAGTCTGGAAAAGGGCTCGCTCTGCGGGGCGGCAATTACCGGCGTTCGCTGTGTTATCGACGATGGCGCCTACCATGCGGTCGACTCCTCCGATATCGCCTTCCAGCTGGCGGCAATCGGTGGTTTCAAGGAGGGCTATCTCAAGGCCAAGCCGGTCATCCTCGAGCCCATCATGAAGGTTGCGGTGGAAGGGCCGACCGAGTTTCAGGGTTCGGTGATGGGCTCCATCAATCAGCGCCGCGGCATGATCATCGGGACGACCGAAGAGGGTGCATATTCGGTGGTCGAGGCGGAAGTACCGCTCTCCGAGATGTTCGGCTATTCCACCGCACTTCGCTCCCTGACCCAGGGAAAGGCGGAGTTTACCATGGAATTCGCCACTTTTAAAACGGTGCCGAAGGGGGTCAGCGATCAACTGATCAAGGCCTATCAGGATGAGCGGAAGAACGCTTGAAATTCTTCCCGAATCCGACTACAACTAGACAATGTTCGTGCTCGCTAAAGCACGGGACTGATGGCTGCATAACCGATGCAGGCAGATAAGGAATAAAAAAGGTGAACTGCCATGGGAAACAACGAGCTGAAAGTAAGTAATCCTCTCCGAGCTCTTGGCCTTGAAGAAAAGGGGGGTGGAGGGATTCAGTCCATGATGGGACTGGTAATGGCCAGGGCCGGGCTTGGCAAGACTGCAATTCTTGTCCAGTTTGCCCTCGATTGCATGCTGCTGGGCAACAAGGTCCTGCATGTTTCGATCGGCGAAGGCGTCGATAAAACCCGCACCTGGTATGACGACATTCTCTCCCTGCTGACCGATGGGGAAAAAATCGAGTCTATTCCGGAGATCATGAAGAACCGCATGATCATGACCTTCAAAGAGAGTTCTTTCAGCAAGGCTCTGCTGGAAGAGCGGCTGGACGATCTGGTTAAACAGAATATCTATAAACCCGAGTGCCTGATCATTGACGGCTATGATTTCGCCAACAATGACAAGGAATCCCTCGAGGAACTGCGCACCTTCATGAACGAGCGCGGTCTGAAGATGATCTGGTTTTCCGCGGTCAGCCATCGTGACGATACCCGGGTCAGTTTGGACGGAGTTCCGGCGCCCTGTCACGAGGTCGACGGCCTGTTCGAGACCGTGCTGCTGATCAAGCCGGTAGGCGATGCGATGAAGCTGGATATTCTCAAGTGCGACTCCTGCAAGCTGGACCCGGGCACAACCCTGATGCTCGATCCCAGTACGATGCTCATCAAGAAGGGCTGAGAGGTTGCTGTAGCCGGTTTGTCGGCGTTTGAGCGGAGCTGTAAAAGGAAGAAGCGGGGTGCTTGTATGAGCATCCCGCTTCTTTTGTTTGGGGAGCGGAGAGGAGGAGACGGGAAATGAAGTTCAGGCCGTGTATCGATCTTCATGACGGAGTGGTGAAACAAATAGTCGGATCGACGCTTTGCGATACCGATCCCCAGGCGGTTCAGACCAATTTCGTCGCGGAAAAACCACCGTCATGGTTTGCCGGACTCTACCGCGCCGATAATCTGACGGGGGGCCATATCATCAAACTCGGGCCGGGCAACGATGCCGCCGCGGAAGAGGCCCTCGGGGCCTGGCCCGGCGGCATGCAGCTCGGAGGCGGGATAACCGCCGAGAATGCCGGCCGGTGGCTCGACCGGGGCGCCTCCCACGTCATCGTCACCTCCTATGTTTTCCGGGACGGGATGATCGATCTCGCCCGGATGAACAAACTGGTGAAAGCGGTTGGCAGGAACCGGCTGGTCCTCGACCTGAGCTGCCGCAGGAAAGGGGAAAACTACGAAAACTACTTTATCGTTACCGACCGCTGGCAGAAATTCACCAGCGTCGCCATCTCGCCGGAGGTACTGACCGATCTCGCCCGGTTCTGTGACGAATTTCTCATCCATGCCGCCGATGTCGAAGGAAAATGTTCCGGTATCGAGGTGGTGCTGGTCGAGAAACTGGCGCAGTGGACCCCGATTGCCACTACCTACGCGGGCGGAATCAGGGACAGCGCCGATCTGCGGTTGATCAACGAGGCCGGTAAAGGGCGGCTCGATTGCACGGTCGGCAGCGCCCTTGATATCTTCGGCGGCAAAAGTCTGGCATACCGGGATGCGGTCGATTTCTGCCGCTTGACTGAAGAAGAAAAGCGGCGCTGAGGTGTGGAGTGTCCCCCGCGAGCCTTGACCGGAAGGAAATCTTCCTATACAATACCTCAGCAGCGGAAAATCCTTCGACTGTTATTTTAACCATTTGAATATTCTATAAATGTATGGCTTTACGGAAGGATAGGCAGCGAAGAGAGATTGAGAGGTTTATCGAGAAAATGCCGAGCCTGTCGACTACCGTCGGCAAGGTTATGGAAATATGCAGTCGTACCGATGCTTCTCCCAATGAACTCAACAAGGTGATCTCGCTTGATCCGGTGCTGACCGGACAGGTGCTGAAGCTCATCAATTCCGCCTACTATTCTCTGGTCAATAAGGTGACCTCGCTTACCCGGGCGATCACCATGCTGGGCATGAATACCGTGAAAAATATGGCGCTCAGTACCGCCATTATCCGGTCGGTGGCGGGGGTAAAGAAATCCAAGGCCCTGCCGACGACCAAATTCTGGGCCCACTCGATCGGTGCTGGGGTCAGCGCAAAACTGCTCGGGGAAGCGAAGGGGCTGCCGATCATGGAACGCGAGGAGCTGTTTCTGGGCGGGCTTCTTCACGATCTCGGCAAGGTTCCTTTCGGCGACGAGTATATCGAGGCACTGAATATCGCCAGATTCGAACAGCTGCCGCTGAGGGAAGTCGAGCTTGATGTCATGGGCATCGATCATCAGGAGGTCGGACTGATGATTGCTGATAAATGGAAACTCAATCAGGTCATCACCAAGTGCATCGGCTATCATCACGATGCCAGCATCCTCAACGGGGAATCCGGACAGCAGGTGGCCCTGGTTGCCCTTGGCAATATGTATACCAATATCCTTGACCACGGCTATGCCGGCGATCCGTATCCGGATGTTGATGATATTGATGTTATTCTCAACTCTGCCGGCCTTACCTGGAAGGAATATGGCGGTATCGGCGACAGAGTTATCGAGGAAATTCAAAAGGCCGAGATCTTTTTGAAAATCTGACCCGGATACCAGGTTGTCTTGCTTGTGACTCTTTACTTTCAACCCGAAAATCCCATTGGAGAGCGTATGAAGGTTCGTTTTTGGGGAGTTCGTGGGTCAATCCCCAGCCCGGGACCGAAAACCCAGAAGTACGGCGGCAATACTTCCTGCATTGAATTGCGGGTGGGGCCGGACAACCGCATCGTCATCATCGATGCGGGATCGGGAATACGGACCCTCGGCAACTCGATCATGGCTGGCGATCTGCCGAAGGGACCGATCAAGGCGGATATTTTTCTCACCCATACCCACTGGGATCATATCATGGGGTATCCGTTCTTCACCCCGATCTATATTCCGGGGACCAAACTCAAGGTGCATGGGCCGGTTTCGTTCGAGGAGGATCCCCTTGAAGAGGTTGTCGGCGGTCAGATGAAATACCGGTATTTCCCGGTAAACCTCGGCGAACTGGCGTCCGAGATCGAGTACATAAGGCTGAAGGAGAACCCGAGCATCGATCTTGGCGACGGCCTCCATCTCAGGACCAAGCTGCTCAACCATCCGATCACGGCCCTTGGCTATCGGTTTGAATACGGCAATAGAGCGGTTTGCACCTGCTACGATACCGAGCCGTTTCGCAATCTGTTTATTACCGATCCGGCGCATCCGGCCTATGATGAAGCGATGGCCATTGAGGGCGAAGAAGTGGCGGTCGAGCAGAATCTGGCCGTCGAACAGTTTTTTGCCGGTGCCGACCTGCTCATCTACGACGCTCAGTACACTGCCGCCGAGTATGCCGCACGGATCAACTGGGGGCACACCTCGATGGAATACGCCATCGAGGCAGCCAACCGGGCCGGGGTGAAAAAGCTGGCGCTCTTCCATCATGATCCCGACCGGACCGATGCGACGCTGGATGAACTGGCGACCGTCTATTGTCAGCCGGGGAAATACGGGACTACCGAGGTGTTTTATGCCCGCGAGGGGATGGGGATCGACCTGTAGTGTCTGACCTAACAGGATCTCAGCGACCGTTTGATCCTCTCGACACAGTCGTAATCGGCCTGGAAAGGATTGGCCGGCGGTACGGGAAACGGCAGGAGGAGCCGGTCGCCAAATGGGGTTGCAAGGATGTTGCGGTTGTAGGCCGCAACCGCCAGTCTTTCCAGGTTGACCGTATCTTCGACGTTATAGGCGAGGAGGGTCGCAAGCGCCCTCCGGTCATTGTAGTCACGGTATCGGTGCCAGAGCAGCACGGCAAAATATCCGTCCACCCCGTCAAGATTGCCACGATTCATGCCCAGCTGTTTCTCGCATCCCTTCAACCCGCCTTTTAAGCCAAGCCGCGCCAGGACATGGCGCAGGTCGATCTGGGCCTGATCGAGCCGGATCCGAAAATATCTTTCGAGAAAGGGGATATCGAAGCTTTTGCCGTTATAGGTGACGATGACCCGGTATTGCAAGATATCGTCGACAAAATCCTGCAGATTGATGCCGTTTACGTAGGTGAACACCTTCCTGCCGTCATAGAGGGCAATGGTGGTCACCTCGGCGGAGTCGTCAAGGCCGGTGGTTTCGATATCGAGGTAGACGGTATCTTCCCGGAAATGCGGGAAGATCCGCCATGGTTCGGTGCTGCCGAGATTCCCGGTGAAAAACCCCGGGTCGCAGGCCAGTGCTGCCCGCGACTTCTCCAGGGTTTTCGCCGCATCGGCATGGATCATGGCGGAAAGCCGGACGGGAGACGGGGTCCGCCACTCATCCCAGGTGGTGATGCCCGCCTCCCACAGCTTTTTTTCCGTCTTCAGCCCGATGCCGGGGATATGGCAGAAGGTGTGGTGGAGCATATTATGCTCCTGCCTCAGACGGCCGGGCCCTGGACTGTTTTTTTCCGGCTTTTTCGGACTGGAGCGGCCGGATTGCCCGGGGTGCCGGTGCGCTTGAGCGGCTTCTGCGCCCTGGCTGCCTGTCCGGGTATTTCGCCGCCGCCTTCGATTCTTTGGATCCTGAGGGTTTTGTTGCCGACCCGGCTCTTGTGCAGCAGGCGCAGAACATCGTCCGGCATGCCGTAGGGCAGATCGACGGTACTGTAGGTGTCGTAGATGGCGATGCGGCCGATAAATTTGCTGTTGATCTCGCCCTCATTGGCGATCGCCCCGACAATATTGGCGGGCTTTATGCCATGCTCGCTGCCCAGCTCGATGCGGAAGCGTTCCATTCCTTCCTCCGGCGGCAGCTGGATGGCGGACGATCTTGCGGGACGTGTAGGACGGGCAGGACGAGTCTGGGGGTTCCTGGTATTGGCGGTGCGCCGCTCCGGGGAGAGAGACGGTGCTTCCGAGAATTTCTGTTCCGGTAGCAGCAGCGGTCTGTTGCCCTGGGCGAGCAGGGCCAGTGCGGCTGCCAGCTGCTCGGGGGAGATCTTGTTTTCTGCGAGGTATTCGTCCACCAGGGTTTTATAGAACGAGGTATCTTCCTGGAGGGTGGCGGTGATTTTCGCCTTGAAGCCGTCGACCCGTCTTTTGTTGACGGCGGAGGTCGAAGGCAGGTCCATCATCATGATCTTCTGTCTTGTCGTCTGCTCGATCGAGCGCAGCATCGAACGTTCCCGTGCGTTGATGAAGAGGATGGCCTCGCCGCTTCTGCCCGCCCGGCCGGTTCTGCCGATCCGGTGAATATAGGCCTCCGGGTCGAAGGGGATGTCGAAGTTGATAACATGGCTGATTCTCTCGACATCGAGACCGCGGGCGGCAACATCGGTGGCTACCAGGACATCGATTTTTTTGGCCTTGAGCTGCTCGACGGTGCGCAATCGCTGACTTTGCTGAATATCGCCATTGAGGGGCGCGACGGAGTGGCCAAGCGCGGCCAGCTGCTCGGCGATTTCTACGGTCTGCAGTTTGGTCCGGACGAAAATAAGCACCCCGTCGAAGGGTTCGGCTTCGAGAATCCTGGCCAGGGCGTTGACCTTTGCGGCCATGCCGTTGGTGATGAGGCAACGCTGGTTGACCGTCTGGGCGGAGACCGTTCTGGCTTTGATGGTGATCTCGACCGGATCTTTCAGATACTTATGGGCAATGTCCCGAATAGTCCGGGGCATGGTGGCGGAAAAGAGCGCGGTCTGTTTCCGGCCGGGAAGCTGCTCGAGGATCCACTTCACATCGTCGAGAAAGCCCATCTTCAGCATTTCATCGGCCTCGTCCAGGACCAGGCTGTGGATGGTTTCCGTTTTCAGGCTGCCGCGGCGGATGTGATCCATGACCCGGCCCGGGGTGCCGACCACAACCTGGACCCCAAAGTGCAGCTGCTTGAGTTGGATGGCATAATCCTGGCCGCCGAAGATCGGCAGAACCTTCAGGTTTTTCATATGCTTGCCGTACGATTCGAAGGATTCGGCGACCTGGATGGCAAGCTCGCGGGTCGGGGCCAGAACGAGAATCTGCGGGGTCCGGCAATTGCCGACATTCAGTCGGCTGAGAAGCGGTAAGGCAAAGGCCGCGGTTTTTCCGGTTCCGGTCTGGGCCTGGCCCACCACATCCTTGCCTGCAAGGACGTGGGGGATCATTTCCTGCTGGATGGGGGTCGGGCATTCGTAGCCGGCCTCGCCTATGGCCTGGAGAAGGGGGCCGGTAAAGCCCAGTTCGGCAAAAGTAAGCGGAGTTGTGTCGTACTCGGTAGACATAGTAATACCTATTAAGAGTGAGTTAATTCCAAAAGAAGAACTTATTGTGCAAAGCCTGCCCAGGAAAGAAAAATCGGCCTTCTGTCAAAGAGAATTCATCAGCGATTCTCAGCGGCCGATTTGTACGTGTCTGTCCAGTTTTTTGCGCAATTCACTCAAAAATCCCATGTACTGGTCTGACACTAACGGAAAGAAGCAGCCTTAATACCAGGACTGCCGGCAATATGCAATGTTTTTTGTTTCTATGCAGGCGTTTTTACGTAATTCGTCCGAGGCCTCTGTGGCCCGGGCCGGAAAGATGGCCCGCCGTACCGGGCCAGGTCGCGACGAACCAAGAGTGAAAACAGATCGTTGGCTGTTACTCCGTTTCGTAGCATGCCACAATCTCGCCGAAATAGAGGGTGTGATAATCTTTTTTCGGGTAGAGCCGTTCGAGATTGTGGTCGAGGAAGGCGCTGTCCATTGCCGATTTGTAGACGATCCGGCACTCGTAATGGACGCCGGCAATGTCCAGTACCGGCGATTGCACCTGCTGGGCCGTCTTCCGCCGCAGACCGCATTCTTTGAACTTGTCGAAATCGCGGCCCGATTTGGTGCCGCAATACATGACCGCGTCGTTATGGGCATCGCCGGCGGGGATACTGACCGTAAAGTTATCGGTTTTTTCCAGCAGGCTGAAGGTATGGCGCGAATCGCGCACGGCGACCATGAAGATCGGCCGTTGCCAGATATAGCCGATGGTCGCCCAGCCGATCGTCATGGTATTGACCTCACTTTCGGCCGAGACGGTGAGGAACGCCCCCTTTTGTATTCTTTGCATGAGCTGGTCGGCGTTTTCCAGGTATTCTCTGTTTTGCATGGTTTCTCCTTCTGTTCGTTGGTTTCGGTGATTTCGGTGGTAGTCTGACAGGCGGGCCTGCTGACGGGCGGGCCGGTTAGTCGTCGATGATTTTTTTTCTGAGCGATTTGACCCGGCCGCGCAGTGTCTTCGACTCTACCCGTTTCTCCCGCGCGGAAAGGGAAGGGCGGGTCGGGGTCCGTTTTTTCGGGATCACGGTCACCCGGCGGATAATCATGGCCAGCCGCTGCAGGGCATCTTCGCGGTTTTTTTCCTGGGTCCGGTATTGCTGGGCCTTGAGGACAATCACGCCCTCGGTGGTCAGACGCTGGTCATTTTGGGCGAGCAGACGTTCCTTGTAGACATCGGGCAGCGAAGAGCCGCGGATGTCGAAACGGAGATGGATGGCACTGGATACCTTGTTTACATTCTGGCCCCCGGCCCCCTGGGCTCGGATGGGCACAAGAATAATTTCATGGTCGGGAATCGATATGGACCGGTTGATGATTAATGTCATGGTGAATAACTTATTGTCTTAAGGGGAAAAGGTTCGCGACGGAAACCGGATAATTGAATATTGTAGTATATCCTGTTATCATAAACCCAGGAACCGGATAAGTCGAGAAATCTCTTATAACTTCAACTAGCTGATAAGAATTATGCGTTGTCCGAAGTGTGATCATGTACAGGTCAATAGTGTCGAATGTGAAGGCTGCGGGCTGATTTTTGCGAAGTACCTCAAGGTTCAGGAAAGGCAGAAGGCAGCGGAAGAGAGCAAGGCGGGGGCGGGTGAAGCCGGAAAATTTCCCGCTGTCGGAATGAAGATCCTGCAGGTCCTGCTGCTGGTGGTGGCCGTCGCCGCGACCACTTATTATTTAACCGGTTCCCGCAACCAGCCGGTCAGTCAGCCGCAGGCGGAGACAGCCAAGGTTCCTGAAGCCCCGCCGCCGCAGGTCGCCCAGGTCAAACCCCAGGCGGCAAAAGTGGTCGCCTCGGTGCAGCCCGATTCGGAGCAACCGGTTTATCGGGGCAACTCCATCGAACTGGCGAGAAACGCCACGGTATCGATAGAGGCCCCCTGGGGAACCGGATCGGGTTTTTTTATCAATAAAAACTACATTGTCACCAACCGGCATGTGGTCCGGTTCGACGAAGCAAAACTCACTGAGTTCCGCCAAAAGGTAGAAACCGGTCGCGAGCTCATTCGCCTGGAAAAACAAAAGATCGAGGAAATGAAGGAGAAGCTTCAGCGCTTGCCGAAAGGCCCGAACAGAAGTCAGCTGGCCATTGTCATCGATTTCCATGTGGAGGAGTTGAAAAAGATCCTGCCGAAGCAGGAGGAAGGTGAACAGCGGCTGGCCAAGATCGATCGGAAGATTCAGCCTTCGGATATCAAGATCGTACTCGCCGACGGCAGCGAACATGCCGCCAATTATCTGCTGGTGAGCGACACCTACGATCTGGCCCTCATGTCTCTTTTTTCCGGCGAACGGGCCTTCATCGAACGGCCGCCGGCGGGGAAGGGCCTTCATCAGGGCGACAAGGTTTTCGCCATCGGCAGCCCCGTAGGCCTGCGGCATACGGTGACCTCGGGGATTTTTTCCAGCCATCGCACAAAAGACGGCCAGGTGTACATTCAAACCGATGCGGCTATCAATCCCGGCAACAGCGGCGGACCGCTCATCGACGAAAATGGCTATGCGCGCGGGGTGACGACGATGATCCTTCGCGATACCGAAGGGATAGGTTTTGCCATCCCGATCGAAAAGGTGTTCGAGGAGTTTCGCTCGACGCTGTATTGACAAAGTTCCCCCTCCCCTTGCGGGAGG
>CAYTVF010000140.1:0-11261 GCA_964441345.1 uncultured Desulfopila sp. | reverse complement strand
GTCGACAACATGCGGAGGCTGAACTGCAAGGTTCTCCTCCTCCCCGAGTGAGGCCACGCTTACTTTGCAACCCGGTCCGGGTTGAACAGGTGGTACCCCGAAGCACTCAACGAATTCAAAATCGTCACCGTCTTCGATCTGCTCCTCGAATATATCCAGGAAGGCAAGATTCAGCTGAATAAGGCAGTGCACTCCATGGCAGTTGCCTATCACGATCCCTGCAACTACGGGCGTAAATCCCTCAAGGCCTTCGGCCAGGCCTATTTCGAAGAAGGCCGGGCAGTTACCAGGGCCTGCTGCGACGATGTCCGCGAACTCAATCCCAACCGTAACGGCGCCTACTGCTGCGGAGCCGGCGGCGGGGCCTGGGCCATGCCCTTCTCCGATGAGCGGGTGTTCTACGGCCGCATCAAGGCCCGGCAGATCGCCGAGTCCGGGGCCCACCTCGTGGTCGCGCCCTGCCATAACTGTCGGGATCAGATCATGAAGTCGCTTAACAAGGAATATGATCTGAACATCGAGGTGAAGTATATCTGGGAACTTGTTGCCGATTCTTTGATTATGCCAAACAAGCAATAGACAAGCAATTGAGTACCGTGAAGTTGAGGTGCTGCTGCTCCGCAAGGGGCGAAAGCGCGAATAAAAAAAGCCTAATATTCTGTTGCTTATGAATTGCTAGGATATTGCCACAAAAATTGAGAGAGGAGACACCTATCATGCTGGACACAAAGAAAGTTGGGTCGGTAATGATTGTGGGAGGCGGAGTCACGGGGATGCAGGCTGCCCTGGATCTCGCCGATTCCGGGTACTATGTGTACCTGGTCGAAAAATCGGGAGCCATCGGCGGCGCCATGGCGCAACTGGACAAGACCTTCCCCACCAACGACTGCTCGATGTGAATCATCGCGCCAAAATTGGTCGAGTGCGGTCGGCACTTAAATATCAAGTTAATGACCCTCAGCGAGGTCGTAAAGGTAGACGGCGTTGCTGGGAATTTTTCGGTAACCGTTAAAGAATCGCCACGTTATGTGGACATCGAGAAGTGCATCGCCTGCGGCGCCTGCACCGAGAAATGTCCAAAAAAAGTGGCAAGCGAGTACGATGCCGGTACCGGCAAGCGCAAGGCGATCTATGTCAAATACGCCCAGGCGGTTCCGCTCAAGTATCAGATCGATCCGAATTCCTGTATCCGTCTGCAGAAACCGGGGGCCTGCGGCTTCTGTGAGAAGGTCTGCGACGCCGGGGCGATAAACTTCAACGATACAGAGAAAATCCATCAGCTCAATGTCGGCGCCGTGGTGCTGGCTCCCGGTTTTGAGGCCTTCGACCCGACAGCGGCAAAAGTCTGGGGCTACGGGGTGCAGAAGAACGTCATCACCTCCCTCCAGCTGGAGCGTTATCTGTCGGCGTCCGGGCCGACCGAAGGTCATCTGGTCCGTCCCTCGGACGGCAAGCCGGTCAACAAGGTCGCCTTCCTCCAGTGTGTCGGGTCGCGGGATGAAAACCTCTGCGGCAACGGCTATTGCTCCTCGGTCTGCTGCATGTATGCGATCAAGGAAGCGGTCATTGCCAAGGATCACGTGCCCGGTCTGCAGACTTCCATCTTCTATATGGACATGCGGACCCACGGCAAGGAGTTCGATCAGTATCTGGAACGGGCCAAAGAGGATGCCGGGGTGCGGTTTGTCAGGTGCCGGGTGAATGGCGTCGAAACCGATGGCGTGAGCGGCGATCTGCGGCTCCGTTATGTCAATGAAAACGGTCGTCAGATCGAAGAGTTCTATGACATGGTGGTGCTCTCGGTCGGCCTGCAGACGCCCAAGCATGTGCTTGAGCTGGCGCAGACGGTCGATATCAAGATGACCGCCGATAATTTTGCCGCCACCTCCGACTTTGCTCCGGTCCAGACCTCGCGGGAAGGTATCTTCACCTGCGGCGCGATCGCCGGACCCAAGGATATTCCCCAGTCGGTGGTTGAAGGCTCGGCTGCTGCCGCGGCCGTCGCCGATCTCTTGGCCCCGGTCAGGCACGAATTGACCAGTGTCGCGACTTTTCCGGATGAAAAAGACATCTCCCGGGAAGAACCGCGGATCGGTGTCTTCATCTGTCACTGCGGTTCGAATATCGCCGGCGTGGTCGACGTCAAGGCGGTCGAAGAATACGCCGCGACCCTGCCGGATGTGGTCTATGTGGAACGCAATCTCTTTTCCTGCTCCCAGGATACCCAGGAGATGATCGCCAAAAGGATCCGCGAGCAGAAACTCAACCGGATCGTCATCGCCGCCTGTACCCCGCGGACCCACGAACCGTTGTTCCGCGAGACGCTGAAGGCCGCGGGGCTGAACGAGTATCTGGTGGAGATGGCCAATATCAGAAACCATAACTCCTGGGTGCACAGCAAGGATCCGAAAGCGGCGACCGCGAAAGCGAAGGATCTGGTGCGGATGGCTGCGGCCAAAGTCACTTTCGGCGAATCGCTCAGGCCGATTTCGGTACCGATCACCCAGAAGGGACTGGTGATAGGCGGCGGCGTTGCCGGCATGACCGCGGCGCTCAATCTTGCCAAACAGGGCTTTGAAGTCCATCTGGTTGAAAAATCCGATACCCTCGGCGGCAATGCCCTCAGTCTCAAACACACCTGGTCGGGCGAGCATGTGCCGACCCAGGTCGCCAAGCTGATCGACAAGGTCATCTGGAACGACCGGATCATCATCCACAAGGAGTGTGTGGTGACCGGGGTGGAAGGGTTTGTCGGCAATTTCCTCTCCACCATCACCGGCAAAGACGGCGTCGCCAAGGTGATCGAGCATGGTGCCGGCGTAGTGGCCATCGGCGGCGAAGCGTATACGCCGGTTGAATACGGTTACAATGCCATCACCAGGGTAGTCACCGCGGTTCAGTTCGACAAGCTGTTCGAACTGAAGGAAAAGCATATCAAGCAGGCCAGGAGGTTTGTTTTCATCCAGTGCGTGGGCTCAAGGGAGGCCGACAACATGTACTGTTCGAAGGTCTGCTGCACCCATTCGGTTCAGTCGGCCATCGCCCTGAAAAAGGAAAACCCCGAGCGCAACGTCTATATCCTCTACCGGGATATGCGGACCTACGGACAGCGCGAGGCCCTCTACCGGCAGGCGAGAAAACTCGGTGTGATCTTCATTAACTACGAACTGCACGGCAAGCCGAAAGTGGTCGAGAACGGTCCGGACATCGATGTCGAGGTGTGGGATCATGTCCTCCACCGGCCGCTGAAAATTAAGGCGGACATGGTCATTCTAGCCACGGCGATCCGGCCCAAGGAAGAAGCCTCCGACCTCGGCAAGCTCTACAAGGTGCCGGTTGACGGCCATGGCTTCTTCCAGGAGGCGCACGCCAAACTGCGGCCGGTCGATTTCTCCACCGACGGCATGTTTGTGGCGGGGCTTGCGCACTATCCGAAGCCGATCGAGGAGTCGGTGGCCCAGGCGCTTGCTGCCTCGGCCAGGGCGGCGACGCTCTTGTCGAAATCCAGCATCTCCCTTGATGCAGTGAAGGCGGCTGTCGATGAGAACTATTGCGACGGGTGTGCGCTCTGTGTCGATGTCTGTCCGTACAACGCCATAACCCTGGTGGAAAAAGCGGCGGCGGAAGGCGCGGGAGCGGAGGGGAAGAGACTGATCACGGTCAACAAGGCCCAGTGCAAAGGCTGCGGCCTCTGCCAGGGGACCTGTCCGAAGCGCGGGGTCTATGTTTCCGGCTTTACCATGCGACAGATCAGCGCCCAGATTCAAGCGGCCCTGGCAGTTTGATGTTGTGATTAAAAAATGAAAAAACTCGGAACCCTCTCCGGTCCGGCCAGACCGTTCTCCGGACCGTTCGCCACTGGCGGGACGGAGAGGGTTCCGAGATTTACCTTAAATAGAAGGAGTAGATCACATGAGTTTTGAGCCTAAAATTGTTGCCTTCTGCTGCAACTGGTGCTCCTACGCCGCAGCCGATCTCGCGGGCACTGCCAGAATGCAGTATCCCCATAATGTGCGGATCATTCGGGTAATGTGCTCGGGCATGGTCCATCCGGAATTCGTCATGGACGCTCTGTCCCAGGGCGCCGACGGGGTTATGGTGCTCGGCTGACACCTCGGTGAATGTCATTACCTGGATGGTAATTATAAAGCAATGACCCGCTCCGACATGGTTGTCGAACTGTTGGAAGATTTCGGCCATGAGGCCGGGCGATTCAGCTTGAATTGGGTATCCTCGGCGGAGCCGGACAAGTTTGTCGCGGCGGTAACCGAGATGACGGCACGGATCAAGAAACTGGGTCCGGTGAATAGTCAGGATGCCCAAGTGGCATAAAGGAGAGAGAAATGGGTGTAACTACTGCTTTGGAGTGGTTGGGATCCTGTTCGGGGTGTGAGATTGCCATCTTGAATATCGGTGAAGCTCTGGTGCCGATTATAACTGAGGCTCTTGATATCGTCCATGCCCCGGTACTGATGGATCATAAGTACTTCGGCCAGTGCGGCGAGGGGGTGACGCTGACTATCCCTGACGCCGTGGTCGGCATCGTCACCGGCGGCGTGAGCAATCACGAGCATCTGGAAGTACTGGAAGAAATGCGCAGGAAATGCAAGGTGCTGATTGCCCTCGGCACCTGTGCGACCCACGGCGGAATTCCCGCCCTGATGAACGGGCAGGACCGTCAGACAAGTTGGGAACAAATTTACCAGACGGTCACCACCGATCCGGGGGCTAAGATTCCCACCATCGAGGTGCCGGCGCCGCTTGATCGGGTCTATGCCTGCGACGAGAAGGTGAAAATCGACATGCAACTGCCGGGCTGTCCGCCCAACCCCGAATCGATCGCCGAGGTTATTATTTCTCTGCTCGAAGGCCGACCGCCTGTCCTTCCCACTAAAAGCGTCTGCGACACCTGCCCGACCAAACGGGAAGGCAAAGGCGCTGTCGGACAGGTTAAACGTTTCATTACCAACGCCGAATTCAAGCCGGGCGCGCCGATCTCTGAAATGCGTTGTCTCTTGGAACAGGGCTATATGTGCATGGGCCCGGTAACCGCCGCGGGCTGTGCCAAGCGCGGGGCACCGAGCTGCATCAGCGCCCGCGTCCCGTGCCGCGGCTGCTTCGGACCGGTGAGGAAGGACGGCAATCAGCTGCTCGACATGATGAATGCACTGGCCAGCAACGGGATAGATTATAAATCAGTGGTTGATCGCCGTTCGATCCTGAGATTTTCAGGAGCCCACGGAAAACTTCGGCCGGTGAAAACAAAAACACGGGCCGATAAGGAGGATTAAGATGGGAAAGGTTTTAAATATTGCACCGGTTTCCCGCATTGAAGGACATGCCAAGATCGCCATACATCTGGACGACGGCGGCAATGTGCAGGATGCGTTTCTGCACATCCAGTCCCTTCGCGGGTTTGAAAAATTCATTGAGGGAAGACCGGCGGAAGAGGTACCCCGCATCGTCAACCGGATCTGCGGGATCTGCCCCTGGATGCACCACCTCGCCTCCAATAAGGCGGTGGACGGCGCCTTTGGCGTGACGCCTACCGAAACCGGCTATAAGCTCAGGGAAATGTGCCAGGTAATGGCCCATATCAACGACAAGATTCTGCACTTTTTCTTTCTGGCCGCCCCCGATTTCGTCCTCGGGCCGGATGCCGACTATTCGGTGCGCAATGTCATCGGCGTGGTCAAAGCGGCGCCGGAGCTTGCCACCCAGGTGGTGAAGATGCGGCAGCTGGGCCAGATGATGCTGGATAAATTCGCCGGCAAGGCCATTCACCCGATTGCCGGGGTGGTCGGTGGATTTGCCAAGCCGATGATGGAGGAGGAACGCCGGGAACTGCTCGCCGGAACCCGGACTCTCCTCGATTTCGCCTGCTTTGCCCTCGATTTTGCCATCAACAACGTCTTCGCCAAATACCTCGACGTGATCAGCGATCTCGGCGTGATCAAAACCGGTTTCCTCGGCACGGTCGACCGGGCTGACGGCTCGCTCCGCCTTTATGACGGCAAGCAGCGCTTGATGAAGGCCGATGGCAGCTATGTCGATTTTGAAGGCAGCGACTACACCCAGTATCTCGGCGAGCATGTCGAGCCGTGGAGCTATTCGAAGATGCCCTATGCCAAGTCCTGGAACGAGGGCTTCGACATGAACCTGGCTGCTCCGAAAGGGATCTACCGCGCCAACACCCTGGCCCGGATCAATGTCTGCGACAAGATCTCCACCCCGAAGGCCCAGGCGGCCCTTGAGGCGTTCCGGAATTCTTTCGGCCGTCCGGCCCAGCAGACCCTGCTCTATCATTATGCCCGGCTGATCGAACTGGTTTACGCCTGCGAGCGGACCATCGAGCTGCTTGAATGGGAAGGCATCACCGACCCCAGGGTTCGCGCCAAGGTCGAGCCCAAGGCCGGCCGCGGCGTCGGCATCGTCGAGGCACCGCGCGGCACCCTGATCCACGACTATACCACCGACGACAACGGCTGCATCGTGAAGGCCAACCTGATCGTCGGCACCACCCACAATATTGCGCCGATGAATATGAGCGTCAAGCAGGCCGCGACCTCGCTCATCAAGGACGGCGTCTACAACGAAGGATTGCTTAATCAGGTGGAAATGGCGGTGAGAGCCTACGACCCCTGAATGTCCTGCGCAACCCACCGCCTGGATGGCGGCATACCAGTATCGGTAAGTATTGTGGATTCCAAAGGAAAAGAAGTGGATAAGATAGTCGGCTAGGAAGTCCCGTCCGCCGCTCCGCGAGCGATCCAATACCCTCGCGGACGGCGGACAGAAAAAGGTGGCGGGTTAAATGATCGACCCGGTCCCTTTGTTGTTTTTTTTGTTGGAAATGTAGTATATACAGATAACTTATTCGTCGTTGACGGCGATGAAGAAACAGCAATAGGCAGGAGGCTGCTATGCCAAACACCAGAAGATCGCAGGTACGGGCTGAAAATCCCAGCGGTGCATGCGGTAAGCTTGATCATATGACGGTCGATGAACTGAAGGCCCGTGCCGTAGGCGACGAGTTTGACGGCACCTGTCCGGCGTGCGGAAAATTTCATCTGACCCGGGCGGAGATTGACAAGATTGAACGCGAGAAAGTAACCGACTCGGCCAGCTATAAAGAAATGAAGAGCGAGGCGGAAGCCGCGGAGTAGTGAGTGGTAAAAAGTTGTTTTGTTGTTTGTTTTTTTGTTTTCAGGAGGAGGGATTCTTCTCCGCCACAAGTAAGGTTCGGACCCAGGTGAAACTGGCTGACATTTTCACCTGGTCTGAAAGGATGTATCCGAATGGAAGCCGGTAAAGAAGCAAAGGATCTGGAGCGTCGCAAAGAATTGCTTGAGGAACTGCATCATCTCGTTGACCGGCCGATGCGGCTGATGGTCGTCTGCGGGACGCAGAACAGAGCGATCCTCAAACACGATCTCCGGCGGCAACTCCCCGTGATGCTCGAACTGGTGGCAGGCCCCGGCTGCAGTGTGTGTGTTATGCCGGCCGGGCATATCGACGCCTTTGTTAAGGTGGCCATGCAGCCGAACGTGATCACCGCTGCCTGCGAGGATCTCATCCGGGTGCCCGGCAGCAAGGAATCGCTGCTCAGTATCTGGAAAAAAGGGGCCCGGGTCGAGACCATCACATCCCCCATGGATGCCCTGGATATTGCCCGCCGGGAGCCCGATTTTACCGTGGTCTATCCGGCTGTCGGTTTTGAGGCCACCGCGCCCTCCGTTGCCGAGACGATACTTGAAGCGGCCCGGCTCGGTATCGAGAATTTTTGTGTTTTCCCCTCTATCAGACTGTTGCCCCCGACCATCGATCTCCTGATGCTTGATCCGGATCTGAATATCCGCGGTCTGCTCTGTTCGGACCATATCAATACCATCTCCGATACGGAAGCATATACCCAGCTGGCCAAGAAACATCATCTTTCCTGTTTCATCGGCGGCTTTGAGGTGGTCGATATTCTGGAAGGGCTGGTCAGTCTGGTCAAGCAGATCAGAAACAACGAGTCGGTATTCGACGACACCTCGGCCTTTACCTATTCCTCCGCCGACAACCGCAAGGCGAGAAAGATGGTGTCCGATGTCTTTTTTGCCGTCGACACCGACTGGCGCGGCCTGGGAACCATCGAACGGAGCGGCTTTGTCATTCGCGAAGAACTTTCGTTATTCGATGCCACCAAGCGCTTCAATGTCCGCTTCGAAGAGGGCCAGGAATCCTGCATGTGCCAGTGCAACGCCATCATCAGCGGCCGCGGGCTGCCGCCCGATTGCCCGGCCTTCGGGACGGCCTGCACGCCGCAGAACCCGGTCGGACCCTGCATGATTTCCGATGAAGGGATCTGTCACTCCTACTATAAATACAACGTCCCGGCCCATCGTGCGCATGCTCTCGACTAGAGTCTGAACCTACTTCTTCTGGTTCTTCCGGTTAAAGAGCATGCGACCGCTGCAGCATGAAGATATTTCCTCGCAATCCCCCTAAGCGATAAAGGCTCATCTTGTAGCTTCCGCAGAAAATTCCTGGTCGAAGAACGAGCTCCTTGCCGGTCCGAAAAGCAATGGGTTGGCCGACGTCGATAGAAATTACCAATTGGACAATCGGTTGCAAATCAACCATGTTAGGTGGCGGCAGGGGCATGCGGAACTCCACTCGGCGGAACAAGAACACAACGACACAACAACTCAGACGGAAGAGAGAGACGGATGGCGGCGATCGGCGAAAAACGGGAGAGGTTGCTGTGGGTGGATCGTCTCTGTCGATGGGGGATCGGCCTGTTTTTTCTTATTGCGGCGGTGCCGAAGCTTTTCGATGTTGCCGGGTTTGCGGCGGTAATCGATGCCTATGGCATCCTGCCGGACTCTCTTCTGCTGCCGATGGCGGTTGGTCTGCCGGTTATGGAAATTATTCTCGCCGTGGGCCTGCTGCTGAATCGTTTGCCCTGCAAGGCAGGTGTCGCCGCCTTGCTGCTGGTGTTCATTGCCGTTCTGTCCTATGCCATCTGGCTCGGTCTGGATATCGATTGCGGCTGTTTCGGTCCGGAAGACCCCGAGCGACAGGCCTTTCATGGCCTGAAAACCGCACTCGTCCGCGATATCGTGATGTTGTTGCCCCTTGCCTATTCATTCTGGTACCACCGGTATCGGTACAAATTTCAAGTATAAGGAGAATCGAAACGATGAAAAAGATTGTGCTCGCAGTAGTACTGGCAGTATTTGCCGCATCCGCAGCCCATGCCTTCGGCACCGATAAGTTCAAGGATGAGGTGGAAAAAGAGGCGGGAGCGGTCAAGCTTGTCCGGGAGGTAATGAACGGCGGTTATGATATGATCACCACCGAAGAACTGCAGGCCGTCATCAAGGCCGGTGGGGATGTGGTCATCGTCGACACCATGCCCTATGAGGACAGTTACAGGAAAGGGCATATCCCGGGCGCCAGGCAATTCCTCTTCCCCATCTCCGATATGAAGGAATGGGACAGCAAGGAGACCGACGGCAAAAGCCAGGAGGACTATGCCAGACTGCTCGGCCCGGACAAAAATAAAAAAATCATCGTCTACTGCGGTTTTGTCAAATGCACCAGAAGCCACAACGGCGCCGTATGGGCCAAAAAGCTTGGCTACACCAACGTTTACCGGCATCCGGGCGGGATCTTTGCCTGGCGGGGTGCGGACTATCAGGTTGAGACCGGCGAGTAATCGAACGAACGATTTCATTTTCGTTTGCAGTGTAAAGATTGAGGGTGGGCATTCCCGCGGGATTGCCCGCCCTTTTTGCGTTTTCGGGAAGAACATTTTAGCCCGGCCATGCATTTTTACGTTCAAATATGATACACTGGAAGCGGTGAGGTCGAGGTCACGTCCCACCTTGTAACGTTCATAACCATCAAAGGAAAATATCGTGCGTAAAAATCACCTCAATGCCCCGCCGTCATACCGGGGTTTCGAGCAGGGACCGATAAGGCCGCCCAGCGAGGCGGGCAGTCTCCTCGTCCGCATCACCCGCAACTGTCCCTGGAATCGTTGCACCTTCTGCCCGGTCTACAAGGGCGAGAAGTTTTCCCTGCGGTCGGTGGCGGATGTGCTGGAGGATATAGACAGGGTGCACCGCTATGTTCTGGCGATCCGGGAGTGTATGGCGAAAAACGGCAAGGTTTACCCGGCCGATATCGAACGGTTTCGGGCCATGGACGGACCGGCCGACCGGGCTGCGCTGGGCGCCGCGCTGAACTGGGCAAGGTCCGGAATGCGCTCGATCTTTCTGCAGGATGCCAACAGCCTCATTATCAAGCCGGAACGGCTGCTCGTCATCCTCCGCCATTTGCAGCAATGTTTTCCCTGGGTCGATCGGATCACCTCCTATGCCCGGTCGCATACCATTGCCGGGATTACGGATGAAAACCTATCCCAGATGGCCGAAGCCGGACTCTCGCGGATCCATATCGGCATGGAATCGGGTTCGGACAAGGTCCTTGCCCGGGTGAACAAAGGCGTCGACAAGAAGACCCATATCGTGGCCGGAAGAAAGATCAAACAGGCCGGCATGGAACTCTCCGAATATATCATGCCGGGGCTCGGCGGCCGCGAGCTGTCCGAGGAACATGCCAGAGAGAGCGCCGACGCCCTGAACCTTATCAATCCCGATTTCATCCGTCTCCGCAGTCTCGCCATTCCCAATCATGTCGAACTGTATGACGAGTACCGGCGCGGCGATTTCGAAAAGCTCAGCGACCTGGAAACCGCGCGGGAACTCCTCATCTTTCTCACGGCCCTGGACGGGATAACCAGTACGGTGAAAAGCGACCATATCCTGAACCTTTTCGAGGATGTCGAAGGCACTTATCCGCGGGATAAGGAAAGGATGGTCGGGCTCGTCACGAGCTTTATCGATATGCCGCCGGCGGAGCAGATGATTTATCAGGTCGGCCGGCGGATGGGACTTTTTCGCGGGATCGGCGACCTGGCGGATAACGGCAGACGGCAGCATGTCGAAGCCACCTGCGCAAGCGCCGGAATAAACCCGGACAACGTCGATGCGGCCATCGACGAGCTGATGAAGCGGTTTATCTGAAGCAAAGACTGGAAGAAATGAAGAGGACGCGATGGCTCTGTACAATCGGCAAGCGGTAAAAGATAACTGCGGTTTCGGGCTGATGGCCCATCTGGAGGGCGAGGCCAGCCATAAGCTCGTGCGCACGGCGATCGCATCGCTTGCGCGCATGGCCCACCGCGGCGGGATCGCCGCCGACGGCAG
>CAYTVF010000139.1:5849-11321 GCA_964441345.1 uncultured Desulfopila sp. | reverse complement strand
ATGATAAAGACAATTGACCTTTTTACAAGATGGCTGGAAACGGAGAAGGGGTATTCCCTGCATACGGTCAGCGGGTATCGGCGTGACCTGGTGGAGTTTTACAACCATCTCGGCAAGGATTGCCCCCTCGATACCATAAACGCGGGCCGGGTGCGGTCATTCGTCGTCAGCCTGCACGGTCATAACTGCAGTGCCACGGTGGCAAGAAAACTGTCCGCTCTGCGCACATTTTTCCGTTTTTCCCTGCGCCGGGGAATGGTCAAGAACGATCCGCTGACCGGCATAAACGGACCGAAAATCGGCCGCTTTATCCCGGTTTTTCTCACAGTCGATGAAACCTTTGCTTTGCTTGAGGCGCCTCTTCCCACTGATACCTACATGCATCGGGACAGGGCCATCCTTGAACTCCTCTATTCAACGGGAATGCGGGTTTCCGAGCTGGTATCGAGGAACCTCGGCGACCTTGATTTCATCGAGGAAGTGCTTACGGTACGGGGCAAAGGAAACAAAGAGAGGCTGGTGCCCGTCGGTCGTCCTGCCATCGAGGGAGTGCGCGCCTGGTTGCCCCAGCGGATGCAGCTGATCCGTGAACGGGCCGGGCGGGGAAGGACCGCCGAAGAGGATGCCATGTTTCTCAATGGCAGAGGGAGCCGGCTGTCTGCCCGGAGTGTCGAGCGAATGGTCAAGGCATACGGAGAGCGGGCAGGCATCCCTCAGCTTGTCACGCCTCATGCCCTGCGCCATTCCTTCGCCACCCACCTCCTCGAGATGGGCGCGGACCTGCGGTCCGTCCAGGAATTGCTGGGGCATGCCAGTTTGTCGACCACCCAGCGCTACACCCATCTGACGCTGGATCACCTGGCGAACGTGTATGACAAGGCCCATCCCTTGTCAAATCCTGAAAAAACATAAATCTATAAGAGTGAACGAATGAAAATACGATCCACCACAATAATTGCGGTGCGCCATAAAGGGCAGGTAGCACTGGCCGGAGACGGCCAGGTCTCGTTTGGCAATACTGTTTTGAAGCATCAGGCGCGCAAGGTGCGGAGGCTGTATCATGACCAGGTCATTACCGGATTTGCCGGCGCAACCGCCGATGCCTTCACCCTGTACGACAAGCTGGAACAGAAACTGGAACAGTATAGCGGCAACCTGCTTCGTGCCTCGGTCGAGTTGGCCAAGGACTGGCGAACCGATAAATTCCTGCGACGGCTGGAGGCCATGCTGATTGCCGTTGACAAGGAACACTCGCTGCTGCTGTCGGGGACCGGCGATGTTATCGAAGCGGATAAGGGCATCCTGGCCATCGGCTCGGGTGGACCCTACGCGCAGGCCGCGGCACTGGCGCTCGTTGAGCACAGCGACCTTGATGCCGAGGGGATATGCCGGGCGGCCATGGAGATTGCGGCAAATATCTGTGTGTTTACCAATAACTCAATAATCGTCGAAAAAATATAATGTCAAATCTGTCACATACACCGAAAGAAACCCTCGCGGAACTCGATAAATACATAGTCGGCCAGGCGGATGCCAAACGATCCGTGGCAATAGCCCTCCGCAATCGCTGGCGGCGAAGGCAGGTCCCATCACCCTTGCGTGAAGAGATAGCACCAAAAAATATCATAATGATTGGTCCCACGGGAGTAGGAAAAACCGAGATTGCCAGACGGCTGGCCGTATTGGCCCAGTCGCCTTTCATCAAGGTCGAGGCATCGAAATACACAGAGGTGGGATATGTCGGCCGGGATGTTGAATCGATGGTTCGCGATCTTGTCGATCTGGCTATCAATATGGTGAAAGAGGAGGAAAAGAACCGGATCGAGGGGGTGGCGGAAGCCAATGCCGAAGACCGGATACTCGATCTCCTGCTGCCGCCCGGTCCCGGCCCGCTGTCATCAATAGGACCGGAGGGGGGGCATTCCTTTACCCTGCAAAACCCCAACCTGCCTGTCCGAAAAGATGAACCGGGGGAACACTCGACCAGAGAAAAATTCAGGAAAATGTTGCGGGACGGCAAACTCGACGACCGTGAACTCGAGGTGTCCCTGAGCGAGTCGAAGTCGATGCCGATGGTTGAAATCATGACTACCTCCGGCATGGAGGACATGCAGTCCAGTCTCCAGGATGCCTTCAGCAAAATTTTCCCCAGGAAGCAAAAAAAGAGCAAGATGAAGGTGCCCGAGGCACTCGATGCGACCAAAAAGGAAGAAATGGAAAAACTGGTCGATATGGACAAGGTTATTAAAGAGGCCCTCAGACGTACGGAAGAAACAGGAATTATTTTTCTGGACGAGATAGACAAAATCGCTTCGCGGGGCGGTGGCGGCAGCCACGGTCCGGAAGTGTCAAGAGAGGGGGTTCAGCGCGACCTGCTGCCGATAGTCGAAGGCGCAACCGTCAGCACCAAGCACGGCATGGTGAAAACCGATCATATCCTGTTTATTGCCAGCGGGGCCTTCCATATGAGCAAACCGTCCGATCTTATCCCCGAGTTGCAGGGTCGTTTCCCGATCCGGGTAGAACTGCATTCCTTGGGCAAGGCGGACTTTATCCGCATTCTCACCGAGCCTGAAAACGCTCTGGTGAAGCAATATGTGGCCCTTTTGAAGACGGAAGGGGTCGACCTGGAGTTTACCGATGAAGCGGTTGAGGAAATCGCCGCGATTGCCGTGGAAGTCAATGAAACGACCGAGGAGATCGGCGCTCGCCGCCTGCATACGATAATGGAGCGGGTTTTAGATACCCTGTCGTTCGATGCGCCCGAGTTGCCCGACCAGCGCTTCGTGGTGACGGCGGAATACGTCCGCAAGCAATTATTGGATATTGTGAAAGATCAGGATCTCAGTCGCTACATTTTGTAGTTCGGAATGGCGGGATGCGGGGAGGGGTGAAGTGTTTTTAAAATTTTTTCGAAAAAGACCGGCAGAAAGTCCCGGCGGCGATGACCAGGCGGCACGGCTCGTTGACGGCATCGACCGGGAGATGAACTACTGCCCCTCCTGCGGCGATGAATATCGTCCGACCATTGCCTGCTGTGCGAGTTGCAAGGTGCCGCTTATCAGCGGCGGCGACAAGATCGGTCAGATGGCGCGGGACCGGGAAAAACTGTCCCTTCGCAGCATGGAACTTTCACCTGAGGATGATCTGGTAAGCATCCGCAAGGGGCCGCTCGCCGACATGAAATATCTGCGGAAGGTGCTGGCGGAGGAGCGGATTCCTGCCTTGATCGCCGGCGACGAGGCAAGCTGCGGCCGGCGTTGTTGCGGGCCGGAGATGTTTCTGCAGATCAAAAGTGAGGATGTCGACGCGGCTCTGGCGATACTGGCCAAGGATTTTGTCAAAAGCACGGCGCTCGACAGCCACGATCTGTCCAATGCCCATGCCGTTTTCGATGACCAGGCCGTGGAAACCCTTTGCCCGGCCTGCGGCTGCAGGTTTTCTCCCACGGTCGGCGCATGCCCGGAGTGCGGGTTGTCGTTCGAGTAGCGCCCAAGCTGAAGTTCAGTTCGGCTTGGTCTTCTGATTGTCCCAGCGTTTTTTCTTCTGGGCCAGCGCAATCGGCTTCTTGCTGAAGGTGACCGCTTTGTAGTTCAGGATCTCCTCGACCATATCGGTGAGCGGACGACACGGCATGATAGTGAGGTCTTTCAGAACCTCGATATCGACTTCCCCACGACCGGGAAAGTGCAGGGTGATGAGGACCGGGCAGGAGCCATGGTACTGGTACAGCACTTTCTTAATTTTTTCCATCTGTTGCCGGGAAAGCTTATCGGTTTCGAGTCTTATCCGGGCCGATTCGGTGTATTTTTCCCTCGCCGCCGGCAGTAAATCGATACTGTCGGCGATGATCTTCGGCCCCCGTTCATCCTTTTTCACGGTTCCCTGGACGATAACCGGATCGGTTGAGGAAAGGATCTCTTCGCAGCTGGCGTAGGCATCGGGAAAGACCACGACCTCCACCGATTCATAGATATCTTCAAGGGTCAGAAAGGCCATCGGGTCGCCCCGTTTGCTTTTATGCTTCTTGCAGGTGCGAATCAGCCCGCCGATGCGGACCGGTTGCTCGTCGCTCAATTCCCCAAGGTTCTGGATGGTGCTGTCGATGATGGTATTGATTTCCTGGAGCGCCGCGTCGAGGGGGTGGCCGGTGATATAGAAGCCCACCGTTTCCTTTTCAAAGGCGAGTTTTTTCCGGTCATCCCACTCCGGGATATCGGGCATGGGAATCGCGGCGATTTCCGGCTGCGACTGGGTCTGAGGCGCCACCGAGAACAGGGACATCTGGCCGCTCTGGACATCGCGTTGCGTCGCCTTGGCCTGTTCCATCGCCTTGTCGAGCACGGCAAAATACTGGGCGCGTTTATGGCCGAGGGAATCGAAGGAGCCCGATTTTATCAGGCTCTCTATCACGCGGCTGTTCACCCTCCGTGAGTCGATCCGGTTGCAGAAATCGCCGATCGACGTGTAGCGGCCATTCTTCTCCCTCTCTTCGATTACCGAGTCAAGGGCCGATTCGCCGACGTTTTTCACCGCGGCGAGACCAAAACGAATCCGGTCGTTGATGACACTGAAATCCTTGATGCTCTCGTTGATATCGGGGGGGAGAACCTCGATGTTATGTTCCTTGCATTCGTTGATATAGAGCACCACCTTGTCGGTGTTGTTCATATCGCAGGAGAGCAGGGCGGCCATGAACTGGGGCATGTAATGCGCCTTCAGATAGGCCGTCTGGTAGGCAACCAGGGCGTACGCGGCGGAATGGGATTTATTGAAACCGTAGCCGGCAAACTTGGCCATGAGATCAAAGATATATTCGGCCTTGTCTTTCGGGTGGCCGTTTTTCAGGGCTCCGGCCATGAATTTCTCTTTTTCCGCATCCATGACCTCGGCGATCTTTTTGCCCATCGCCCGGCGCAGGATGTCGGCGTCTCCCAGGGAATAACTGGCCAGGATATTGGCTATCTTCATAACCTGTTCCTGGTAGACGATAACCCCGTAGGTCTCCTCCAGCACGTGTTTGATTTCCGGGAGCGGATAGTTGGCGGTCTTTCGCCGGTGTTTGGTCTCGACGAAGTCGTCGACCATGCCTGAATCGAGCGGTCCGGGCCGATAGAGGGCGACGAGAGCGATCAGGTCGCTGAACTGTTCCGGGGCCAGTTTGACCAGCAGCTCCCGCATGCCCGAACTCTCCAGCTGGAAGACTCCCTGGGCATCGCCCCGGCAGAGGAGATCGAAGGTTTTGGCATCGTCCATGGGGATGGCATCGATATTCAACTCGGTGCCGATATCCTTTTTGATATGCTTGAGAGCCTTGTCGATGACCGTCAGGGTCTTCAGGCCGAGAAAATCGAACTTGATGAGGCCGGTCATCTCGGTATGCTTCATGTCGTACTGGGTGAGCGTCTCATCGTTGCTGCCCCGGCAGGTCGGCAGGTACTGGGTCATCGGTCCCGGGGAAACGACTACTCC
>CAYTVF010000139.1:0-5823 GCA_964441345.1 uncultured Desulfopila sp. | reverse complement strand
GCGGGCGAGGCCCTCCAGGGTTTTCGACACCGACAGGAGTTCGGCGATGCGCGGGTCCTGGTCGGCCGCTTCCTGCAGCTTGGGCTCCTCGGCCATGGCCTTTTTAATGGTCATTTTCAGCTGGTCGGGGATCAGCTTGGCGACTTTATCGACCTCGCCGTAGGGGATATCAAGGGCCCTGCCGACATCGCGGATGACGCCGCGGGCCTTCATCGAGCCATAGGTCACGATCTGGGCCACGTGTTCGGCGCCGCCGTATTTCTGGCGGACGTAGTCGATGACCTCGCCCCTTCTTTCCTGGCAGAAATCGATATCGAAATCGGGCATCGATTTTCGTTCGATATTCAGAAACCGCTCGAAGATCAGGCCGTAGGGAATGGGGTCGATATTGGTGATGCGCATCGCGTAGGCGGCCAGACTCCCGGCGCCGGAGCCGCGGCCCGGACCGACCGGAATATCCCGGTCTTTCGCCCAGTTAATAAAATCGGCGACGATCAGAAAGTAGGCGGGAAAACCCATCGCGGTAATGACATCGATCTCCGTCCTCAGTCTTTCGGTGTAGCCCTTTTCGACCTCAGGGGTAAAGGTGCCCAGCTTGCGCATTTCGTTGAAGCGGGCTTTGAGACCATCCCAGCAGGCCTTGGTGAACATCGAATCGAGGGTTTCTCCCTCAGGCACCGGAAAATTGGGGAAATAGTAATCCCCGAAGTTGATCGTGAGATTGCAGCGGTCGGCGATCTCCTGGGTGGTGGCGATCGCTTCCGGGCAGTAAGAAAAACTCCTTTTCATCGTCTCCGGGGATTTGAAATAGAGTTCGTCCGTGGAGAATTTGAATCGGTTCTGGTCGTTGATGGTCTTGCCGGTCTGGATGCACAGGAGAAGTTCGTGGGCGTGCGCTTCATCGCGGTTGAGATAGTGGCAGTCGTTGGTCGCCACCAGCTTGATGCCCAATTCCGCGCCGAGGATTTTTAAGCCCTCATTGACCTTCTGCTGCTCGGACAGGCCGTTTTCCTGGATTTCGAAATAGAGCCGGTCGCCAAAGATCTCGAAGAGCTCCAGCGCTTTTTCCTTAGCCCCCGCCATATCGTTTTTGCCGATCAGATAAGGCACCTGGCCATGCAGGCAGGCGGTAAGGGCGATAATCCCCTCGTTGTTTTCCCTCAGCACCTCCATGTCGATTCGCGGTTTGTAGTAGAATCCCTCAAACTGGGCAATGCTGGCGAGCTTCATGAGGTTCTGATATCCGGTGTGGTTCATTGCCAGCAAGACGATGTGATAGGCGATAGTCCCGTCGACCGCCTTTCTTTCCCGCATGTCGCCCGGGGCGATGTACAATTCGCAGCCGACTATCGGTTTGATGCCGGCCTTTTTGGCCTTGGAGTAAAACTCAAGGGCACCGAACATCGCGCCATGGTCAGTGATAGCAACACTGTCCATATCGTATTCCTTGCATTTTTCCAGGAGATCGGCGATGCGTATGGCGCCATCGAGCAGACTGTACTGGGTGTGGACATGAAGATGGGTGAATCCTGCACTCATATTTATTTGTTCATTCCTTGGATATTTTCACGGAGGGTGCCGGTTAAGATGGCGCCCTCGAGTTTTGCATCGGTCATATTGGCCCGAATCAGGTTGCTGCCGGTGAGATCGGCACCGGCAAGATTGCAGCCGGACAGATTGGCGCCGGCAAGATTGGTGCGGACGAGTCTGGCACCGGTCAGATTGGCGCAAGCCAGGTTTGCCCGGCGAAGGTTGGCACCGCTCAGATCGATTTTCGCCAGATCGGCACCGGCCAGGTTGGCGTCGACCAGGTGCGCATTTTGCAGATCGGTACCGGACAGATTGCAGCCGGGACAGTTACGGGCCAGATATTGTAGAGAGATTTTCATTTCCTGCTCGGAAAGCTTCGGCGCTTTGCTGCCGCCGGAATCTCGATTTTCCGCCGTGGCAATGGCAGTGCGGGTTGGCGAAGCCGGGCCGGGCGGGTCATCGTGACCAGGCTGGCGCCCACCTTCCCGGGTCATGCTGGTTGCCTGCCCCGATTGCATCCGGCCGGTATACATGCGGGCGCCGTTTGCGGTAAAAAAAATATAGGTATTTGCGTCTTCGTTGATGATCCTGTAGCAACGAGAATCGCCATAATACCAGTGCGCAAATTTCATGCACAGCTGATTTTCTTTATTGATCTCCCATTTTCCTTGTTCTGTCTCGTTCTGCCGGTTTTTCGCAACGAGCCGGCCGTCTGCCTGGAAGTGTATCTCTCCGTCAAAATCAATAGATTCCAGATGGATGGTGGCGTTCGGGAGGAGACTGGCCAGTTGCTTCTGGGAAAGCGGCTGCTTGCCGTCCGCCATGAGCTGAGTCATGGTGACGGCACTGCATCCGCCGAGGAGTATGGAAAGCAATGCTCCGATCTGAAAGAAAATGCGACAAGGCATCTTTATTCTCCCCGGTATAATGTTGAGAAAAGTTATCAATAATCACGGTCAAATGAGTATTAGCATACAAAACCTGTTTTTGCACTGGAATTTGGACATTGTCCGGTCTGTAGAATAATTATTAAAAAATACAGATGGATAAACTCGTTTTGCGGGTTATGTGCCGGCCTCGACCAGAGTGGGCGGATGGAGAATACTTCTTCGGATGAGGATCTGGGAAAAGGGAGTTGAGGAGCTCGCTTCTCACTCTTTGTCGATCTCTCCTTTAACCTCTCCTTTATGCAGTTCACGCTCGATATTGAATCTTTCCCTCAGCTTGGCGTACGACAAAATCTTCGTCTCGCGTTCTGAAGGGGTAAGAAAGGATTCGAGTTTGGTCTTGAGAATCACCGGGTTCAGTTCGGAATTGATGGCGATTACTCCTTCCATAATGATTTTCTGCAGCAGGAGTTCCTGGTTCGTCCTTTCTTTTACTGTCGCGGCAAAGGGCAGGAAGAAAAAGTTGGCAAAAATGAGTCCGTACAAAGTGGAGGTGAGAGCTATGGGAATGGACTTGAGTATTACCGAAGTATCGCCAATGCCTCCCAGCATGGTGATAAGACCTACAACCGAGCCAATGATGCCAAATGCCGGGAAATAGTCGGCGATTAATCTGATTACCCGTTCGGAATCCTCTCGGCGGAGACGAAAGAAGTACATTTCCGTATTCAGGATATCGCGAATCTGATCTATTTTATAGCCGTCAACCAGGCAGGCAAGAGCCCTCCTGAGAAAGAGCACGGTTGTCTCATTTTCCAGGTTTTGCAGGGTAAGTATTCCCTCCATTCGCGATCTTATTGATAAGTCTATGAGGATATTTATAATGTCAGTCTCCTTGGTGATCGGCCTGCGATAGGCCGCGACAAGTACCTTGGACACATTTTGCAACTGATCGACTTTGAAGCTGACAAAAGCGGCGCAGAGCGTGCCCCCGACAACGATCAGTATCCCGGAAAGATTGAAATAAAGACCGATATTGCCATTGATGGCGAAACCGATGAAAAAGAGGATGCTGCCGAGAAGAAGTCCGATCAGGTTTTTATATTTCATAAGAGTATGCAGGTCTATTAATTCAGGTTTTCCGCCGTAGCGGGCAACGGAGTTGGGAGTCTCTTGGAAATAATGATTTCAACTCTGCGGTTTTTCGCGCGGCTTTCGGCGGTAGTGTTTGGCAGTACCGGCCGATAGGAAGAATACCCGCTTACAACAAATTGGTTCGGGTCCATTCCTATTTCGTCAATGAGATAGCGGGCAACGGTACTGGCTCGCGATACCGAAAGTTCCCAATTGCTGTTAAACCAGATTGACCGCATGGGGATGTTATCCGTATGTCCGACGATATTAATCATATACGGCGTATGCCGGATAACCGCCGCGACTTTCTGCAGCGATTTCCGGGCATCTCCGGAAAGCTCGCTCTCGCCGAGATCGAACAGCAGGTCGCCGGTCAGAATGATATGCACGGTTTTGTCGGGCACGATATCGATTGAAGCGAATTTCTCAAGATCGTTGTTTTCCAGGGCATCTTTGCTCAAGGTATACATCTCTTGAAAAGTGTTGGCGGGAGGTGCTGCTTTCTGTTCCGGGACAAGGGGAAGGGGGCCGACAACGTCTTCATCAGGTCCGGGGATCGGGGTCGCTGCGAGGGGTGGAGGTATATCCTCATCGGCTTCGACCAAAACAGCTGCTTTTTGGGACAGGGCAGCGCTTGTCGGCAATTTGGTCTGGGACGAATCTGTTAGGGCCTTTTTCGGGGGAGAAGGCATCGGTTGTTCGGCAGGGGATTTTGCGTTAAAAGCCGGTACATCCTCGTGCACCCGCTCAACCCTCTTGACCGTCCCTGCAGTCATTAACGGTAATCCAGGGTGTATCGGCGAAAAGGGGAGAGAGGTTCCGCTTACATCCAGGGTCTGCAGAACCTCCGTTGTATCGCCGCCGATGATTTCGGGTTTCTTTTCCTGCAGGAATTCCTGATGTGCCGTCTGATAAACGAACATGACCAGAAAAAGGACAAACATGGTCATCATAAGATCCGACCAGGCCACGGACCAATGGGTAGGTCGTGGCATGCTGGAGGTAAAGATGTCGTCATCGACCAGAAATACGGAGTTGCTTTGCGAACGTCTTTCGACATTGACATGACGGGAAGCGAATCTGCTTTTGGCAAGGTTGGCAGGAAAATCGGCGATCTCCATCAATCCTTCATCCAGGATATTCGGATTATCGCGTTCAGAGTGCCGGGGTGTATTCGTCATAGCTTTTTCTTGAAGTCTTCCAGGCCGAATCGTTCGATAAATCGAGATGTCCTTTCCTTTTTCCTGGCGTTTTTGCGGTAAAAATCAAGACATTTGTTAATTAAGTCAATGGCTTCTCCATCAGTAACATTTTCTGCGAGAATATCGCCGATTCGGGTATGGTTCCCTGAATTTCCGCCAAAGGAAATGGTCCATCCATTTTTTTTGCCCATTACCCCAATATCCCGGACAAAATTTTCGCCGCAACAGAATTGACAGCCGGAAACCCCTACCTTCAATTTGGCAGGAAATTCTCTTCCGGCCAACAGGTTTTCAAGCATAATGCCGAAGCCAAGGGAGTCGCGGACACCAAATTTACACACTTCCGTTCCCGGGCATGCCTGAACATAATGCAGGCAGAGTTCCGTGGCCTTTCCCGGATCCATCCCGAGGTCTTCATAAATCGCCAAAAGATCTTTTTCCTGCAGGCCAACGAGGGCGATTCTTTGTCCGGAAGTAATTTTTACAATGGGAATATCGTATTTTTTCACGACTTTGGTGATGGATTCAAGGTGGTCCCGGCTGAGAAGACCACCGGGGATTCTGGGGACGATTGCATAGGTCGTTTTATCTCGTTGCAAGATGGCATTGAGAGACGGGATCAGTTGCATGGTGTTCTCCTGTTGTTGCTTAAAATCCAGTAGATGCAGGTATTATATAGATATTTAAAGATATTTTGTCTGACCCTGCCTGGTCGATTGGCTCTTGCGCTGCTTAAAAAACGGGTTTGAAGTCAAAAAAGTGGTGAGTCTCCAATTTCCGGTATGTGTGAGTTTCACCCCGGGCCACGAAGGAACTGGTGATGGCACCGTTCGCTGTAAACCGCACCCCTTCGAGAAATTCTCCATCGGTAATACCGGTTGCCGCGATGGCTACCTCCTTGCTTCGAATCAGATCCTGAACCCGGAATATCTTCTCGAAATCGGTAATGCCATGCTTGAAAGCCTCCTGTTTATCGCGATCATTCTCATAGAAAATCTTGCCCTCGAAGTATCCGCCAAGGCAACTGATGGCAGCGGCGACCAGAACCGCTTCAGGGGCGTACCCATAGC
>CAYTVF010000138.1:0-11359 GCA_964441345.1 uncultured Desulfopila sp. | reverse complement strand
GGCAGGGAGTATGTACTTGACAGAATCCCGATTTAATGAAACTATCGGGGGATTCTTTGCCTCCTTCCACCGGGTCTCCCTCCACCGGAGTAATGAGGTGAATCTTCTGAAATAAAAGAAAAATCGGATACTGGCGGACCGAGTGGATATCCGTTCCCGGAAAATACAGAGTGTCGAGTGTGTTCATATGGTTAACGTTCAAGGAAAAATTTCATTATTTTTATCGGCCGTGCTCTATCTGGTGTTCAACCTGCGGCTGGGCGCCGATAGCGTCGCAACGCTGAAAGCGACACTCTGGCAGATCGCCCAGACCGCACCCTACGTTGCCGGTATAACCTATGTGATCATCGCCCTGCTGCAGTATATGGCGAATGGCGACAAACTGCCCTGGGATCGCAGGTTGCGGCTGTTTTTTGCGGTCGGCATCCTGGCCGGTCTTTTCCTCGGCATCTACGAGTACGCCGGGGTGGGTGTCGGGGGTGTCGGTATCAGCAGCAAATAACAAATAACAAATAATACCTGGCCTGACGCACTCTGTAAACGGGAGAAACCGGCAGGAGCGGATTTCGGGCTCCCCCGCCGGCTCCTCACCCCTGAATTGGAAATAGCCCATCCGCCATGCTTACGCTGCACGTCTCGAATCGTACCGAAAATCTGCTGCACCACCTGGCGCTGCTGCTGCGGGAGGACAGACAGGCCGACATCTTTGCGCCCGAACTGTTTCTTATCCAGAGTCAGGGGATGGAGCGGATGGTGGCGCAGAGTCTCACTGACGAGTTCCGCAGTTTCTGCAATTTTCGGTTTTTCCTGCCCCTCGATTTTTTGGGGTTCGTCGCCGATAAGCTCGGTCTCGGCATCAGTCCGGACGGTTATCAGCGCCAGATTCTCACCTGGTGGCTCGATGAACTGCTGCGCGATCTGAGCGGCGAACCGTATCAACCCCTGCGCTATTATCTGTCCGGCGAGAATGCAGAACTGAAACGCTTTCAACTCGCCCGGCGACTGGCCAACATCTTCGACCAGTACCAGCTGATGCGGTCGGAAATGCTAGGTAAATGGGAGAAAGGCGAGGCGGTTATCGCCCATCCGGCGGAATGCTGGCAGATGGATCTGTGGCGCAGGCTCTCGCGCCAGCCCAAGGGAGAGACGCATCGGGGCGAGCTGTTTCGGCAGGTGATCGGCCGGCTGAACAGGGGCGATGACCTCGCGAAATTTTTGCCGAAACGCATCGCGGCGATTGGCCTGCATACCATGCCGCCGCTATTTCTCGAATATCTCAACCGGCTGGCGCAGCACATGGACGTTCACCTCCTGATGCTGTCGCCCTGCCGTCACTACTGGGGCGATGTGGAGAGCCGGCGGACGGAGCTGAAGAGAATGGTCCGGCAGCCTCAGGCAAGCGAGACGATGGCGGTTCTGCACCATCCGCTGCTGGCTGCACTTGGTCAACAGGGCCGGGATTTCCAGAACATGCTGCTGAATAATGTCGAGACCTTTATTGATTCGGACAGCTATGACGATCCCCTGGCGGACGGGGAGTACGCAGCCGCAACCCTGCTGCAGCGCATCCAGGCGGATCTTCTCGACGATATCATGCCGGAGCCAATGGTTCCGAATCAGCCGCAGAATCAGGCGCAGAATCAGGCACCCGGAGACGATTCGGTCCAGGTGGTTTCCTGCCACTCCAAACTGCGGGAAATTGGTGTTCTGAAGGATCACCTGCTTCGCCTTCTGCACCAGGACAGCAGTCTCGAACTGCGGGACATCATCGTCATGGCTCCGGACATCCAGGAGTACGCCGCCCTCATCCCCGCGGTCTTTACCGATATCCAGCACTCGATCGCCGATCGCAGCATGCGCCGGCGCAACTCGGTCATCTCCGCTTTTCTTGCATTTCTCGATCTCTTCAGCGGCCGGTTCGGCTGGAGCGAGGTTCTCGATCTGTTGCGCCAGCCGGCGGTCTTCCCCCAGTTCGGCCTCACCGCAACCGACCTCGACACCCTGCAGCAGTGGGTGATCGGTGCCGGCATCCGCTGGGGCTTGTCCGGTGCGCAGCGCGGCGAGGAGGGAGTGCCGGGCTTTACCGAGGGCAGCTGGCGGGCCGGTCTTGAGCGGCTGCTCATGGGCTACGCCATAGACGCGGACGAATTTGTCGACGGCGTGCTGCCGTTTACCGATATCGAGGGCAAAGGGGCGCAGCCGCTGGGCGGACTCTGTCGTTTCCTTGAGTTGATCGAGGAGGCTCGCGGCGATTTTCACCAGGCCCGGATGCTTGGCGACTGGTCGGCCGTTCTTCTCCACCATGTGCAGCAGCTCTTCGGCGACTCCGATGAACAGCAGCTGCTCGAACTGCAGACCATCCTGGCCGAACCGGCCGAGTCGATCGGCCAGTTTCACACCGGTGCGGTGAGCTTCGCGGTGATCCGCGAATGGCTCAACCTGTCGGCCAAAGAGAGCCGCTCCAGCTCCGGTTTCCTGCGCGGTCAGCTGACCTTCTGTTCGATGCTGCCGATGCGGTCGATCCCCTTCCGGGTGGTTTGCCTCGTCGGTCTGAACGACGGACTTTTCCCGAAAAACGATAACCATGACACCTTCGACCTGATGGGCAACGATTTCCGGCCGGGCGACCGCTCGCCGCGAGCCGATGACCGTTACCAGTTCCTGGAGGCGCTGCTGGCTGCCCGGTCGCACCTCTATCTCAGCTATGTCGGCCAGTCGATCCGGACCGGCGAGGTCATCCCGCCTTCGGTGGTGGTGACCGAATTCCTTGAACTGCTGGAGACTTGCTACGGGGCAGGGGATATCGTGGTCAACCATCCGCTTCATCCGTTTAGCAGCAGGTATTTCACCGGGGATGGGGACAGGGGTATGAAAAAACTCTTCAGCTATAATGACTATTACTGCCGGACGGCGGAGGTCCTGCAGCGGGGCGCTCTTCCCGGGAATGGGTGGTGGCGAGGCCGGACGGAAGATGAGGTGATGATGACGGTGCATCTCGCCGACCTCCTGCGCTTTCTTGCCAATCCGCCGAAGTTTTTTGTCGCCGACCGTCTCGGCATCCGGCTCGATCTGGGCGCCGAATTGCCCGACGAGCGCGAGATGTTCGCGCCGGCGGGGCTTGACCGCTATCTGGTCGATCAGGAACTGGTGCAGGCGGGTCTTGCCGGCAACCTTGCCGACTGCTTCAAGATAGTTCAGGCCGAAAGCCGCTGGCCGCTCGGCACGCCGGGCATGCTTGCCTTTAGCGAAAAACGCGCCGAAATCGAGACATTTCTGCAGAGGGTTGCGGCCCAGCGGATGGGGGCGGCGATAGCGGCTCTGCCGGTCGATTTGACCATCGGCAACTATCGCCTTATCGGCAGCATGACCGATCTGCATGAAAACGGCGTCCTGCTCATCCGTTACGGCAACCTGCGGGGACGGGATCTGCTGGCCGGCTGGCTCCACCATCTGGTGGCTGGGCAGATGTTGCCCGCCGCCACCACCCGGATCGTCGCCAAGGATACCACCATCGCGTTTTCCGACCGAACCGGGGGGCCGGGACTGGAACAGCTGCTTGCCCTTTTTGCCGAGGGGTGGTGCCGGCCCGTGCCGCTGCTGGTCGAGCCGGCCTTTGCCTATGCCCGGCAGGAGGCGAATGAGAAGGCCCGAACCCCGGCCATCGACCTGGCTATGCAGGCATTCAGCAAAAGTATGGAAAAGGGCTACGAGCCGGAGTGGCAGCTGCTCTACGGCAACACTCCGGCGGACGAAGTGTGCGGCGAGGAGTTCCGGCAACTCTGTCACGAAATACTCTGTCCGATATGGAGGATGGCCGATGAATCCTGAATACCGGATCTTTGAGTCCGCCACCATGGAGCTGGAAAAGGGCATCAACCTGGTTGAGGCGAGTGCCGGCACCGGCAAGACCTATGCCATCGCCATGCTGGTGTTGCGCGCCGTGGTCGAGCTTGCCGTACCGATCGACAGGATCCTGATCGTGACCTTCACCAAGGCCGCCACCGAGGAACTGCGTACGCGGATCCGGACCAGGCTGGTCGAGGCCAGAAACCTCTTTGCCGACAAGTCGCCCGGCGGCGGCAAGGTCGACGAAACGCTTGCGGCCTGGGCGGCGGCGATTGACGAGGACGAGCGGCCGCAGGCCTTCAACCGGCTGCAGCTGGCGCTGGCCGACATCGATCGGGCCGGGATTTTCACCATCCATGGTTTTTGCCAGCGGATGCTGGTCGAGCAGGCCCTGGAAAGCGGGCAGTTGTTCGATGTCGAACTGCTGGCCGACATCAAGCACATTCGCACCCAGATTGCCGACGATTTCTGGCGCAGCCGAATTTACAGCCTTGCTCCGCTGCCCTGCGGTCTTTTGACCCGGACCTTCCCGACGCCGGAAACGCTGCTGGCCAGCGTCACTCTGGCCTGCAAGGAGAATTGTGTAGTCGAGCCGCAGGCCGGCACCCTTGAGGATGTGTTGACTCGGCTGGAGTTAGCAATGACCGGACTCGTTGCCTGGTGGCGGGCGCACAGCCGACAACTAACCGACCGGTGCCGGGCCGGAATCGACAAGGGATTTTTTAAAAGAGACTTCAGCGACGGCTTTCAGCAATGGTTCCAATCCCTCGACGATTTCTTTGATGGCAAGACGAAGGTACTGCCGGAAAAAATCGAGCGACTCAACCGGCAAAACCTTACCCTGGAGTTGAACGGGCAAAAATTACGGGGCGACGGGAAAAAACAGGCCTATCTTGCCGACTGGGCATTGCCGGACCAACTGGTCGACGACCTGCAGGCTACCGCCGAAGAGTTGATCCTCACCCTGCGGATCCAGCTCGCAGGCAAGCTTCGCGCCGAAGTCTCCCATCGCCTCGAACTCCAGGGAACCATGGGCTTTGACGACCTCATTCTCCGCCTGTCCCAAGCCCTGCAGGGGGACAGGGGACAGGCCCTGCAAGAGATCCTGGGAGGACGGTACGCGGTGGCCCTGATTGATGAGTTTCAGGATACCGATGCGGCCCAGTGGTATATTTTCTCTACGCTCTTCGGCGGCCCGGCTCATTACCTCTACCTGATCGGCGACCCGAAGCAGGCGATCTATAAGTTCCGCGGTGCGGATATCCATTCCTACTTTCTGGCCAAGAAATCGGCGGCGCACCTCTTAACACTGGAAAAGAATTATCGTTCCCACCCCTTGCTGGTTGCGGAAGTCAACCGGCTTTTTAGTTCGCGGGCAAGACCTTTTTACTTTGCCGAAACGACCCTTGACTACCGGACGGTCGTCGCCGCCAAAGGCGAACAAGACGCCGATCTTCGCCGGGATGGGGTGTCGCTTGCCGGGATGGTCTACTGCACGCTGCCCCCGGCGGACGGGGAAAATGACAAGGGCGAACGGTGGACATCAGGCAAGGCGACCGAGTGTTTCCGGGATTTTGCGGTCGCCGAGATCGGCAGACTGCTCGACCGGACCAACCCGGTCATCCTGCAGACCGCTGAGGAGCGGCTGCTCGCCCCACATGATATAGCAGTGCTGGTTCGCAGCCACAAACAGGGCGAGGCCTACCGGCAGGCCCTGGTCGATGCGGGAATTCCGGCGGTGGTTGCCAGCCGGGAGTCGGTATTTATGACCGTCGAATGCCGGGAGCTGCTGCTGCTCCTGCAGGCCATCGCCTCGCCCGGCGAAATGGTGAAGCTGAAAACCGCGATGACCATTTCCTGGTTTGGCTTGACCGGCAATATGCTCTACGATCTGTGGCGGGAGGAGGAGCGGTTCAGCGCTTTCCACAGCCGCTTTCTCGGCTACAACCAGCTGTGGCAGGAGCAGGGATTTCTGGCGATGATGAGCCGGCTGCTGGTGGTGGAAGAGGTGTTGCCGACTCTCGCGGCGGGCAGAATGGCCGAAAGGGCCATCGCCAATATCCAGCAGCTGCTCGAACTGGTCCAGGAGCAGGAGACTGCTGAAAATCTCGGAATCGGCGAAGTTCTCCAGTGGCTGCTGCAGATGAGCCGCAACGATTACGGCGCCGAGAATACCGAACTGCTGCTGGAAAGCGATGAGGAGGCGGTGCGGATCGTGACCATGCATGGCGCGAAAGGCTTGGAGTTTCCGGTGGTGTTCTGCCCCTTCCTCTGGTATCGCAGCAATCGGCTCGGCGGCGAGAAGCATCAGGTGAGCTGCCATGACGAACGGCAGCGGCTGGTGGTCGATCTGGGGTCCGACCGGTTCGCCCTGCGGAGAGACAAGGCGATTGAGGAGGAAATGGCCGAGGATCTCCGCTTGCTCTACGTCGCCCTGACCAGGGCCAAGATCCGCTGCTATACCATGTGGGCGGATGTCAAGCCGCACTCGAGTGTCGCCGACTCCTTTCAATCCTCCCTCGGCTATCTGCTGTTTGTCGGCGGAATGCAGCCGTATCGGGAGCAGCAAACGAAGTTGCAGGACCTGGTCCACCATAACCGGGTGCGGCTGGTGAATGTCGAACCGGACGATGCCCCTCCGGCCGCCCCGGCTAAACCGGAACAGCGGGAGCTTCGCCCGCTCGCCCCCTCCGGCCGGTCGTTGTATACCGACTGGCAGATGTCGAGTTTTTCGGCTCTCGCCATGCAGAGCGAGTACGATCAGGAGGAGGCAGCGAGCCCTTCAATTCACCTTGCCCGCCCGAGTCGTCCGGTGCCGGTACCCGACCTGCCGGCTGGTCCGGGTTTCGGCAATGTCATCCATGATCTGCTGCAGACCCATTCGTTTGCGGCCATCGCTCGGCAGGAGATGAATGCCGATCTGCTCATACAAAAATGCAATCGCTACGGGGTGAGTGTCGATCCCACCCTCGCCGCAAAATTGCTGGAGATGGTGGTGACGACGCCGCTCTTTGCCGGAAACCCCGACCTCCAGTTCAGTCTGGCCATGCTTGACGATGAAAAAAAATGTTTGAAGGAAATGGCCTTTTATTATCGCCTGAGCCGGCTGGCGACCGGCCGGATCAATACGGTTCTGGCCGCTGAACCGACGGTCGTCCCCCTCAGCCACAAGGTGATGCGGGGCTATCTGACCGGTTTTGTCGACCTGGTCTGCGAATATAAAGGGAAATATTATATCCTCGACTACAAAACGAATTTTCTTGGTGCAACCCTTGCCGATTATGCGAATGATCGCCTGGTGACGGCCATGCAGTCCCATAATTACGGACTTCAGTACTGGATTTACACCCTGGTGCTGCACCGTCATCTGCAGAATGTCCTGGCCGACTATTCCTACCACGACCATTTCGGCGGTGTCATGTACCTCTTTGTGCGCGGCATGATTCCGGAAATTCCCGGCAGCGGGGTCTTCGCCACTCTTCCCGACTACGAAACATTGCTGGCGCTGGACCTGGCAACAGGAGGGACGGAAGATGAGTGACCAGCCATTTTCTTCGCTTGACAGCCATTTTGCCGGATTCCTCGCCGATCGGTCCGGCTTGGCGGGAGCGGCGAAAGAGCGGTTTCGTGAGCTGGCGGGGAGAGTATCCGGCGCCCTCCTGGCCGGGCACAGCTGTCTGCCGCTTTCCGCCTCCGATCAAGAGTTTCTTGCGGCAAACCATCTGGTCTCGGATGGCGGCCGAACCCCTCTCGTCCTGCACAACGGCCGGCTCTATCTGCACCGGTACTACCACTACGAGACGCGCCTGGCCGCGCAGATCCGGGCAATGGCGACAATCACCTTTGCGCCGGGCATGGCCGAACCTCTTTTCGCGACCTATTTCACAAAAGACGAATCGACCATCGACTGGCAGAAAGAAGCGGCGAAGGTTGCCGTGGGGAAAGCGCTCACCATCATCTGCGGCGGTCCCGGCACCGGCAAGACCACCACCGTGGTAAAGATCCTCGCCATCCTCCTGCAGACAGCGGAGGGTGGCCGTCTTCCGGAAGTGGCGCTGGCCGCGCCCACCGGCAAGGCGGCGATGCGCTTGAGCGAGTCGGTCGGCTCCAGCATGCAGCGGCTCGATCTGCCGGAAAATATCCGAAAAGCGCTGCCGACGACGGCCTCCACCCTGCACCGGCTGCTCGGGGTGCGGCGGAACTCGCCGCAATTCAGGCATAACCGGGAAAATCCGATGGCCTGGGACGTGGTGGTGGTTGATGAAGCCTCGATGGTCGATCTGGCCATGATGAGCAAACTCGTCGATGGGCTCAAAGCCGGAGCGCGCCTCATCCTGCTCGGCGATAAAGACCAGCTCGCCTCGGTGGAGTCGGGGGCGGTGCTCGGCGACTTTATCGGCAGCCTGCCGGCAAACACCGTCGAACTGCAGAAAACCTATCGCTTCGACACCAATATCAAAGAGTTGGCTGCGGCGATCAATGGTGCGGACAGCGACACCGCCTGGGATCTGCTTGCCGCCCCGGCGAGAGCAAACATTACCCTGCATGCTGCCGATTCGATCGACTTTATCGATTCTATCGCAGAGCAATACGCCCGCTTCATGGCGGCGGTTAACCGGCCGAGGAATCACGATCTCCGGGAGATATTTCATCTTTTCAACAGCTTCCGGGTCCTCTGCGGAGTTCATTACGGCAACCGGGGGGTAGACACCATCAATCGCCGGGTCGAGCTGTCCCTTGCCCGGCGGGGATTTTTCTGCCGGTCCGACACCTGGTATCCCGGCCGGCCGGTGTTGATTACCCGAAACGATTACGGCCTCGATCTCTATAACGGCGATATCGGCATCTGTCTGCCGGACCGGGATTCCGGCGATCTGCAGGTCTGGTTCGAGCGGGCCGACGGCAGCCTGCGAGGTTACTCCCCCCATCGTCTGCCGCGCTGCGAAACCGTCTTCGCCATGACCATCCATAAAAGCCAGGGCTCGGAGTTCGACGAGGTGGTCGTTATCCTGCCCGAGGAGGACAATAGAATCCTCAGCCGGGAGCTCATCTATACCGCGGTCACCCGGGCCAAAAAATCGGTGCGGCTGGTGGCCGAAAAGCAGGTGCTGCGGCTGGCGCTGTCCCGCAACATTGTGCGCTTCAGCGGGTTGGCCGACTTGTTGGCCGGATGATCGTATGCGGTTGGTTATAAAGGATGAATAACAAAATGTTGCGTGATATAACTTGACTCGGAGAGAAACTTTTGCCGATATTTACCCGGCAAGTTGCTTGGTTAAACAAAGCTAAGATATTACATGGAAAACATGTTATAATAAAACGAAATACTCCTTGTGGTTGATACCACAGGCGGCGGGCAATGCGGTTCTTATGCCGATGGCAGGAGGAATGGGAGTGGCAGCAAGGCTAAAAGTTTTTTTCAGAACGGAGACAATGACCTTCGGCGAGGCCGAAGGTCTACAGTCTTTCACGGTGAGTCAGCTGATGCCGGCCGGATCGATGCTCGTCGCCCTGGAGGGCGGCGGGCAGGGGGCGGGAACGAAGGAGAGCGGGGGGAAAGATGAGATCGAACTGGTCCCCGGCAGTTTTGTCGAATTTTCCGCCGACAGGCGGGCGCTGCTTGCCACCTTGTCCGGATATCCCAGCCTGATCAGGGAAAAGCATGGTTCAGGTGAAAGGATACTCGTCGATCTTGAGCCGCTGGTTCTGATCAGCGAGGACGGCTGGACGGTCAAGATGACGCTTTATCCGCCGCTTGAGGGCACTGTGTTGCCCGACAGTGCGGAGATAATGGCACTTCTGGCAACGTCCGGTGTGCGCTGGGGGGGCAGGGAGAAAAATATTGCCGCCTGCATCGCCGCGGTGAAAGCCGAACAGCGGCCACAGAAAAATCAGATAATTGCCCGTGGCCGGCTACCGGTCAACGGCGAAAACGCCCGGCTGCGTATCGAGATTGCGATCGGCGGGCAGGCGGGCAAGGAACTTGGCGACGGCCGGATGGATTTTCACGAGCGGCGGTTATTTGTCGGTGTCGACAAGGGCCAGTTGCTGGCCACCAAGGTTCCGGCGACCACCGGAATACCGGGGGTCAATATTTATGGTCATGAAGTGGCACAGATACCGGGCAGGGATCTGGCGATCAAGATGGGGGAGGATGTCATTTACGACGAAGAGACCGGGGAGCTTCGCTCGGCTTTTGCCGGCGTGTTGTCGGTAATCTCCGACAGCTGTGTCAGAGTGACGTCGAAGCACGTTCTCCCGGGCGATGTCGATTTTCATACCGGCAATATCGATTCACGGGACGCCGTCGACATCGGCGGATCGGTCAAGCCGGGATTCAAGGTAATTGCCGGCGGCGATGTTGTGGTCGGCGGCAGTGTCGAATCGGCCCATATCGTCAGCCACGGCAACGTTGTCATCAAGGGCGGGGTGACGGGGAAGGAGGCCATGGTCGAGGCCGATGGCGATGTGGATATTCAGGTCATCGACTACGGCATCATTTCCTGCCGGGGGAATGTGAGAATCGGCCGGGAGGCGTATTACACCGAGATCCGCAGCCTTGAGGATATAACCTGTACCGGCCGGGCCAGAGTGTTGGGCTCCGACCTGTTTGCCGGCGGCCTGCGTTATGCCTGCCGGCAGAAGATTACGATAAACGGGGCAGTTCGCGCCGGAGCCGTCATTCGCATCGGCAATACCGAGGCAACCCTGAAAAAGAGGTATCGTGAGGGTTTTTTTATGTTGAACAGCGATACGGGGATGATTGATTTTCACTCGAATATTAAAGGTCCGCACGGTGCGGCGATAGAACAGATTTAGTAAAGGAGAGTACTGCAATGTTAGTCAAGCTTTGGATGGGTACCGATGTGGTGACCATTGCTCCGACCGAGACCATCGCCCTGGCGGCAAGACTGCTGAAGGAGCATAAGATCAGGCGTCTTCCGGTGGTGGAGGGCGGGGTGCTGGTCGGGGTCGTCAGCCCGAACGATCTGGAAAAGGTCATGCCGTCGATCCTCGACGCGGAGGGGACCGGTGAAGAAGAATTCATTGCCGACCACACGGAAGTGAGGACGGTAATGACTTCATCGCCGATTACCATCGGACCGGACGATACCCTCGTCGAGGCAGCCGGGAAGATGCGCCGCAACAAGATCGACGGCCTTCCCGTGGTGGAGAACAAAAAACTGGTCGGCATCCTCAGTATCAGCGATATCCTCGATGCCTTCCTGGAGATCATGGCCACCAACCGGCCCGGAACTCGTCTTGACCTGAAAATCGATCACGAGCCCGAGTCCTTTTATAAAATGATCAAGGCCTTTCAAAAACAAGGCAAAGAGATACTCGCCATCACCCAGTTTTTTGAGTTCAGCAAGGAGCATCAGTTGATCACGATTCAGATCAGCGGCGATGATAACGAAGGTCTCATCGATATGCTCTGGGCGAGTAATGTCACTGTCGATCGTATTACTCCGGTCCCCTGAGACTTCCCCCTCCCCTTGCGGGAGGGGGTTAG
>CAYTVF010000137.1:0-11393 GCA_964441345.1 uncultured Desulfopila sp. | reverse complement strand
GGCCGCCGACGCCGCCTTCGCAGGGATGCAGCGCAGCGCTTCGGTGCGGGTCGGCGGGTCGGCCGGCGGTTCATTTTTTTTCTTAAACAATCGCATAGTTTCCGGCAAGTGTCGGCAGAAGATCGTTGGGGATCGGCCGGGAACCGGTGAGGACCAAGGCCAGCAGCCGGTTATGGGGGCGGTCGTGCCAGATCTTTGCCCGGACGAAAGGGTTGCAGCGGCGCATGCGCAGGAGAATCCGGCCGGCGATTCCAGGGCTTCTGAATCCTTCGCAGGTTTGATGATCCTCTGATTCTCGTATTTCCAGGTCGGGAGTCGCGGTCAGGATAAGCAGGATTTCCGCAAGCGGCTGCCGGCTCAGCCTGACATCGGCCGGGGCCAGCGTGCAGGTGTCAAGGGTCAGGGGACCGGCCCGGAACGACAGGCGCGTCAGCCCGGCCATGAAGGAGGAGTCGGTAAAGCAAAAGGGCTGCGGGGCGATAAGGGAAAAATCCCGGATGCGCCAGAGCGGCTCCGGGTGGCCGTGACAGGAGAGTGTCGTCAGACAATCGCTCGCCGAGGTGGTCACAGCCACATGGCCGGGGATATGGTCGGGGAAAACCTGGAACTGGAACAGGGCATGGCATTGCGGGCAGCGGAACAAGCCGCCGGTCGGTGTCCCCTCCCTGTTGCCGGAGCAGGCAAGTATCTGGAATTTTTTCTCAAGCCGGCGCCACTCCGGGGGAAGCGCGTCCGCCAGGATGACCGTCTCGGCCCGCTCGGTAAAGGCCGCGGCTATCCGCTGCACATCTTTTGGCGAAGAGCGGATCGTGTCCCAGCGGAGTTGCAGCATGGGCTGGAACTCGTCCTCGAAAATCAGGTGGCGCGGCTCCTTGACCCGGGTTTCCCAGCAGGCGGGGATGGTAATCCGGACGCCGTTCCAGCCGATCAATCTGGTGTGCTCGCTGCTGCCTGCCCGCATCGGCTTACCGGGGAATGAGGAACGACCAGTCGGTTTTCCGAAGTTCCTCCCTGCGCTTCTCGTCGGTTTGCCCTTTATGCGTTTCACACATCTCTCTGAAACAGAGCCGCTCCTCTTCCATTTTTTCCGGGAAGGAGAGCTTTACCATATTGCCGATGGTTTCCTTGGAGCTCTTGCCGTTATGCTGCAGGGCAAGGCTTACCTTGTTGTTGTCGCTGTCGACAAACTGCCATTTCCAGATGAGCATGACCCCGAAGGAATCGCCGTTCCAGGAATCGGGTTCGCCGAATTTTTCCCGGAATTTCGCCAGAAGAGTATCGTAAAACTTTCTGCTCTTGTCGGCATATTTCATGTCGATTTTCAGGATCTGACCGTTATACCGGCATATCCCGTACGAGATAACCCCATTGCGGAAGCCGTGCCAGTCGGTAACCACGACCTCTTTCATGAAGTTGGACTGGATGATGTCGGGGTAGGACTCAACCTTGCTGCCGAGGACGATGCCGCCGATTTCATGGGGCACGTTTTCTGCCGGTGTCGGGATGGGCGCCAAAAAGCTCAGGCAACAGATAATGACAAGAAATCGGCAGGAAAGGCTCAAATTCGCCATGGGTCTCCCTTCAAGCTTGGGTTGGTTGGTCTGAGGCTATTCTCGGACAATCTCCCAGGTCCTCACTGCAGATTATGGGGCCATGGCATGAGCATGTCAAGTTTCTGTTCTTGAGAGGTAAATCCATATGTGGCAGGGGCGGTTAAAAGGCCATATGGCTGAGCGATTTCATGATGAGGGCAAAGCCCATGGCAAACATGCCGGACAGCCCCATGCCGCAGGAGAATCCGGCGAGCAGCACCGGGGCGTACTGCCGCCACATGGGCCCATATTTTTTCAGGAAAAAATACCTGCCCAGGAAGGCACCGAGCACCTCCAGCACCAGGCCATGGGGGGTGGACTGACCGAGCCCCCGCACCACCCCGTAGATAAGGAGAACCGGCAGGCCGATGAGACTGAGGACGAAATACATCAGAAGACCGAAACCAAGGCCGGAAAAGACGGTCATGGTGTCCAGGGCCTGGTAGAACATCGAGTTGCCTTCCAGGGTCGAGGTCTGCATGAGCAGGGTGTTTAACGCCTGGAGATGCCACAATTCCTGGGCAAAGGGGTAGCTGGCCGAAGGAATGGGGGCAAGCCGCCAGATAAACTGCGAGAACATCAGGCTGGCGATCATGACGATGGGGAACACCAGCAGCTCCGCCTTGATGATGCCGCGCAGCGACGTGCCGGTAAGCTCGATCTGGCGGAACTGGACGGTCGCCTCGCCGTAATTGTGGATAGGGATGGGGGCGTACCAGATCTCGATCCCCTGGTAGCCGAAAAACCGGGCGCCGGCAATGAAGCTTGCCTCCCGGACCAGGGGCAGGCTGACGAACTGTCCGGCGATGCCTTCCATCCGGGCGGTGATGTAGGAAATGACCGGGGTGTAGAGAAAGCCGTAGGCGAGAAAAAACAGCCAGGGGAAAGAAGGCACCAGCCAGACGCAGAGCCCCACATAGGCGAGGGTGGAGAAAAAATAGATGGCGATGGCGATCCAGAAATTGAAGTCGCCCCGGCCGGGCGGCGGATGAAAAAGGTCGCGCAGGTTGCCCCGGCCCCCGTCCTTCTGCCGGAAGGAATGGACGACGCTCCAGATGCCGATCACCCCGATGGCAAGGCCCAGGCCGATGCCAAAACTCATATAGAAGTCGAAATTGTTGGCGAAGACCGTGTCGACGGTGGCCATGCCCGGGTGCCATCTGGTCAGGATCCCGTGGGAATAGAGGAGGGGGTTGAGGATGATGGTGATGATCAGGCCGACCAGACCGCCGATCACCGCCCAGAAGGGCAGGACCATGCCGACGAAGAGCAGGCCGAGGTCGAGCTGCAGTCCCATGGCGACGGCCGGCAGAAGATTTTCGGTATAACCGGTCAGTTCGATCCAGGGGATGGGGATCAGCCGGATCTGCTCGGTGAAAATGAGGCCGGAGATGATGGGCAGCAGCACATAGATGAAACCGAAGGCAAGCCCGATCACCCCGCCGATCGAAAAGACCCGCCATTTCCAGCTCTGTTTCTTTTCCTCTTTCGATTCGGCAAGAGCCATGGTGCCGAGCGCCGCCACCGGGGCCATGGGGAACGGCAGTTTCTCCACATCCGAGGTAATCCGGTAGAGGGCGTAGCCGAGGCCGAAATGGTCGATCCGCTGAATGATCTGCGAACCGACCAGGAGGAGAATCGGAATGAGCCAGTCCCGGTGGAAAAAGGTCCGCTCGATCATCGATGGCGATTCCGGTCCCGGCGCGATCCAGCCGGGGATGAACTCGGTGACGCCGAGCATCCGAGCCGCATCGGACTGCACCAGGTACTGGTTCCACAGCAGGCCGGAGAACGGCGAGGCCAGCGCGGCCCCGGCCATATAATAGAGGAGGAAGATCTCCTGCTGCCTGAGGTCGGAGTGGGCTCTCTTGGCTATTTCGGCAAAGAGAATGATGGTCACCCAGCGGGCCGCCGGGCCGATCCCCTGGCCGATGACCAGCTGCAGGTACATCGAGCCGGGCATCATCAAAAAGCCGATGAAGATGGCGCCGACGATGGTCTTCCAGTCAAAACCCTCCTCAAAGCGGCTGGGCGCCTGGAGCAGATCGCGGTATTCTTTCAGTTCCTTGTCGTCGTACATGACTGGTACCTCAGTCCGGCAAAACCTGGTAACTCACATCGGTAAACAGGCCAATAAAAGCCCAGCCGCCGCCCATCAGAAAATCGCCGATGATCAACCCGATGAAAAAGTACTGCAGTTTCCTGAACAGGACGATTCCGCCGTAGCGCATACAGAGGGCATTGCAAGCCCAGCCGATAAAAAAACTGACCCACAGGATCCGCATCGCCGAACTGTAGGCGGTAAGATAGCCGATCGGGTGGATCGGCCACCAGTAAAAGCGGTGGTAACAGGTGACCAGGATGAGCATCACCAACGCCCCCATCAGGGCGAAAACAAAGACCCAGCTGCCGGTGGCGGCGTCGGCGGCGATCAGCCGGTAGATATTTTCGTACACCGCGGTGGTCGTCTGACTGGCCCAGTCGAGCTGCAGTTCCCTGATGCCATAACGGTAGCAGAGGGTCATCATGGCCAGGATGGAAGCGGTCATGGAGGCGATGATGGTCAGGGCCAGACCGGAAAACAGGAGCAGGCCGGGTCTTCTGTTCTGGTGCAGATGGCGGGCGTGGAGCAGGGAGGGCAGCAGCGATTCGCGCAGGTCGACGAACAGGACTTTCTGGCTCATGCCGGCCAAAAGGCCACTGACCCCGGCGAACATCTTGGTGCCGAACAGGGCGATCAGGCCGTCCATGGGGGCGGCGGTGAGGGTGAAATAGGCCAGTCCCCCCTGGCAGATGATCCGGGTTGCGACCAGCATCATTATGAAAAAAGCCCCAACCACCAGCACTGCCGTGGCCGGCGCCATGCCCAGGCGGATATACCACCAGATAATGAGGCCAAACCCCAGTACCGCGCCCCAGAACGAGATCCGCACGTCAAACCACTCCGATCTGCCCGGCGATGGTTTTTCAAGGAAGAATGACTGGCGGCAGACGGTGAGCAGGTGGAGTCTGGCCAGCCAGACGAGAAAAAGGAAAAAGATGCCGTAGGCCCCGATCATCTGCATCTCTTCCGGGCGGGCCAGGGTCGGCCCGAAGGTAATGCCCAGTTCCGATACCGGAATGGAATAGCCGAGCAGCGCCAGGATGCCGTACAGGAAGGAACCGGCGAGAAAAAATACCCAGAACGAAAGCGAGATCTGCCGGGAGGTTAAGAAGGCGAAACCGATATAGGCAGGATACAGGTAGATTTTCAGCTTGTGGAATCCGGTGAAAATACCGCTCTCCGGAAAATAGGGCCCGGCCAGAAACAGGGTCGGGATGGCCGGAACCGATGGATAATAGAGATTCAGGCCATTCAGCAGATGGAGGAAAACGGGAACCGTCAGGCCGGCCAGGAGAAAGCCGTCGCAGAAGAAGGCGGCGGTCCGCCCTTCGCTCATCGCCTTGCCGATCATTTCCGGAACCTTCAGCAGGGGGAAATTCATGCGCTCGTTATGGATCCACTGGCGGGAGAGAATATTGATGAGAAACAGCATGACCATATACGAGAGCACGACAAACGCTCCCCAGAGCAGGAGCGGCTGCAGCCAGGCGGACCAGGGAATTGCCGCGGCGACTTCGAGCCAGCTCATTTCCCGGCCGCCATGTATGCCTTGATAGAGCAGCTCGATGGCCTGGCGGTCGGTCGGGGTGAGGGCCGGCGGGAGCAGCGGGTGGATGGTTTCGCTCCACCCGTTGCCGGGGCCGGCAAAATGGATCGGCGCGGTGAGGTTGATGAGGAAGGTGCGGGCAAAGCCGGTATAGGCAATGCCCGAGCCGATGACCATCTCGATCCAGACCACCAGCAGTTCCGGGCCGGTCAGCAGCAGTGAGGCGCGGCAGAGCCGGGCGATGGCGGTAACGATGATGGCCAGCAGGATGAAAATAAAAAAGGGCGCCAGCGGGAAGTGGCCGCCGCCTAAGGGCGTGGCCCGGAGAAAGATATTGTTGTAGGGGGTGAGCAGACAAATAACCACCGCCAGACAAAGGCCGATGAGCGGAGCCCGCGGCCGCAGGGTGAGAGGAGGAGTATTGACGGCGGAGTCCGGCATGTCAGGTTTCCTCCGGGGTGGGCCTGTCGGCGACGACACGTTGAAAGGATTCGCGCAGCAGGTCATGGGTCGCGTCGTCGAGCGAGCGCCAGACCAGCAGCTGTTTGCGGATCTCGTGGAGAAAGGAGGTGTTGATCCGTTGCCAGATCCCCGATTCGCCCGATTGCCGGTGCAGGGTAATCTTGATTACGAGAAAGTCCTTGCCTTCCGGGGCCGGACAAAACTGGATGTCGACGGTCTGCATGATGCCGAAATCGAAGGGGGCGAGCCAGACATTGGCGCGGATGTGGAGGCATTTCAGTTCGTGGGGGGTATCCGACTCCCGCACCATCCTGACGATTTCTTCGACCGCCCTGCAGCTGAACACCACCTGCACCGGGCCGGTCGAGAACAGGCCGTGGGAGATGTCGCGGTGGCTGACCAGATAATTGTAGACGAATCCGCCGATACTCTCATGTTCCTGAAATTTCATGAGGAAGGGCAGGGTGACCAGGATCCGGTTGCCCACCGGCTGCGGCAACTTGAAAGTGCGGTTGACATCGGGAATGGCGATGCGGGCCGCGACTCTCGCCGGGTAGAGCACCGAGACGAGGACCACGGCCATCACCAGCGTCATGGCGGCAACGCCCGCGAGCGACGAATAGTTGACGGTGATCCCGGCCCAGAGCGGGGTGGCGCTGAACAGGGCGGCGGAGATCTGCGCGACCAGGTAGCCGATCACGACGGAGATCACGGCAAGGGCCATCGCCTCGGCAACAAACAAAAAGCCGACATGGGAGGGGGCCAGACCCACCGAGGTATAGATAGCGATTTCCCCTTTGCGCTCGTAGACCGAGCTGATCATGGTGTTCAGCACGATGAGCACCGAGATGAGGAGGGGAATGACGATGTTGGGAACCCCGCTGTAATTGAGGGTGTCGCTGATGTTATAGAGCCATACCCCGTCCGGTTCGCCGGTGAAGATCGCCAGGCTGAACCGGTCGGTGAGACCAGCGGCGATTTTGCCGATCTCGGTCGGGTCATCCGGTTTGAAGGCGACATTTTTCAGCTTGCCGCCGGCCGCAAGCAGCGTCCGGGCCGGAATGATCGCGGTCTGGCCGCCGCCGATATGGCGGTACCGGCTCTGAAAGGAGCGAAGGTCGTCGCCCGATTCAAGCGCCTCGACTTCCTCCTCGGTCATCTCCTTTCCCGCCTCTTCCGGAAAGATGACCGGAGTCAGCGGTTCGCCGTCGAGATCGACCGCTTTTTCCAGATCCTCAGCCCGGAAGGTGCCGATCACGGTAAAGGGCGAGCCCAGCAGGGTAACGGTTTCGGCGGGGCCGGTGCCGACTCCCAGCCGGGCGGCCATCCCCTCTTCGAGAATGATGGCCAGCTTGTCCAGGTCGGTGAACCAGCGGCCGGAGGTGAGGATGGCGTCAAGGCCGGTAACAGAGGCTTCATTGACGCTGAGGCCGATGAGGCCCTGGATCTCGGTCTCCCGGCCGTCACGCCGCAGCGGGACACTCAACCCGTGGGCGGGATCGCGGCCTTCGAACCAGACCCGCGGGGCGGGTCTGCTCACGGCCGCCATGCTGCCTGCAAGAATATCGGTCGCCTGGGGCGGCAGGCTCTGCCAGTTGACTTTTTTCAGCAGCAGCCCCTGGTAGGGCGCCTTATCGCCAAAGGCCAGGCGCACCTGCTGCCTGTTCGATTTGATGGTGGTGAAACTCATAATGGTAAAGGTCAGGATAACCAGGGTCGTGCAGGTCAGGACGGTCCGCAGCCGCCTCCGGCGCAGGTTGGAGATGCCCAGGAAGAAGGCCGCGACGAAGGCCTTCCAGCGGCTGATCTCCTCCGGCCGTTTATGGGAGGCCCGGCGCTGCAGGAGGATCATCTCGTCCTCGAAGCGGAAAAAAATGATGAGGGTGACCATGAAGGAGAGACTGATGATGAAAAAAGCGAGAATGACCACCATTGGGCTGTAGGCGAGTTGAAAGGCCGGGTGGACCTGGTAGATGACGCCGATGACCAGGAGGAGGATGGCCGAAAATCCGAGGATCTGCTTGTAGATTCCCGCGAAGTTGAAGAGAAACCGTTCCATGACGAAGGCAAAGGGCACAAACAGGGCGATGTAGAACAGGACGCCGAAAAGAACATCCTTCTGGGTTTTGGCGATCTGCACATAGACCCGGGCCGCCAGCGCCAGGGCCTCCGCCGCCGCCTCCTTGCCGGTCGAGTAGGTAAAGGTCGCGAGGTTCTCGGTGCTTTTATGCAGGGCGGCGAGCCCTCTCTTCTTCAGGTCGTCGATTTTTTCATCGTAGATGCCGTGGCGTTCGAGATTGTCGATGCGGGGCAGCAGCAGGGACCACGCATCTTCGGCGGCGTGGTGGATGGTGTTGGGGATGGATGGGAAGTTGTCGACCAGGTAGCCGCGGCCGGCCGTTTTCTCGGCGGACCCATTGGTGAGGAGCATCTTGTTGGTCAGCACGGTATCCGACAGGGTCAGTTTCAACAGAGTTCCCGGCTCGGCATAGACGGAGGAGATGATCGAGTCGCGGGTGTCGAGCCGGCTGTACCAGTAGTGTTCGGGGGTTGCGTCACGCCTGCCGTCGAAGAGCTGTATCTTGGTCATATAGGCGAAGCTGCGGGGTTCGAGCAGGTCGAAGAGGGTGGTTTCCCGGCAATTGAACAGCACCAGATCGGTCTGCATCGCTTTGCGCAGGAGCTTCAGCCGGTAATTATCCTTGCCGGTATCCTTCTTGTCGATGGCCCAGATGGTCTTGCCGCTCTCCTGGTCGAACCGGTAGCCCTCGATGATCAGCTTATCGAGCACGTTTTTTTTATCGGCCACCCCTTTGATGGTGAAGGTGCCGGATTCGCCGGCCATGGCGTAGAACATGCTGGTGCCCTGGTAGGCGAGGATGGTGGTGCCGCCGGCGGGATAGCTGGCAAAGAGTTCGCCCTGCAGCAGCAGATTGGCGCGGGCGGTGACGGTGACAAAGCCGTCTCGCGGCAGGTTGCCGTTCGAGAGGTTGCCGGCGCCGGTTATGCCCGCGACAAGACGTGCCGCCAGTTTTGTCTGGTCGTCGAGGTACTGGAAGTCCACCTGCTCGACCGTATCGCCAGGCGTGCCCCAGAAGGCGCGGCTGTCCCCGGTGGTGACCAGGCTGAGCCCCAGATAGCCGGCCAGGGCACTCACCTCCCCGCCCAGATTCGGCTTATCGAGCAGCCAGGAGTCCCAGGTTCGCAGGTGGCCGGGGCGGAGCGTGTCCTGGTAGGCGGCGTCTCCGACCGGCGGCCCTGCAGCCTGTTCGAGAATTTCGGCAAGGGGGCTGTAGATTGCGGTCCGGTTGACGGTTTGTTTGAGATTATAGAGCCAGCCGCGGTGGAAGCCGCCGATGCCGTTGCCGTGGCTGGAGAGGTGCAGGCTGATGATGGCCGCGATCTGGTAGTCGCGGACCATGTCGCGGAGGCCGGCTGCCGATTGCAGGGCCTGCTGCTGCCTTCTGATGTCGTCCGCCAGCATATTATTCCTGGCGACGGCCTTAGGCAGAAGCTGCCGGAACAGCTGGTCTTCCTCATCGCTCAACCGGTCGAAGCCTTCCGCCCAGGAGAGTCTTCGATAGATGAGCCGCCGGTTGGCGGTCTGCTTGATCAACCGCTTGGTTTCCGCCGTCTGGGTGCCAAGCCGCAATTGCACCAGCTGCCTTGACACCTCATCGACGGAATGGTCGAGGCTTTGCTTGATGGCCTTGGCGATGAGAGCGTCGCGGTCCGGGTCTCTTGTTGTTCCCCCCAGCGGGAAAACAATATTTTCCAGGGTTTCCAGGTTGGTCCTGGCTGCCTGCAGCTCTTTTTGCAGGTGCTGTTTCTGGTCGCGAAGATCCTTCGATCTGGCGCCGATGCTCCAGACGAAATCCCGCATGCCGGCCAGGGTCTGGGCCTGGCCGCTGGTGGCTACGAGGAGGACGGAGCGTTCCCGGGGATGGCCGGCCAGAGTTTTGGCCACTTCGAGCAGGGTGGCAATCGAGGCGGCGGCATCGGCTCCGGGGGAATTGCCGACAATAAATTCTTCCGTGTCAAAAAACGCCTCGACGATGATGAGGTTTTTTCCCCCCCGCTGCGGGCCGGTGCCCTCGATGAGGGCGTAGATGTTTTTGGCCAGCTGGTTCTGCCAGACGCTGCGGGCCTGCAACTGTACGTGGGCGCTCTGGGGAGACTCGCGGATCTCGAGGTGGCCGAAGATCTGTTCGGCCTGGGAACGCGGCAGCCAGAAGCAGGGGAACTGCAGCGGGGTGAGCTCTTTCTTTTCGGAAAAGAAAATACGGCCCGGACTCTGGTCTTCGGCAATAAAAATTACCGCCCTGGCCCCCAGGGAGGCGAGCTGCTGCCAGTTTCTGCCGGAGTCGAAGTCGATCAGCACGACGCTGCCGCGCAGGTCTTTGCCGTCAAGGTTTTCGAGGTTGCCGTTGCCGACGTAGTAGAGGGGGGCGGACAGGACGCCGTCGATCGCCGGCGGGGTTATGGCGTTGGAGGAAAAAGAGGAGAGCGGGTAGCTTTTACCGTCAACCGTCAGTTCGGCCCCGAGAAAACGGCGGATTGGCAGTTCGTAGTAATGGGTCTGCGGATCAAGCCCCAGTTCGCGAAACCTTTGTTCGATGAATGCCGCGGCCTTCTCGTAACCCGGCGAGCCGGTTGCCCGGCTGCCGAAACCGCTCAGTGCCGCGATCGTTTCGCGCAGCGCAGCCGCATCTCCCGCAGCCCCCGGCGCAGGCAGAGCGAGCTGTGCGGCAATAAGCAAGGACAGCATGACAACCCGGGAAATTGTTTGCATTCTCCGTTTGCGCTGCTCAGGCATGAGCAGCGGCAAGCCCTCCGGTTTTGATATCGAGTTCACTCCTTTCCTGAATCTTATCGATCCTGCCGTCCCTGATCCAGACAACCTGATCGGAGACGTTGAGCATTTTATAATCGTGGGTGGCGGAAATGACGGTGACGCCCCGCTCCAGGCTCAGCTCCTTCAACAGCCGGATGATATCTTCACCGGTGGTGAGGTCGAGATTGCCGGTCGGTTCGTCGGCGAGGATGATCGCCGGGCTGTTGGCCAGGGCCCTTGCCACCGCCACCCGCTGCTGCTGGCCGCCGGACAGTTCCGCAGGACGGTGCATGTGGCGGCCGGTGAGACCGACCTGGTCGAGCAGCTGCATGCCGCGCTCCATGGCCACGTCGTTTGCCACCCCGGCAAAGGTCATCGGGATGGTGATGTTTTCCAGCGCCGTCATCACCGGGATGAGATTGAAGGTCTGGAAAATATAGCCGATTTTCCGGCAGCGCAGCCAGGCCAGCTCATAGGCGTCGAGCTGGGCGATATCGACCTCGTCGATGAAGACCTTGCCGCTCGTCGGCTTGTCGAGACCGCCGATCATATTGAACAGGGTCGATTTCCCCGACCCCGATGGCCCCATGATCGAGATGTATTTGCCGGTCTCTATTTCCAGGTCGATGCCTTTCAGGACGTTGACGACGATCTTGCCGAGATCAAAGTCCTTGGTTACTCCGGTGACCCGAACTATTTTTCTTTTTTGTATTTCCGCCATGGGTTCTTCCTGGTTATGGATTCGGCCGGCCGCGTATTGCGCCTATTGTGCGCCTATTGTGCCCCTGTTGTGCACCTATTGCTCGACCCGCATTGCCTCGACCGGCTGCATTCGGGCGGCGACTATGGCCGGAT
>CAYTVF010000136.1:0-11556 GCA_964441345.1 uncultured Desulfopila sp. | reverse complement strand
CGTCTCCGCCGGCGGCGGGGCGGGGCGCTCTTTTGCCTGGCTGTAGGCCAGAACATCCTCTTTGGTCACGACGCCGCCCGAGCCGGAGGGGGTGACCTCATGGAGATCGACTCCCAGTTCGCGGGCCAGCCGTCTGGTGGAGGGCGAGGCGGGGACCGGTCCCTGCCTCGGCACCGGCGGGAGCACCTGCTGCTGTGCCGGCGGCGGTGAATCGGCGTGCTTTACAGCCGGTTCCTCCGCCTCGGTCTGAAAGGTCATGAGCACATTGCCGACAGCCGCCATATCCCCGACCTTTACCAGGATGTCACCGACCGTACCGGTAAAAGGGGAAGGGATTTCGACCGCCGCCTTGTCGGTCTCGATTTCCAGGATGATGTCGCCCTCTTTGACACTCTGGCCCGGTGTCACCGGGATGGCGAGGATCTCCGCCTCATGGACCCCTTCGCCGAGATCCGGCAGCCGAAAAGATGTGGTCATACGTTCTCCGTCGTGAATATATTAACTGGTTGGTTAACTGGATTGGTTAACTGGTTAGAGTGCGGCGGGCAGCGTTTGCGATGCGATCCGCGCCGGGGAGATAGCTTTTTTCCCTGCTGAAATAGGGGATAATGGTATCGAAGCCGGTGACTCTTTCGATCGGTGCTTCGAGATGATAAAAGCAGCCTGCCATCAACCTTGCGACGATTTCCGCCCCGGCCCCGAAACTCTGCGGCGCCTCATGCACGACCACCGCCCGCCCGGTTTTTGTGACCGAACCAACCATCAGTTCTTCATCAAGCGGAGAGAGGGTAAGGAGGTCGATCACTTCCGCCGTCACTTTATCTTTCTGCAGCAGCAGATCGGCGGCTTCCAGGGCGGGACGGAGCATAGCGCCGTAGGTGATGATGGTCAGATCGGCGCCCGCCCGGACAATATTGCCTTTGCCGATGGGCAGGGTTTCTTCTTCCTCCGGCACTTCTTCGCGGAAGGAGCGGTACAACGCCTTAGCCTCATAGAAGATCACCGGATCGGGGTCGCGGATGGCACTGACCAGAAGAGCCCTGGCATTGCGCGGCCCGGAGGGAATGACCATCTTCAGCCCGGGGGTGTGGGCCCAGTAGGCCTCCCGGCTTTCCGAATGGTGTTCCAGAGCCCGGACTCCGCCGCCGTAGGGGGCGCGCATGACCATCGGCACGGTCAGCCTGCTCCGGGATCGCCAGCGCATGCGGGCGGCATGGTTTTCCAGTTGATGGAAGGCCTGGTAGGAAAAGCCGGAGAACTGGATCTCGCAGACCGGTTTTAAGCCATAGATGGCCATCCCCACCGACATCCCGACGATCGACGATTCGGCCAGGGGGGTGTCGACCACCCGGTCGCCGCCGAACTCGGCAAAGAGGTGATCGGTTACCCGGAATACTCCGCCGTCCGCGCCGATATCCTGGCCGAGGAGGACCACCGAGTCGTCCTTCGCCATTTCCTGGCGCAGGGCCAGATTCAATGCTTCGACCATCGTCATCTTAGCCATGATGCGCCTCCTTCCCTTCCCGGTCGGCAAGTTCCTGCGCGAGCGCCTCTTTCTGCCTGCGTAGATGGGGTGGGATCTCGGCATAGAGGTGATCGAACATGTCGAGCGGATTGCCGAGTTCCTTCATGCGTTTTTCCGCCCGGTCGACTGCCGTCCGGATCTGCTGCTTGATCTCCTCTTCGAGCTCCGGCAGCTGGATTTCGGGGAGGATGCCTTTTTTCACCAGGTAATTGCGGTAACGGATGAACGGATCCCGCCGCCGCCACAGTTCGACCTCTTCCTCGCTGCGGTATTTTTTCGGGTCGTCGGAGGTGGTGTGCATCATGATCCGGTAGGTGACGCATTCGATCAAGGTCGGTCCGCCGCCGTTGCGGGCCCGGTCGACCGCTTCCTTTGTCGCGGCGTAGACGGCGAGAATATCGTTGCCGTCGACCTGGATGCCCGGCATGCCGTAGGCCAGAGCCTTCTGGGCAAGCGTCTCGGCATGGGTCTGCCTGGCAAGCGGAACGGAAATAGCCCACTGGTTGTTCTGGCAGACAAAAACCACCGGAACCTGATACACCGCGGCACAGTTCAGTCCTTCGTGAAAGTCGCCCTCCGAGGTCGCGCCGTCGCCGAAAAAGGTCATCGCCACCTCGTCGGTCCGGCGATATTTTGCCGCCCAGCCCAGACCCACGGCGTGGAGAACCTGGGATGCCACCGGCACCGACAGCGGCAGATCCTTTTGCCCTTCGGCGATGACGGTGCCCTCGTTGAAGCCGTTGTAATAGAGCAGGATGCTTTCCAGCGAGCGGCCGCGCATGATCTCCGCCGCGGTCTCCCGAAAGGAGGGAACCAGCCAGTCGCTGTCCCGGAGGACGGCGACACTGCCGATCTGCGCCGCCTCCTGCCCCTTGATGGGCGGGAAGGTGCCGATCCGACCCTGGCGCTGGAGGTCGAGCATCCGCTCGTCAAATCTTCGGCCGAGCAGCATGGCCCGAAACATTTTCAGGTGTATTTCGGCGGCAATCCCGGGCTCCAGCCGGTCATCGAGATTGCCGTCCTGGTCGAGGATGGAAAGGTAGTCAATGGTGTTGGCCGGTTCGATGCGTTTTCTTCCCATGATAGACCCCCGTGGCGGTTCGTGTCGGCAGCGTGTGAAACTCCTGAGGGAATTATAACCATGGCGGAGACAATATCAAATGGAATTGGGGGATTATCGCCGGCGGCCCAACTCACATGGATTCGATGCGGGCTGTTATCTCCACCCGGAACTCTTCGATGTCGCTAAGCAAAAAAAAATGGGGTTCATAATATTCTCAGTTCTAAGCTATAAGAATATGAAACCACTGGATACTACAAATGACCACACCTCTCAATATCGCTAATAATCGAATTTTATTCTATAAAAAATTGAAGGAACAACCTGGAAAATCTGCATATCCGCATTGAGGATTAAACCATTCTCCTTGACTGGGTGGAGAAAACAAGCTAAATATGGTTTATGTAACGATCATAATGTAACTTTATGGTCCGTATATAAATCAATGCTGAAATAATGCCAAAATCTATCACCCGTACCTATTCCCGTTACTGCCGCGATGCGGTCGCGCTCCTTGGCGGGCTGATACGCAGCGCACGCAAGGAACGCAAGTTCACCGCTCAGGAGGTGGCTGAGCGGGCGGGCATTTCCAGAGGATTGCTGCAGCGCATTGAGAAAGGCGATCTGAAATGCGAGATCGGGGCGGTGTTCGAGGTCGCCGCTATTGTTGGCGTAACACTGTTTGATGCCGATGAAACCACGTTGAACAGGTACATCCGCCACACCGAAGAAAAGCTGGCGCTATTACCGAAATCAGTGCGCAAAACAAAAAAAGCGGTAGACGATGACTTCTGATAAAACGTCCAAAGAAGCCTTCGTTTGGATATGGCTGCCGGATGAGACCAAACCTGTTGTCGCCGGTAAGCTGGTAACCAGCAACGGCAATATTCTGTTCAATTACGGTAAAGGTTACCTTGCGCGGACGGGCGAAACGCGGCCGGCTATTTCTCTCTACGAACCGGAACTGCCGCTTAAGGCCGGCATCTTGCCCCTGGGTGGCGGGCTGACCATGCCAGGCTGCATTCGCGATGCAGCCCCCGATGCATGGGGGCGGCGGGTGATCATCAATAAATTGTTTGGACGAAAAGGCGCCGGGACGGATACGGCTGAAGTGGATGAATTGACCTACCTGCTGGAATCCGGCTCCGATCGAATTGGCGCCCTGGATTTTCAGCGCTCGCCATCGGAGTATATACCGCGGCTGGCCGAGAATATCTCCCTGGAAGAATTACTGGAATCTGCCGAACGCGTTGAAAAAGGCCTACCGCTATCACCGGAGTTGGATCAGGCAATTTTTCATGGCAGCTCTATTGGTGGCGCCCGCCCGAAGGCCCTCATTGAAGATCAGGGGAAAAAATATATCGCCAAGTTTTCTTCAAGCACCGATTTATACAGCGTGGTCAAAGCCGAATATGTCGCGATGAGACTGGCGGCGATGGTGGGACTGAGCGTCGCGCCGGTCAAACTGGCAACTGCGGCAGGTAAAGATGTATTGCTCATCGAACGATTCGACCGGGAAAGAAAAGCACAGGGATGGTCGCGTAAAGTCATGGTTTCCGCGCTTACGCTCTTTGGCCTCGACGAAATGATGGCGCGCTACGCCAGCTACGAAATTTTTGCCGAAATTATACGACATCGTTTTACCGCACCCAAAGAGTCCTTAAAAGAGCTGTTCTCTCGGCTCGTCTTTAATATTCTCTGCGGCAATACCGACGATCATGCGCGCAACCATGCCGCCTTTTGGGATGGCAAAGCGTTGAGCCTTACCCCTGCCTATGATATATGTCCGCAAGGTCGGACAGGAAATATAGCCTCCCAGGCGATGCTGATATCGGGGAACAACAATCTCAGTCGGTTGCAAACCTGCATTGAGGCCGCGCATAACTTTCTGCTCGCCAAAGACGCAGCATACGCTCTCTGCAGAGAGCAAAAGGCAATCATCGCAGAGCAATGGGATACAGTTTGCACCGAGGCCCGGCTCAGTGAAATCGATAAAAGGCTCCTTTGGCGGCGGCAGTTTTTGAATCCATACTCGCTTGAGGATGTGTAGCCTGTTGTAAAACAAAGAATATTATCAGAGAGGATGACTCATGATACCCCTGCAGATCGAGACTATCCGGCAAATGGCCGATTCGCCGCTCATTTACAGACGCGGTGAATTTTTGCAAAAAAACGGCGCATATCGCCGTATTCCCGAACTCTGCGGCGATGGCCGGTATGTCTATGAGGTCGACGGCAATTACGGCAATTACCAGACTGAAATACTGATCAACGGGGCCATCGCCGCCCACTGCGATTGTCCGTATCCCGGGCAAGGCTGCAAGCATGTGGTCGCAATCCTCCTTGAACTCCTTGATCGGCAGGGCGATGCAAGAGACAATCCTCCGGTCGAGGACGCTGCACAGAAGGATTATCTCTCCGCCGACGAGATCAGGCAGCTGGCCCTGGAGGACCGCGAAAAACGGAGCAGGCGGGAAGAGTTTCAGGTTATTCAGGGGGAGATGCTGAAAGGCGACCATCTGGTTACCACGGTGAAAGGCAGGCAGTACCAGGTGACCCTGCATGATCCCCGGTCCGGGATCGGTCATTGTTCCTGCCCCGATTTTCATTTCAACAGGCTTTCGACATGCAAGCATTTGCTTTTTTTAAGCGAATTCCTGAAGGAACAAAAGCATTTCAAGCAGCGCCTGGCAGAGGAAACTTTTCCCTATATCGATATCTTCTGGGACAGTGCGGCGGCAAGGCCCCGGTTGTACCACGAGCGGGCGGACGGCAGAATCGACCCCGAGCTGGCCTCCCTGTTGGCGGAGATGTTTGATGAACACAATCTCTTCCGCAACGAGAATGTCGCCGAATTTATCCCCTATTTGTCGCAACTGGAGGGACATAAAGAAGTTCGGGTGCAGGAGCCGGTGATGGGTAAGCTGACGGGCGCCGCCCTGGATAACGAGCTGCAAAAGGCGGCCGCGGGAGCCGCCGCGACCCCTCCCGCCGATATCTCCGGCTGCCTCAAGGTGGTGCCCTATCCGTACCAGCAGGAGGGGATCAGATTCGGCCTCTACAAGAAGGCGGTGCTGATCGGCGACGAGATGGGCCTCGGCAAGACCTTGCAGGCGATCGGGTTGTGCATCCTGAAGAAGGAGATCTTCGGCTTCAACAAGGTGCTGGTCGTCACCCTCAGTTCGCTGAAGCGGCAGTGGCAGCGGGAAATCGAGCGTTTCAGCGACGAGAAGGCCTGCATTGTCGCGGGCTCCGCCCGGCAGCGCCAGGACTGGTATCACCGCGACCCCAGCCTCTTTAAGATCACCAACTACGAGGCGGTCCTGCGGGATGTGACGATCATCGCCCGGTTCAGGCCGGATGTGATCATTCTCGACGAGGCCCAGCGGATCAAGAACTTCGAGACCAAGACGGCCGAGGCGGTGAAGAGCCTGCCTCGCCAGCATGCCATCGTCCTGACCGGTACGCCGCTCGAGAACAAGCTGGAGGATGTCTACTCGCTGGTGCAGTTTCTCGATCCGGAGTTGCTCAGCCCGCTCTGGCAGTTCGCCGCCGACCACTTTCTCATCAGCCGCAGGAAAAAAGGCGATATCCAGGGCTATGTCAATCTCGCCAAATTGCATGCACGGCTGCAGCCGCTGGTCATCCGCCGCCGCAAGGAAGAGGTGCTCGACGAATTGCCCGAGTTGATCGTCAACGACTACTACATCGATCTCTTTCAGGAGCAGGCGGAGATCCATGCCGGTTTTTCGCGGCTCCTGCTTCCTCTGCTTTCCAAGAAATTCCTCACCCCGATGGATATCCGCCGCATCCAGATGCTGCTCCTCAAGATGCGCCAGGTCTGCGATTCCACCTATCTGATCGACCGGGAAACCAATATCTCGCCCAAGCTGACCGAACTGGCGACGATCCTTGAAGAACTGGTCGTGCAGAATGGCCGGAAGGTGGTGATCTTCAGCGAATGGACGACCATGACCATGCTCATCGGCAGGCAGCTCTCCCGGGCGGCCATCCCCTTCGTCGAGTTGACCGGCAAGGTCCCGGTCGATAAGCGCCAGGCACTGATCGACGAATTCCATGACAACCCGGCCTGCAAGGTGTTCCTGTCGACCGATGCCGGGGGCACCGGCCTGAATCTCCAGGCGGCGGACTGCGTGGTCAATTTCGAGCTGCCGTGGAATCCGGCGAAAATGAACCAGCGAATCGGCCGGGTCAACCGGATCGGCCAGAAGAGCAAATGCATCAACGTCGTCAACCTGATCGCCAAGTTCAGCATTGAAGAGCGGATCATGGCCGGGATCAAATTAAAGGAAGATCTCTTCGGCGGGGTCTTCGACGGCGGCAGGGACGAGGTGCTGTTCTCCCGGGAAAAACGGCAGGAGATGGTCAACCTGCTCCGGCAGATGATGGGCGAAGAGTCTGAACTCCCGGTCGTGGAATCGCTTCCCGCCGAGGAGCTGGCCGAGGATACGCCGCATTTCCTCAACCCCGAGGTGTTGAAAAAGGAGGTCGATTACGCCGGCGAGGAAGGCGAGGCGGCCCCGGCGGAGGTGGAACAGGGGGTGCAACCGGAGGAACGGGAAGAGGCCGGGGGAGAGTCGGCCGGCAAGATGGAGGAGGTCCTCAACCAGGGAATGAGCTTCATCAGCGGTCTCCTCGAAATGGCCACCGGTCAGAAACTGGCGGCAGCCGAAGGATCCGCAAAGATGGTGACCCTCGATAAAAAAACCGGCGAGGTGACGCTGAAGTTTACCCTGCCGGGGTTTGGCGGGGGTGGTAAATTTTGACCCGGCGAGGGGAGCCTGCCGCCGCCTGGGTCCCAAACAGAGATGAACTATGAGCGATTTTGACGAGATATCGAAAAAGGCGGGAGAGATCATCCTCGAATCGATCTCCGAGGGGGTTTTCACCGTCGATCACAATTGGCGGATCATGAGCTTCAACCGGGCTGCCGAAGAGATTACCGGCACCCCGCGCAATGAGGCCATCGGCCGCTACTGCTGGGAGGTTTTCCGCTCCAATATGTGCGAAGGGGCATGTGCCTTGAAGCGCACCATGAAGGAAGGCAAATCCTTTGTCTCCAGTGCAACGTATATCATCGACAGCCGGCAGCAGCGGGTGCCGATCACCGTTTCGACGTCACCTCTGAAGAATGAGCATGGCGAAATTCTCGGCGGCGTGGAAACCTTCCGCGATCATAGCCTGGTGGAGGAACTGCGCCGCGAATTGAGCGGCAGCTTTGTGGTCGGGGACATGGTCAGCCGCAGCAAGGCAATGAAAAAAATCTTCAATATTCTCAATCAGGTGGCGGAAAGCGACAGCACCGTGCTGATTGAAGGCGACACCGGCACCGGCAAGGAGCTCATGGCCAAAGCCCTGCACAGCCTGTCGTCGCGCAAGGATCAACCCTTTGTCGCCATCAACTGCGGTGCACTGCCCGATACCCTCCTCGAATCGGAGCTGTTCGGCTATAAGGCCGGGGCCTTTACCAATGCCGACAAGGATAAGCCGGGACTCTTCCAGGCGGCCGGCCGCGGCACGATTTTCCTCGACGAGATCGGCGATACCAGCGCCGCCTTTCAAGTCCGGCTGCTCCGGGTTCTGGAGGAAAAGGAATTCCAGCCGCTCGGCAGCGTGGTGAAAATTAAAACCGATACCCGGATAATTACCGCGACCAACCGCGATCTCGGCGAGATGGTGGCCAAGGGGGAGTTTCGCCGCGACCTCTATTATCGTATCAATATCATCCGCTTTCACCTGCCGCCGTTGCATGAGCGGATGGAGGACATCCCGCTGCTGATCGAGAGATTCGTGAAAAAGATGAATCGGTTGCGCGGTCGAGCCATTTCCGGGGTCGGCCATGAGGCGATGGCCCTCCTCCTGGCCCACGACTATCCCGGCAATATTCGGGAGCTGGAGAATATCATCGAACACGCCTTCGTCCTCTGCAGCGAGGGAGCGATTGAAGTGAACCATCTTCCCGCCTACCTGCTCCGGCCAAGGAGCGGTTCATCGGTGCAGCACTCGTCGATTGCAACCGGGGTGCGGGCCACCGAGGAGGAAATCATCGTCGAGGCGCTGCGGCAGCACGGCTTTAATCGTCTGGCTGCGGCCCGCGCCCTCGGTATTCATAAAAGCACTCTCTTTCGCAAACTGAAAAAATACACCATCACCCTCCCGGAAATCGACGGTCGAACCGGCCGCAAAGAGTCGTACTGAGGGTTGCGCTATTGCTACCTTGTAGAGTCGCATTGCGGTGCAATATCGCGACTCATGTTCTTCGTCGTTCCCTTCAAGTTGTCCTGCTGTCTTCTCTATTGTCTTGAAATGTTTTGACAACATAAAATAATCTTGCCACTGGTGCGTCGTTTGCTTCTCTTTCTGTAACGAGGAGAAAAGCAACGGTCATGAATGTCGCAATTACAGTATGGGATAATCGTATTTCACCTGTCTTCGACTCGGCGGAAACCTTGCTGATTGCCAGGATCCGTGAAACGGAGATCGTTGACCGGCAGATACGGTTATTTCAGGCCGGGATGTTCGACCGGTTCGTGCAGTTGCTGAGCGAGCTGGATGTGCAGGTGCTTATCTGCGGAGCGTTGTGTGCCGGTCCGGCTCGTATCCTGGAAGCGCAGGGCGTCAACGTGATTTCTTTTATCGCCGGCGATACCGAAGAGATACTCGACCGCTATGTGCGGGGCAACGATCTGGCTCAATTTGCCATGCCCGGCTGCCGGTGGCGGAGATGCTGTCGCAGCAGGGGGCAGGAAGTGAGGGGGTGAGCGCCGGGGTAGCGCTCGCGGTTGGCTGGTGACGTTAAAATTTTAAGAAACAGGGAAATATTATGTCACGGATTCTTCTGGTCGGCGGCAACCCCGCCTCGTTAACCGAATTCGCCGGATTTTTGTTGAGGAAGAACGGCATCAGGGTGAGTCGAACTTCTTCGGGGGAGGAAGCTCTGGCAATAATCGGCAGTGAGAAGGTCGATACGGTTATCGTCGAAGAGAAACTGGCGGATGGCGATGGGATGTCGTTTGTCCGGCAACTGACGAAAGTCAATCCGCTCATCAACTGCGCCCTGATCAGTCCCCTGTCGCTCGCCGACTTCCATGAGGCCACCGAGGGGTTGGGGGTGTTCATGCACCTGCCGGTGGACCCCGGGGCGGAACATGCCGAAAAAATGTTGCAGCTTCTTGAATCGATAGAAACATTGATGAGTTATTAAGGACCGGGACCCATGATCATAAGTATTGCAAGCGGGAAGGGCGGTACCGGCAAAACTACGGTGGCGACGAATCTGGCACTTTCCCTGGACGACGGGGTCAGGCTCCTCGATTGCGACGTGGAGGAACCCAACTGTCATCTCTTCCTTCACCCGGAGATCACCGAGATTCAGGAGGTAACGACATCTATTCCGGTGGTTCGGCAGGAATCATGCACCGGCTGCAGGAAATGCGCCGAGATCTGCCGGTTTCGGGCGTTGACCGTGGTGGCCGGCAAGGTCCTGGTATTCCCGGAGCTCTGCCACAGCTGCGGCGGATGCATCGAGGTCTGCCCGGAGAATGCGATTGACGAAGGATATCGGGTGCTGGGCGAAATGGAATCGGGATGGTGCGGCAATCTGGGTTTTGTCCATGGCCGCCTGCGGGTAGGGGAAGCGATGGCCCCGCCGCTCATCCGAAAGGTTCGGGCCAACCGGAACGGGGCAAAAACGATCATCATTGATGCTCCTCCCGGTACATCGTGTCCGGTAATCGCCGCCATGCGGGGAACCGACTTTGTCCTGCTGGTAACCGAACCGACGCCCTTTGGCCTGCATGACCTCCGCCTGGCGGTGGAAGCGGTCAGGCTGCTCGGTATCCCTTGCGGGCTGGTGATCAACCGGGCCGACATGGGCGATGAAGGGGTGCGGGAGTATGCCGGACAGGAAGGGATTCCCGTCCTCATGGAGATACCGTACAACCGGAAAATCGCCGAGGCCTACTCCCGGGGAACTCCATTTGCCCTGGCGATGCCGGAATGGGCGGAACGGTTTCGCGAGCTGTATAACAGCATAGTCACAATTACCGAATATTCCGGGAGGGGGCGATGATTCGAGAATTGGTTGTAGTCAGCGGCAAGGGCGGCACCGGCAAAACCAGCATTACCGCCGCGTTTGCCTCGCTTGCGGAAAAGAGTGTGTTGTGCGATGCGGATGTCGATGCCGCCGATCTTCACCTCCTCATGGACCCCCGAGTGCGGAAACGCACCGAATTCATGGGCGGCAGCAAGGCGGTGATCGGCAAAGAGTCATGTACGGAGTGCGGCAGATGCCGGGAGCTTTGCCGGTTTGGCGCCATATCCGAAGATTTTATCGTCGATCCGATCGGTTGCGAGGGATGCGGAGTCTGTGTCGACCTCTGTCCGGAACACGCCATCGATTTTCCGGTGCAGAAGTGCGGCGAATGGTTCATCTCCGACACCCGCTTCGGGGCGATGGTCCATGCCCGGCTGGGGATCGCCGAAGAAAACTCCGGCAAGCTGGTAAGCCTGGTGCGCCGGGAGGCGCGCGAGCTGGCCGGGCAAAAAGGTGTGGATCTCATTCTCACCGACGGGCCGCCCGGCATCGGCTGCCCGGTAATTGCCGCCATCGGCGGGGCAACAACCCTCGTCATCGTCGTCGAGCCGACCGTTTCCGGTTTGCATGACATGGCGCGGGTGGCCGAGCTGGCGGCTCATTTTCGCGTTCCCGGACTGGTCTGTGTCAACAAATTCGATCTTAATCCGGAGATGACCGGCAAAATCGAAACATTTGCCGCCGGTCGCAAGATGCAGGTGGTGGGGCATATCCCCTTCGACCCGGTCTTTACCCGGGCGATGCTGGTCGGCCGGAACGTTCTCGAACATGCGCCGGGTTCGCCGGCTGCTGCCGCCATATACCGGATATGGCGGGAGATACTTGACAAAATTCCCCCTCCCCTTGCGGGAGGGG
>CAYTVF010000135.1:0-11601 GCA_964441345.1 uncultured Desulfopila sp. | reverse complement strand
GCATGACATAGCCGCCGTTGACCGTCACCGGCATCGCCGGGGCATGGGGGAAGATAAACCGGATGGCCGCCTCCTTGGGCAGTCGCAGCTGCGGGACGATCGGGGCAAAATCGTTGCCGTCCGCCCCCAGACCGTGCAGCCAGATCACGGTACTGTCTGGCTGGGGGCGTGTTTCCTTTTCTATGGCCGGTAAAAGTGTCATCATTTTATTCGTCGGGCAGTTGGGACTCAGCAGATGGATGCCGGGGATGCCGATGTCGTTCGGTAAAAGTGTTTGATTGTAGCATAGTCCTTGACCTGCTCGCCATCGTTTCTCAACCGGTTGGGATAATTTTGGATTGCAAAGCCGGTTTTGAAAAACCTGTTTTTCTCCAGGTGAAGATGGTATCGTTATTTTTTCGGGTGCTTGGCACGTCAACAGGTTTTAACGGATAATCGATTTCTTATAGGTGTACATATGACTCTGCAGGAAAAAGTCCAGGGGGAATTGAAGGTGGCCATGAAGGCCAAGGACAGCGACAGGACCGGAGCGATTCGTATCCTGATGGGCGAATTCGGCCGTCAGACCGAAAAGGTGCTGACCGATGAACAGGTTATTGCCATCATCAAAAAACTGATCAAGTCGGAGCGGGAACTTCTTGCATTTCAGGGCAAGGAAGACAGCCCCTTCCTGACCATCATGGAGGAGTATCTGCCGAAGGCGGCAAGCGAAGAAGAGATCCGCGCCTGGATCGCCGCCAACATCGATTTTTCCACCTTTGCCAACCGGATGCAGGCGATGCGGCCGATCATGAATCACTTCGGCAGCGCGGCCGACGGCAATGTGGTGAAGAAAATTCTCCAGAGTTTTGCCTGAGCCCCCGCTTCGGCGGAAAAAATCACCACTGAAAAAACACCACCTCTTATTGCGAAATCCGCTTGTGACAGGTCAAAGGATGGTTACTTTTTCCCCCGATACATCAGGAGGCGGTTCTTTCGGAGGCGGTTCTTTCCGCTTTACGGCAAGAACCCGAAGGTCACGGAAAAATTAAATAATATGGAGGAATGACGTGTTTCGCATCGTACTGTTTTTGGCAACCAACATGGCAATACTTGTCCTGCTCGGGATTGTCATGAGTCTTCTCGGGGTCGACTCCCGCAGCACTTCGGGTCTCTTGGTGATGGCGGCAGTGTTCGGCATGGGCGGCTCGTTCATTTCGCTCGCCATGTCCAAGTGGATTGCCAAGAAATCGACCGGCGCCCGGGTCATCGAGAGTCCCAGCAATCCGACGGAGCAATGGCTGTACAGCACCGTTCGCCGGATGGCCGAAAAGGCCGAAATCGGCATGCCGGAAGTGGCGATCTACGACTCGCCCGACATGAACGCCTTTGCCACCGGCATGAAAAAGCACTCCGCCCTGGTGGCCGTATCGACCGGGCTGCTGCAGAATATGTCGAAGGATGAAGTGGAGGCGGTGCTTGCCCACGAGATTACCCATGTGGCCTGCGGCGATATGGTAACCCTCTCCCTGATCCAGGGGGTGTTGAACACCTTCGTCATCTTTTTATCCCGCCTGGCCGCCAATATCATCAATAATTTCGTCAGCAGCGACGAGGAGGGCGGGGGGCTCGGCTTTTTCGGCTATATGGCCGTAACCATCCTGCTGGAGATGGTTCTTGGCTTCTTTGCGGCGATGATCGTCATGTGGTTTTCCCGGAAGAGAGAGTTTACCGCCGACAAAGGAGCGGCCTATCTGACCAGCAAGGAGAAGATGGTCGGCGCCCTGCGGCGGCTGCAGGTTCATCATGAACCGTCCCATCTGCCCGATCAGGTTGCGGCATTCGGGATCCGGCCGAAGGCCGGGGGGATGGCGGCGCTGTTCAGAAGTCATCCCCCCCTTGAGGCGCGGATCGAAGCCCTGCAGAAGCTGCAGTGATACCAGAAGCTGCAGTGTTCTGTAAGGGAAAAACGGAACAAGCAAAAAGGCCGGCTAAGATTTTCTGTTGACCTGTGTCGGCATTTTTGATATTCATCCGTTATAAAATTTCAGATGCTCCTAACAGAGCTTAATAGGGAACCCGGTGACAATCCGGGGCGGGCCCGCCGCTGTGACCGGGGACGACCGTTGCATGAAAGCCACTGACCAGTAGTATGTTATCGGGTTGGGAAGGCGCAACAGGAAGGACGATCCGGAAGTCAGAAGACCTGTCTGAAAGAAGCATGGCTGTTCCCGTGGACAAGGGGCGGATCTGTGAATCATCTGCGGATAAACAAGGGAATCCCCGGATCAATTTTATTATTGGTCCGGGGATTTTTTTTGCCTTGTAATGGTTGAATCGGATTGGCCGCATGGGGCATGCATAGAACTGGAAAAGAACAATAAGGAACGCGAAAAATGAACCAGTATGGATATATCGGCCGCAAGATGCGGCTGCCGCAATTGCAGGACAAACCGGCCATCGTCATTGCCGCCTTCGGCTCCAGCAGCCGGGCCGGAGCGGCCCTGGGTCTCTTTGCCGAACTCTTCGCCCGGGAGTTTCCCGATGATGAACCTTACTGGGCCTACACCTCGGAGATCATCCGCAAGAAAGCGAACCTGCCCAGCCTGCAGGAAACCCTGGCCCGGGTTGAGGCGGCGGGCTATCGCAAGGTGGTGGTGCAGCCCCTGCATATCTTTCCCGGCACCGAGTATCGGCAGATGGCCGAGACCTGCGCGTTTTTCCCCGGTTTGCGGGTTTTCTTAAGCGAAACCCTGCTCCACCGCTGGGACTTTGTCAAAGAAACCCTGGCTGTGCTGGAGCAGGATTTTCTGGCACCGGCCGAGGGTTTGAACATGCTTGCCTTGCACGGTACACCCCTCGCCGCCGATCCGGTAAATATCGTCTACCTGGGACTGGAAAGGCTGGTGGCGGATCTGTATCCCAATGTGCTAGCCGCAAGCATCGAGGGGGTGCCGGACCATAAAGCGGTGCTGGCCGGAATAAAGCGCCGGGGTCTGGCAGAACAATTTCGCCGGGTGCGGATCATTCCCATGATGTTTTTTGCCGGGATGCACGCCGAAGAAGATCTTATGGGCGCCACCGAGAGCTGGCGCGCAGCCCTTACGGATATGGGTTTTGCAGTAGAGTGTTCGCTTTGCAGTGGCGCTGGCGAGTCGTTCAAGGGATTGGCCTGCTACCCTCAGATCCTTTCGTTTTTAATAGAAAGGCTGCGGCGCACCCAGACCCTTGCCGGCTACTATTGAATGACGAGTAACACTATATCAATAAACGTATTATTTTTACCTTGCCTTGCACGTCATCATCCTCTATAGTTTTTGGCGAAATGAACTCATATAACTGAGTATGAATAACCCGTAGGACAACTCAAGGAGAAGAGAAATGAAAGGAAAACACGAGCACGGTCACGATCACGATCATGAACACATTCATGAGCATGCCCATCCCCACAAACACGGCAACGATGCCCATGAGCATCCGCACCCGCACACCCATCAGCATGGCCACCACCATGAACATGCCCACGACCATGGGCATACGGAAGATCCATCACATAGTCATGAACATCCCAAGCACGACCAGGAGACACATGAACATCAACACCCGGATCATGGAGAAGAAAAACATGATCATAAACATTGAACCATTACCGGCGACAGTATGGAGGAGTGAAAAGTGGATTGGCTCAAAGCAATCATTGAATATGGCGTCATTGGCCTGCTGGGCTGCATGAGTGTGATCGCCGTGGCCATTGCCATCGAGCGCTTCCGCTTCTTCAGGAGCCTTGCTCTTGCCGATTTTACCGACCGGCGCCTCCTGGAGTTGGCAATTACCCGACGGTTGCATCTTGTCGCCACCATCGGCAGCAACGCCCCGTATATCGGCCTTCTCGGCACCGTACTCGGTATCATGCTGATCTTTTACAGCATGGGCCAGGAGGGGATGGTGGATTCGGCCCGGATCATGATCGGACTCGCCCTGTCGTTGAAGGCAACGGCCGCGGGTCTCCTGGTCGCCATCCCGGCGGTGGTGCTCTACAACCTGCTTCTGCGGCGGACCAAGGAACTGCTGCTCATCTGGGAGACGCAGCATGGATGACAAAGGCTTCGACGGTATCAACGTCATCCCCTTTATCGACATTATGCTGGTCCTGCTGACCATCGTGCTGACCACCGCGACCTTCATCGCCGGCGGCACGATCCCGGTCAACCTGCCCAAAGCCGAGCAGGGCACCATCGATGGCCGCGGCCTGACCGTGGAAATCGACCAGGCCGGGAGGGTTTATTTTCGGGGAGCCGAATGCAGCATCGCTACTCTGCGTGCCGCCCTTGCCGCCGAGAACCGTCAGACGCCGTTCCTGATCCGGGCCGACCGGGCGGTGGCGCTGCAATCCTTTGTCGACGTTCTGGGGGTGGTCAGGGAGCTTGGCTTTTCGAAGATGAGTTTGCAGACGGAGGCAACGCAATGAGAAATTCAGGACGGGCACTTTCCGAATCATTTTTACTGCATGGTATGCTGGCGGGGTTCATAATCGTCGTGGCCGGATTATTTACCCCACCGCCGAAGATAATACGCCTCGATTTCAACATGTTTGAACAACCTGCCGATCCGCCGCAGGAGGCGATAGAAGCTACCCTCCCTGCGCCGCCGCCTATCGCCAATCCGCCCGCTCCTGCGCCGCAGCCTCAATCAGTGGCCACCAGGGTGCCAGTCAAAAAGATCCAGCCAACCCTGAAAAAGACCACACCGAAAGTCGCGGCTGTTGAACCTGATCCCGCACCCGCCCCGATGCCGGACACCGGCGATAATGCAACAGCCCAGTTGCCTGCCCAGGGCGATACCGCAACAGTCGCTGCCGGCCCTGCACCAGTCGCCGACGTACGTACGGCGAACAGCCCGCCGATGCACGCGGACGAGGAGTACCGCCGTGCCAATTTTGCAAAGATTCGCGAGTCTATCCTTGCCAATCTGCGCTATCCGACGATGGCCCGTCGTCAAGGCTGGAGCGGCAAGGTGGATGTTGCTTTCCTGATCGCCCCGGACGGCAATGTCAGTGAGTTGCGGATTCAAACCAGCAGCGGCTATTCCATGCTCGATGAACAGGCTTTGGACGCAATCCGCCGGGCCGCCCCCTTCACGCCGCCACGCATTGCCGCACTCTTGGTTATGCCGGTGACTTTCCAGCTCAATTAGCACCTTCACGAAATTCTTTCGAACCAACAAGAAATGAATTTCTAAGGTACCGCCTCGATATCACTCCATATTCACTCAATTCAGTCGACACAGGAGGCTAGAATGTGCAGCCATAAAATCATACTCCAACTCCTCTTTGCCGTCCCCTTCTTGACCGGAGTTGCCTTCGCTGAACCGGACAAAGGGGAACCAAAGGTCTTTAACCTGGAAGAGATGGTGGTGACCTCAGAAAAAATTCAGGAGTATGTCAAAAATCACCCGCAGGACGTCAAGATCGTCGAACGCAAAGAGATCGTCGAACGAAATCTGGCCAGCGTTGAAGATGTCCTCAAGACCATGCCGGGGGTGGAAGTGTACAGCACGCCGGGCATCGGCTCGCGCATTTCCATCCGCGGCTCGGGACGGTCGGGCGGTGTGCTCGTGCTGTTGAACGGCAGACCGCTGAATGCCAATCAGTACGGTAGCCAGGATCTGAACGCCATTCCGGTCGATTCCATCCAGTCGGTCTCGGTCTTCAAGCCGCCCGTTCCGGTGTGGCTTGGTCCCGGCGGCAGCGACGGCGCCATCAATATCGTCACCCGCTCCGGGGAAACGATGAAGGACAAGGAGAAAACCAGCTCCACCGCCAAGGTCGGCGGCGGCTCCTATGGGTTTGCCGAAGGCAGCCTGAGTCACCAGATGCCCCTGTCAGGCGGTAATGCCCTGATGTCTGCAACAACGACGCATCGGGACGGCAGTCGGCTGAACAGCGACCGAACCGACGATGGTCTGGCGATGAATTGGAACCGGAAAGCATCCGACGGCAGCAGCTATGAGGTCGGCGGCCGCTACTACAGGGCCGAATTCGGCTCGCCCGGCCCCACCGACAACCTCACGCCAGACGCCCGGCAAGATTATCAAAAGGTCTCGGTCGATACAAAATACAAGCGAATCATAGGCGAAACCGGCACCCTGGCCGCCACCCTCTATGGCGATTCGATCTCCCTTGAAGACCAATCGCAATCCGGCAGCACATCCACCCTGGAGGACCGGAAAGTCGGTTTCAAGGCCGATACGACTTGGTCGGAGGAGGCAGGCGCCTGGGATTTGCGGGTGGGAGCTCTCTCTGAATGGGACGAATTCGACCATACCGTGGCTGGAGGGCATCACCGCTTCCGCAACGGGGTGAACGGCCAGTACGACCGCCGTTTCGGCGATTTCACGCCGACAATCGGCCTGCGTGGCGACCATACCGATGACTTCGGGTTCACCCCCGGTCTTCTCGCGGGCATTGGCTGGGGTGTCTCGAAGGAGTGTCTCGTCAAGGTCAAAGGCGGTTATACCGTCAATGTCCCGACTTTCGAGCAGCTCTACCAGACAACCCACGGCTCCATCGACCAATCCCGCGGCAATCCGGACCTCAATGAAGAGCGCGTCCGGTCCTATGACCTCGGCGTCGAATACACCTTCGCGAAGGACCGACTGCTGCAGATGACCGTCTTCAGGGCCGACACCGCCGACCTGATCACCGCCCGGCGTGGTGCGGACTTGATCTATCAGCCGACAAATCTTGACAGTGCCGTACGTCAAGGGGTGGAGATTACTGGAAAGTATGTTTGGGCCACCGGGCTTGGTTCCGAAACTTCCCTTACCCTCCAGGAGTCGGAGAACAAGGATACCGGCAAGGAACTCCCCTATACCCCGGCAATCAAGGTGAAGGAGACGCTCAGCTATGCCCTTGCCGGGCTGAAAACCCGTTTCGAGGGCATCATCCGTTACGAAGGCAGCCGGTACAGTCAGATGGAAAATCTACCGGCGCAAAAACTCGATGACTATGCCGTGGTCGGAGCCAAGGTGACACAACCGTTTCTGCTGGCAGGGATGGCTACCGATGGCTACCTGAAGGTGGATAACCTCTTCAATACGGCATACGAAAGCCATTTTGGTTATCCCGCCGACGGTATCGTTGTCGCGGCCGGCATCCAGATGAAATTTTAACCAAACCAATTATATTACGGCTATTATTAAGAGGCGGCAAGGAGAGCGGGGGCAGATGATTCACATAAGCGACACCCATTTCCGCCATCCGAACACCCCGGCCGCAGTCTTGCAGGGAATCAGCCTGCGGGCCAAGTAGGGGCTCGAGGAAGCGTAATTCCTCGCCGACCGCGTCGCCTTTCTCGATGCCGGCAAGATCGTCGCCGAAGACACCCCGGCCAAGCTGATGGCCGCCATCGGTCAGTGGGCCGTGGATTATCTCGACAACAATCGCCTGCAAACCGCCTATTTCACTTCCCGCGAAGAGGCCGGCGACTACGTCCTGAAGCGGGCCAACGGCTGCACCGTCAGACGGGTTAATCTCGAAGACGCCTTTATTTCCATGACCGGGAGGAAGATATCATGATCAGGGGCTGGACCGCTGTCTATTTACGTGAACTCTTTATTCTCAAGCGCCGCCTGGCCAAGCTCATACCATCCTGGTCGGTATCGCCGCTCCTCTACCTGATCGCCTTCGGCTATGCGGTCGGCCGCCATGTCGAGGTGGGCAATCACAGTTATCTGGAATTCCTGCTGCCCGGACTGGCAGCCATGGCTAGCATGACCCAGGCCTTCTCGATCATCATCACCCCGATGGCCTTTCTCGGCGGCACCTTCTTTCCGCTGTCGAACTTGCCCGGTTGGGGACAAAGGCTTCTGGAACTGTTGCCGCTGACCCACGCTGCCCACGCAGTAAGAGCCGCAGCCTTTCAGGAGCCGGCCCGGCTGATCGATTTTCTGGTGTTGATCGGGGTCGGGGGCCTGTGCTTTCTGTTCGCTATCCTGTCGGTGAACAGGGCCAAGGCGTGAACGATCATGAAGGATACTTGTCTGATAGAGGGCAAAAACAGATTTTTTTGTTTTTTCACGACGAAACGTTCGTTATCCCAAGAATAGTATGCCAGATCTCGTCCCGGGTCCAGCGCTTGAGGATGAGCACCGGCTGGGTTTTGAGGAATTCGCTGATTTTCTCCGCCTCGCTCCGCAGCAGGCCGGAGAGAATAAACCATTTCTGCCGGAGAAAGCCATCGGTGCGCACCAGGTCCTTCATCACATCGTAATGGATATTGGCGACCAGCAGGTCGGTGGCGACGGCGGTGTGTTCTTCCGCCCGGCCGTTGGCGACCAGGATGCGGTTGTCGAGACCGTTCAGGGCGACGTTTACCCGCGCGGTGCGCGCGGCGAGGAAATTATAGTCGACGGCGAGAATCTTTTCGCACCCCAGTTTGGCTGCGGCCAGGGCGAGAATGCCCGTCCCGGTGCCCAGATCGAGCATGGTTTTCACCCGGTTGCCGGCGCAGGCGATATCGATGGCTTCGAGGCAGGCCTGGGTGGTCGGATGGGCGCCGTTGCCGAAGACCACCCCCGAATCGATGGTGATCGCCACTTCGTTCTTGCCCGGCGAGGCCTTGATCCAGGTGGGATTGAGGAGAAAACGGCCGATGCGCACCGGTTCGACGCTGCCGCCCTGCCACTGGGCATAGGTCATCTCGTACTGGTCCAGCAGTTTCATGCCCGGGAACAGGGAGAGGATCTCCCGCACCTGCCGCCCTGCCGGCCTAGTAAAAAAAAGAAAGCTGAAATCGTCCTCCACCCAGTTGCCGATAAAGTGTTCCACTGCAAAGGCATGGTGGGCGGGGATGGCCCCTTCGATATAATAGATGAAGAGCAGGGTGTCGGGACGCAGCAGGGCAGGCGACGATGGCATGGCGCGGGCTAGTATCTGGTCTTGGCGAGGAAGCTCAGCACTCCATTCACCATGCTTTTCGCCCGGGCGGCGGTGACGGCGTCGCTGATACCGGCAGCGGTCGTGTCGAATAACTCGAACCAGGCGATAACATCCTTGTTGTCCTGCCGGTCGTACAGTTTCTTCTTATAGGCTTCTCCGGTCAGCTGCAGTCCTCTTTTCGGTACGGCCCTGTTGTCGATGTCGTTGTGGATTTTAATCCCTTTGGCGAGACAGAGATTGCGCAGCTGTTTTTCCAGGACCGCGCCGGCAATGATTACTGCCGCCCCGTAATGATTTTCGTCCAGCTGGGTCCTGGCCAGCCGGAGCAGATCGGACAGCACGTCGCGGTTGATCGCGCCGCCGGTAGTCTCAAGCCAGTCGCCGGCAAGCTCCTTGCGGGCGCCGGTCAGCATGCCGATTCCCCGCCGGGTGCGGCTTGCGGTCGAATGGCTCACTTCCGATTTGAAGCCTTGATAATAGGTGCTTTCCTCGCCGAACACCCGGCTGAGGTAGGAGAGGGCGGAGATCCTGAAATCGTGAAATTTTTGTTCGTTGACGAGACTTTTCTGCTGGCCTTCGCCGGTCTCCGTCGTCAGAACATGCTCTCCCGACTGGATGATTGTTGTGAGCTTGGCAATAAGCTCGTCCTGATTTTTCATGGGACTCTTTCTCTGTTTTACCGATTTGTCAATTTTGCAGTGGTTTTATTTTTACCCCATATACTCGGTTATGGGAAATTAATCACCTGCCGATTGGCTCGGGGCGAGATTAATGTCGGCTGCAATGCCGGATTCAGTGCCGGCTGCAGGCTGTCACTCGCCCGGCAGGAGTTTCAGGGCGGTGTCGTTTTTCAGGGTTTCGAGGATGAAGGAGGTCTTGACGTTCTGGATTCCCGGGATCCCTGACAGCTTGTTGTTGACGAAATTGGTATAGGCGCTCATGTCCTTGACCGCCACCTTCAGGAGGAAATCGACTTCGCCGGTCAGCTGATGGCATTCAAGGACCTCGTCCATTCCGGTCAACCGTTCCTTGACGTGCTGCAGCGAAGAGATCTGGTGGTGGCTCAGACAGACCATGACGATGGTCTGGACGCCGAATCCCGCCTGCTGCCGATCGAGGATGGCGACATACTTGTCGATTACCCCCGATGCTTCCAGCCTGCGGACCCGCTCAAGCACCGCCGGCGGCGACAGGCCAACTTCGTGGGCCAGCCTGGCGTTGGTGATCCTGCCGTCCTGCTGGAGAATGGTCAGAATTTTTCTGTCGGTTGCGTCAAACATCGGTCGGTCCGCTGGAGGTTGGCTGTGAGGAACGGTTTGTGTCCATGCCCGGCAATTGTAACGAATTTTGCGGAAAAATGAAAGAGGTCCCTGGATTATCGACAGTAATCTCCGGGCGCGATGGATTGCCCCGGCGGCCGCTGCGCAAATATGACGAAGTAGGACAAGAGTCACATGAAGAGAAAGGTATTGACGGTTGCGCTGGCCTGCAGCCTGCTGGCCACCACTCTGTCGGCGAACGCCATCAACGCGGCGGAAACCATCAAGGTGGGCATTCTGCATTCCCTGTCGGGAACCATGGCGATCAGCGAGACGACGCTCAAGGACACCATGCTGATGCTCATCGACGAGCAGAACAAGAAGGGCGGTCTGCTCGGCAAGAAACTGGAAGCGGTGGTGGTCGATCCGGCCTCCAACTGGCCGCTTTTTGCCGAGAAGGCCCGCGAGCTGATCCAGAAGGACAAGGTCTCGGCGACCTTCGGCTGCTGGACCTCGGTGTCGAGGAAGTCGGTATTGCCGGTGTTCGAGGAACTCAACAGTCTGCTGTTCTATCCGGTGCAGTATGAGGGCGAGGAGTCCTCGCTCAATGTCTTTTATACCGGCGCAGCGCCAAATCAGCAGGCAATTCCGGCGGTCGATTACCTGATGAACGAGATCGGCGCCAAACGGTGGGTCCTGGCCGGGACCGATTATGTCTATCCCCGCACCACCAACAAGATACTCGAGGCTTACCTCAAGGCCAAGGGTGTGGCCGCCGAGGATATCATGATCAACTATACCCCCTTCGGCCATTCGGACTGGCAGTCGATCGTCGCCGATATCAAGAAGTTCGGCTCCGCCGGCAAGAAAACCGCGGTGGTTTCGACCATTAACAGCAAATTCATCGCCACCTGGAAAGCTTTCATCAAGAACGACAAGCGGGTGACCAACGACCCGATGGAGGCCCATTATATCGGCTTCAATATGTGGGTGAAGGCGGTGGAGAAGGCCGGCACCACCGATCCGGCGGCGGTCCAGGATGCGATCATCGGCATCACCGTACCGAATCTTTCCGGCGGCTACTCGGCGATGATGCCGAACCATCACATCACCAAGCCGGTTCTGATCGGCGAGATCCAGGAGAACGGCCAGTTTGAGACGGTCTGGCAGACCGCGGGACTGGTCGTCGGCGATGAATGGTCCGATTACCTGGAAGGTTCGAAGGATCTCATTTCCGACTGGCGCAAGCCGTTGTTCTGCGGCAGCTATAATGTTGTAACCCATAAGTGTTCCGGCAGCAAGTAACCGGAAAACAGCATCCCGGAATTACTAAAATTACTGTAACTATTCAGTTTATTTCAATAGTATTCACTTTGTCTGGTTGGTCTTTGCCTCCCCTCCCTTGACGGGAGGGGATTGAGGGGA
>CAYTVF010000134.1:0-11624 GCA_964441345.1 uncultured Desulfopila sp. | reverse complement strand
AGCATTACCCGGAAATGGGCAGGGTAATGATCACCGGCTTCGGCACTCCGGAAATATCCAATGAAATTATCCAGGTTGGCGTGTACGGCTATATCATCAAACCGGTTTCCAAAAATGAGGTGCTGATTACGGTGGGCAACGCCTTGCGGCAACTGCGTCTCGATCTCCATATGCAGGCCGCTCGAATCGAACTGGAAAAGAAAATTTCCGATCAAATGGAGAAAATCAGTGCCATAATGAACAACCTCAGTGTCGGCGTGACGATGTTCGATACCGCAATGTCGATAGTCGAGATGAACCGGAAAATGCAGCACTGGTTTCCCGACAGCGCCCCCGGCAAAAAGGTCCCCTGTTCGCATATCGGTCAATGTCCCAAAAACAACATGAAAAACGACATGTACTGCGAAGATTGTCCGATGGCCGATACCTTCAGGTCCGGCGTGACCGGCGAGGCTGTACGCAGTATTGCAACGGAACAGGGTGAACGGGAATTCCGGCTTGTGACTTCTCCCCTTCTCGATCACTCCGGCAACATCTATGCAGGTATTGCCCTGTATGAAGATATAACGGAAAAAATGTTGCTCGAAAAAGACCTGCGTCAGGCCCAGAAGCTGGAGGCGGTTGGCCAGCTGGCCGCGGGGATCGCCCATGAAATTAATACCCCTGTTCAGTATGTTGGCGATAACATAAGTTTTTTAAAGGATTCCCTGGCAAATATCGCAAGCGTCGTCACTGCCTACGACCGTTTCTGGCGGGAGTTGGTTTCGAGCGGGGTAGTCCCGGATGAAATGGGGCGGCAGATGGCGAAAATCATCAGCGACGCCGATCTTGAGTATCTTTGGGAGGAGATTCCCAAAACAATCGACCAGAGTCTGGACGGCGTCCATCGGGTCGAAAAAATAGTTCGCGCCATGAAGGATTTTTCCCATCCCGGCGATGAGGAAAAATCGCCGGTAGATATCAATAACCTCCTGCAGACCACCATTACCGTGTGTCGCAACGAATGGAAGTACGTTGCCGAAATGGAGACCGATCTTGCCGCCGATTTACCGCTGGTCCCGGGTTTTGCCGCGGATATCAGCCAGGTCTTTTTGAATATCATCGTCAACGGTGCCCATGCCATCGCCGATTTTACCGAGAACGGCCAAAAAGGATTGGGGAAGATTTCCATTTCCACCAGCCGGGCGGGCAACAGTGTGCAGATACGGATCCGCGACAGCGGCGGGGGCATTCCGGAGAAGATCCGGGATCGGATCTTCGAGCCGTTTTTTACCACCAAAATACGAGGGAAGGGCACGGGGCAGGGGTTGGCGATTTCCAGGAGAGTGGTCGTCGACAAGCATAACGGCACCCTGTCGTTTGAAACGAAACGGGACAACGGCACAACTTTTATCATCGAACTGCCGGTGGCCTGAAGCAGCCGGGAACCCCACCCGATCGACATAACCGTATTGAAGATGAAGAACGCCGATCCGCGCCTGTTGAGAATGACCATGGAGAAACCCGATACCGAGAAGACGTTGCCGCAAAGCGAGCCGAGATTCCGGAAAATGCTGGAATCCCTGCCCGACGGTATATTTGTTGTCGACCGCAATCACCGCATCGTCGTCGTCAACCGCCAATTCGAAACGATGTTCGGCTATGATCGTTCCGAAGTAATCGGCAAGTCCGCGGAAATGTTTCTCCCCAAACGCCATGTCCTTCCCCCTGCCTCCACACGCGAAAATCGCCCGAATCAGGAAATACGCCCCATGCGTCGTCCCCTCGGGGAATCGTTTGCCCGCCGCAAAGACGGCAGTGAATTTCCGGCTGAAATTTACCTGGGGTCGATCGAGACGGCCGGGGGAATTGAGATTGTCGCGACCGTCCGTGATATCAGCGAGCAAAAACGGATCGAAGTGCAACTCGAATATCACGCCAATCACGATGGCCTGACCGGCCTCCCCAACCGCAATCTGCTGGAAGACCGCATCGGTCAAGCCCTGCTGCAGGCCGAGCGGTTCCATCAGGGGGTGGCGGTGCTGTTCGTCGATCTCGACCAATTTAAATTTTTCCTGGCCGGACTCAGTCACGTCCTGGGGGACAGGGTCATCCAGGAAATAGCGGGGCGCCTGAAGGCCTGTGTCCGCGAAAACGATACCGTCGCCCGCCTGGGTGACGATGTCTTCGTCATCGTTCTGGCAAATCTGAAGGCGAGTGAAAATGCCGCGCAAGTGGCCCAAAAAGTCAACGATTCCATACGGCGGCCCATCGAGCTTACGGGCCGGGCAAGTGAGGTAACCTGCAGCATCGGCATCACACTTCACCCCAAGGATGGCAAGGATGTCCGGACCCTGCTGAAAAACGCCGAGGTGGCCATGTTTCGCGCCAAGGAAAAAGGGCGCGGCGGTTTTCAGTTTTTCACCGATCAGTTGAATGACCGGATAACGGCCCGTATCACCATGGAGCGATGTCTGCGCCAGGCTGTGGAAAATAACGAGTTGTCGGTGCACTACCAGCCGCAGATGGATTTACGGAGCGGCCGGATGATCGGCTGCGAGGCCCTTATCCGCTGGCAAAACCCCGACCTGGGGGCGGTTCCGCCCACCAAGTTTATCCCGCTGACCGAGGAGACCGGGTTGATCATTCCCATCGGCGAATGGGTACTGCGGACAGCGTGCGCGGACAACAAGCGCTGGCAGGAGAGCGGCCATCCGCCCCTGCCGGTGGCGGTCAATCTCTCCCCCCGTCAGTTCTGGGATCCGGGCCTTGTCGATACCATTGCCCGGGTGCTCCGCGACAGCGGTCTTGCATCCCGCTACCTCGAACTGGAAATCACCGAGGGCATGGTGATGCGGGATGTGGAGAATGCTCTCGCCATGCTCCGTGCGTTAAAAGGGCTGGGGGTGGAACTCTCGATCGACGACTTCGGCACCGGCTATTCAAACCTCAGCCACCTGAAACGCTTTCCTTTCGATAAGCTGAAAATGGATATCACCTTTGTCCGGGAAATCACCCATGATCCCGGCTGCGCCGCAATTGCCAAAACGATTATCGCCATGGCTCACAACCTCAATCTGCGGGTGATTGCCGAAGGGGTCGAAACTGAAGGCCAGCTCAGCTATCTCCGCCTCCGGGGTTGTGACGAAATGCAGGGGTTTTATTTCAGCAAGGCCCTCTCCTTCGATGATTTTGAACATATACTGATCGAAGGGCGGAACCTGCATCTGCCGAAACTGAGCGGCCGGGGTCCGGAAAGAACCCTGCTGCTGGTCGACGACGAACCGTCCATCCTCGCTGCCATGCAGCGAGTGCTCCACGATCAAGGGTACAGGATCCTTGCCGCAGCCAGGGCGGGCGATGGCTTCGAATTACTGGCAACGAACCGGATCGGCGTCATCCTTTCCGATCTGCGGATGCCCGGCATGGACGGCATCGAATTTCTCAGCAGGGTCAGCCGCCTGCATCCCGAAACCATTCGCATAGCGATGTCCGGCTATGCCGATATGGATATGGTGACGGAGACGATCAATCGTGGGGCCATTTATAAATTTCTCACCAAGCCTATTGACAACGTGGTGTTGCGGCAAACCATCGCGAAGGCTTTCGAACAATTCGAGATGTTGATTCCAGACGAACAATGACAGATTATAAAAGACGGCTAAACGGGCACTTCACAGGAAAACTTTGCTTGATCCTTTCGTTATCGGCAGCCGGACTTGGCCTGATTGCCCTGGTCGGCTGGATCTCGTCGGTAGAATGGCTCACTTCCTTCTGGCCGGGGGGGATCCCCATGGCGCCGAGCACGGCGTTGCTCTTTTTCCTGTATGGCACGGCGTTGCCTCTGCGGACAAGTCTGCCGGAAAACCTCTGGGGGGTGCGGTTGTCGACTGTGGCGGCCCGGGCGGGCTTCGGCTTATCCATAGTTCTCCTTGCCCTTTCTCTGCGCGGGGTCTATTTACCGGTTGAGTATCTGGGAATGAACATTTCGGGAATGGTGCAGGGGGCGCCCGTCGGCCACATGTCGCAGGTGACCGCCCTCCTTTTTTCGATCGCCGGCTGCGCTCTCCTGCTTCTCTCCCCGGGCCAGCGCACCAGGGACCTTTTTTCTTTCTGGCTGGCGGCAATCGTCGTCCTGGCGGGGATGATACTGGTGGTCGGCTATCTGGTCGATGCGCCGCTGTTCTACGGCACTGCTACCATCCCGCCGGCGATGACCACATCGTTGGCCTTTCTGCTTCTCGGAATTGCCCTTGTCCTGTCGGCCGGACTCCATGCCAGACTCTCGCGCCAATACTGGGACGATGACGCGGGCAATGGGATCTCCGCCATACTCCTGCTGGTTTTCATCCTGCTGGCGGCTGGAATTCTTGGTGCCGGTTACTTCTATTCCCAGCACCAGCAGAGACAATTCCGCGGCCGAATCGAGGCTGAGCTGAGTGCAATTGCCGACTTGAAGACCGGTCAGATCGTACAGTGGCGCCAGGAACGTCTCGGGGACGCGTCGTTGTTCTTCAAGAATAACGCGTTTTCCGAAATGGTTCGGCGGTTTCTGGCAAACCCCGGCGACATCGAGGCGCAGCTACATGTGCAGATGTGGCTGGAAAAATTAATAAACCTGCCTCAGTACAATGGAATTTCCCTGGCGGATGCTTCAGGCGTCGAACGGCATATTTTCCCTTCCGGATCTGGAAAAATCCTCCCGGATGAAAGCCCGGATGTCGCCCATGCCATCGACTCGCGGCACATGACGTTTATTGATTTCCACAGGAAAAACCCGGATTTGCCTCCGCAACTGGTCATTGTTGTCCCCATTCTTGCCGCACCGGACTGGGACACCGTTCTCGGCGTGCTCATTTTAGGAATCGATCCCGCCCATGATCTCTATCCGTTGATCCGGAGCTGGCCCGCGCCCAGCCAAAGCGCCGAGACTCTGCTCGTTCGCCGGGATGGCGATGCGGTGCTCTTTCTCAACGATCTGCGATTTAAAGAAAACGCAGCTCTCAACCTGCGCCTTCCTTTAACCAGACAAAACCTCCCGGCAGCGATGGCCGTGCAGGGCACGGTGGGGATCGTCGAGGGGATCGATTACCGGCAGCAGCCGGTGCTTGCGGCCATCCGGGCGGTGCCGGATACACCGTGGTTTATGATAGCCCGCATGGATCTGGACGAAATTTATCGGCCCCTGCGCGAGCGTCTCTTAGGCATTACCGGATTGCTCTGCACCTTCCTGTTAAGCGCCGGGGCAATCGTCGGGTTTGTCTGGCGCAACCAACGGGCCCGGTTTTACCGCCTGCGGTACGAGGCTGCCCAGGAAGCGGAGGAGTCGGCCAAGAGATTGCGGTTGATTTTCGAGAGCGCCAAGGACGGTATCCTGGCCGCCGATGTGGAAACCCGGCAATTCGTCAGTGCAAATGGTGCCATATGCCGGATGCTCGGCTATACCCTCGACGAGTTGCTGGCGATGCGGATAAGCGATATCCACCCTGCGGCGGATTTTCCGGACATTGCGCGAAAATTCGAGCAGCTTGCCCGCGGAGAGGGGTCGCTGACCGCTAATATCCCCATGCGACGCAAGGATGGAACGGTCTTTTATGCCGATATCAATACCACCCCCATTCAACTCGGCGGGCGAACCTGCATCCTCGGGACCTTCAGGGACATCACCGACAGAATGCAGGCCGAGGCCCGGATCGAACACCTCAACCGGGTTCTGCGGGCGATGCGCAATATCAACCAATTGATCGTCAGGGCCGAATCCGTCGACGAACTGTTGCAGAATGCCTGTACATTGCTGGTCGAGTGCCGGAGTTACACCAGTGCGATGATCATCCTCACCGACGAGGACGATCGTCCGATCGCCCACGCCGAAACAGGCGGAGGCGTGGATTTCCGGCCACTCATCGAACAGATCGAGCAGGGGATACTTCCCCCGTGCTGCGGTGCGGCGAAGATGAAGGACGGCGTCTATCTGATCAAGGGACAGGATCCTCTTTGCGACCCCTGTGTCTTTGCTTCCGTCTGTGTTTCACCGCAGCGGATGTCGATCCGTCTTGAACATCAGAACAAGATCTACGGCTACCTTGCGGTGAGTGTCGATATCGATATCGCCATGGATATCGAAGAAGAAAGGCTGCTCATCGAGTTAGCCGGAGATCTCGCCTATTCGCTCCACAATATGGAAATAAAGAGGCTCATGCACCGGACTGAACATGAAAAAAAGAAACTCGAGGCGCAATTCATCCAGGCGCAGAAAATGGAAGCGGTGGGCCGGTTGGCCGGGGGGGTGGCCCATGATTTCAACAACCTGTTGACCATTATCATCGGGTATGCAACGATCCTTGAGGAGGAGGCGATACCGGACTCCTCTACCAAGGAGTCCCTCACGGAGATTTACGATGCCGCCATCCGGGCGAAGAATTTAACCCGGCAGCTCCTCGCCTTCAGCCGGAAACAGATGCTGGAGATGCATGTTGTCGACGTGAATCAGGTCATCGACAGTTTCGAGAAGCTCCTGCGCCGGTCCATCGGCGAGGATATCCGGATGCACCTGGCCCTGGAGGCGGCGCCGGCACTGGTCAAGGCCGATATCTCCCAGCTGGAACAGATCTTGATGAATCTGGCGGTCAACGCCCGGGATGCCATGCCGGACGGCGGCTTGCTCACCATCGAAACCGCCCGTGTCGATCTCGATCGGGAGTACGCCGACGGGAGACAGGGGGTAACCCCCGGCCCGTATGTGATGATCGGGATGAGCGACAACGGCAGCGGCATGGATCAGGAAACCCGGGCCCGGATATTCGAACCGTTTTTTACCACCAAAGCCATGGGCAAGGGGACGGGCTTGGGGCTTTCGACGGTCTATGGCGTGGTTAAACAGCATGGCGGCAATATCTGGGTCTACAGCGAGCCCGGCCTGGGCACGACCTTCAAGATCTATCTGCCTGCAGTCGACGAAACCGCGGCTCCGGAAGAGCTGAAACAGACTCAGGAGACGGCAGCGGCCCGGGCGGAAACTATCCTGGTGGTCGAAGACGAATCTTCGCTCCGGAAGCTTGCCTGTCGAATTCTGCTGCGCAACAACTATACGGTCCTGGAGGCCATGGATACCAGCGATGCCATAGCTCTTGCCAGGCAGCATACCGGGCCGATCCACCTGCTTCTGACCGATGTCATTATGCCGATGATGAAAGGCACCGAGGTCTTTAACAAGGTGGCGGAATTCCATCCCCGGATCAGGGTCCTGTATATGTCGGGCTATACCGAAAATGTCATCGCCCACCATGGGGTGTTGAAAGAAGGCGTCCATTTTCTCCAGAAGCCATTTACCGCGGAAAGCCTGCTGGAAAAAGTCCACAAGACGCTCGGGAGTTGACGGTGAATGCAAAAAACTTAACAAGTTGACGGAGAGTACTATGCTGGGTTCCCACACGATCCTTGACAAACCGGCGAAGAATGGTGCGCTTTCTGCCGGGGAGAAAAGTCCCGATACATACCGCATCCTGTTTGTCGACGATGAACCGAATATCCTCCAGGCCATAAAAAGGGCATTCCGCAAGGAACCGTACCTCGTCGATACCGCGGCGAGCGGCGCGGAGGCCCTGGAGATGATGGCCTGTCAAAGCTATCAGCTTATCGTCAGCGACCACCGGATGCCCGGCATGAGCGGTGTCGAACTCCTCTCCAGGGTCAGGGAAAAACACCCCGACACCATCCGGATCATGCTTACCGGCGATGCCGACACCGCGGTGATGATGGCCGCGGTGAAAGAAGGGGCGGTCTATCGTTTCATCCTGAAACCATGGAACAGCGACGATCTGATGGTCACCGTGGCGCTCGCCTTGGAGCAGTACCAGCTGATCCAGAAGAACCGCAGGCTCCAGGAAGATCTGACCACCCAGTCCCAACAATCCAAGGCTCTGGATAAATTGTCTCATTCCTCCCGGAGCAGACTCGCCGAGATGCTCCTCCGCAACAATCTCCTCACCCGGGTTCAGGAACGGGAACTCCTTGAACTCAGGCAGCAGCAGAAAACTTCCGACTGGAAACTGCTGCTCGAACACAACTGGGTGCCGGAATCGACGATCTTCGAACTCCTCAAGCAGGAGACACCATTGGAAGCGGTCCCGTTGCCGAAGCTGCAGGTCGATCCTCAGGTGACCACACTGATCTCGGGCAAGTTCTGCGAACGGCAGTTGGTGCTCCCGCTGAAGATGGTCGGCAAGCGCCAGCTCATGCTGGCCGTGGCCGATCCGACGGACGAAGAGCTCATTGAGGATCTCCGTTTTATAACCGGTCTGGAGATCCAGCCCGTTCTGGCCAGGGCCACGGATATCCAGAGCAAGATAGCGGCGATATACGGGGAAAAGCGGGATTCCAAGTCGGTTCAGGATGTGGTCACCGTGGTCTCGACGGGGGCCGAGCAGATCGACACCATAGAGGTAGTGATCGAAGAAGACGAAAACACCACGCTGGAAAGGCTTGTCTGCGGGAGCAAGGAACCGCCGGCGATTCGGCTGCTCAATACGGTGATCATCGAGGCCATCCGGCAGAATGCCAGCGACATCCATATTCAGCCGAGAGGGGATGACGTGATAGTCCGTTACCGCATCGACGGTGTGCTGACCGACAAGATCAGGATTCCGCGGGAATTGCACCCCTCGCTGGTTTCCCGCCTCAAGGCCATTGCCGAGATGGATATCGCCGACCGCAGGCGTCCCCAGGATGGCCGGATCACCATCAATACCGCGGGCAAAACGCTTGATATGAGGATCTCGATCATCCCGACCATCACCGGCGAAAAGGTGGTGATGCGTCTCTTGGACCGCAACGCCTCCATCTTCAAGCTTTCCGAGCTGGGCTTTTCCGAGTCCAATTTGAACAGGATCCTCAATCTCGCCCTCAAGACCCAGGGTATCATCCTGGCCACCGGCCCCACCGGCAGCGGCAAGACCACCACCTTATACTCCCTGCTCCAGCACCAGGCCTCCAATGAGAAAAACTATGTGACCATTGAGGACCCGGTGGAATACTATATGGATAAAGCCGCCCAGGTCAGGGTCAAGGAAAAGATCGGTTTGAATTTTGCGAGCGTCCTGCGGGCCATACTCCGCCAGGATCCGGATGTGATATTCGTCGGGGAGATCCGGGACCTGGAGACGGCGGAGGTAGCCTTCCATTCGGCGCTTACCGGTCATCTGGTCTATTCGACCCTGCACGCCAACTCGGCCATGGATACGCTTGCCAGGCTGGCGGATTTGGGACTCAGGCCCTATATCGTCGGCACCGCCCTGTCCGGTGTCATCTCCCAGCGTCTCGTCCGCCGGATCTGCCCCGGGTGCCGGGTCCCCGTGGAGGCCGATCCCAAAATTCTCTCTCGGCTCGGTCCGCTTTTCAACCGCAACGGCATCTCTTTCTTCAAGGGACAAGGTTGCAAGGAGTGCCGGCATTCCGGCTACTCGGGCAGGGCGGCCATTCACGAGCTCTTTATCCTGACCGATGAGATCAAGGCCCTGGTGGCGGAAGGCAGAAGCATTGTGGAAATCAAGGGGGCTTCGGCAAAGGTGAACCATTTGTCACTTCTCGACGATGCCTTGGCGAAGGTGGTCTCAGGGATGACTACGGTCGAAGAGATCCTCCGGGTCCTGGGTAGCCAGGTAGTGGATTGATCGAGACGCTCCGCGGCGTCATTCCGGTGAAAACCGGAATCCAGTCTTTTTATGCTATTCCGCGACAGACGAGGCTTGACAGGACACCAGCATGCCCTTGTAGTGGCGGGAAGAGATGTGATAGTATTGGAGATGAGTGTTGCACCATCTTTACTATGACGGCTGTTTATGTCAGGTTTTTGACTCCTTGCGGGAGCATCAAACAGAAGCCGGTCATCTGTTAGGAACCGATATTGGTTTTCGGGCAGGGAGGAGATCGATCATGGCGGAGCCGCTCGCCGACAGGGTAGTTCAACGAATACGCCATGCTGTCAAGCTGTGTCACCGACTCGTCAAGCCGGCGATCCCGCCGGGCCGCCGGCGTACGCATGGCTTCACCGACCATCAACGGACCGCGGATTCAATACCGGAGAACAAAAAGAATTACGGTTCTGCGGCGGCTTCTGACAATTCCATTTACCTGGTGGACAGGGAATGCACATATCTCTTTGTGAATAAGGAGTACGGCAGGAGATTCGGTCTGCCATTGGCGGAAATTATCGGCAGAAGATACGGCGAATTCCACTCCGAAAAAGATACGATGGAGTTCGCGGCTTGTATCAGAGAAGTATACGAGACCGGCAAACCCAGCAAAAAAGCGCACAGCAGTGAAAGGGATGGAAGTGATTGTTCCCGAACATTTACTCCGGTCATGGGTCGGAACTCCGCCGGAGAAATATCGAAAGTCGTAATTGTTACAAAAGATTATGCCGAGCGCAAGCAGGTGGAAAATAATCTTGTCGAGGCTGAGCAGCATCTGCAGGAAACACAAGCAGCCGGACTCCTGGCTGCCGGCGTCGCCCATGAAATCCTCAATCCCGTCAGCATCATCTCTTCACGACTCCAATTTATGGAAGATGAAAACCTTGCTGAACAAGTCAAAGAAAGTGTGAGAATCTGCCGGGAACAACTGCAGAGAATCACCAGGATAGTTCATGACTTACATCAATCGTCCGCAATCCCGCCAAGACATCATGCAGAAAGTGATCTGCGCGATGTGATCTGATTACGCCTCAAAAAAAACACCAAAAATAAATCGTCAGCTGTCGGCAGTCAGCTGTCATTTTTCAGTTTTCAGCAGCTATCAGCTGAACGCTGACTGCTGAGGGCTGACGCCTGGGATATCATAAACAAAGTGTTGTGCGTTATCACATACACTGTTATAATTTCCCGATGAAAGGAATGTATATTTTTAACTTCTACGGAGGGGAGATGAGATGATAAATCCAAGATCAAGTTATCAATCAAGAACAAGACTGGAAGAACTGAATATACCCTTGTTATACACGACATTTCCGGACGATTTTACCCGAGACATTAATGGCTGGTCTTTTCCGGATGCCAAAGAAAAAGCAACAATCGACGTTGAACTGACAGATGAAGAGGCTGAGGAGTTAAACAAACTTGGCATAATGCAACGTGCACAACACATTTCCGGTCGAACATATAGATTAATTGGGCTTGGACTCGAATCAGTGAAATTTTTAGGTATTGGCGAAATATTTAACAATCCTTCATTGTTTGAGATATTGGATGACCTTGAAAGGGAAGGTTTGATCATAGCCATTTTTACCAAGGGGGCAGCGTTGGGGGATGATGAAACTGCCCAAAAATGCGGTTATAAAGGGATCGCGACCGCGGAAGATTTAGTGAAAAAGATTTCTGAATATAAAAATGTAAGTATATTGCTCGGGGCCAATTCATTTGACCATGCAGTTCAGGACAAGATGGTCGGATGTGGGAAAGACGGAGGAGTCGTAGATTATACCATAAAACGGGACAGGGCACTTAAGCTGTTGGTGAAATATGGATTCAATAATCCCGACGACGGCAAAAGACTCGCTCTCATTGCGGCTCCTGTTACCCCGCAAGTGAGTGACGAAACAATAGAAATGTATGAATGGGGAATGAGAAGAAACATCCCGGTTATTACAATTC
>CAYTVF010000133.1:0-11690 GCA_964441345.1 uncultured Desulfopila sp. | reverse complement strand
GGCCGCCGCCTGAACCGCTTCGGCCGCCGCCGGGGCCGCCACGGCCGCCTGAACCGCCCCGGCCACCGCTGCTTTCGGTGCGTGGGCGAGCCTCATTGACAATAACCGCCCGGCCCTTCATCTCTTTGCCGTTGAGACCTTCGATTGCCGCCTGCGCCTCGGCCTGAGCCTCCATCTCGACAAAACCGAAGCCCTTTGACTGGCCGCTGTATTTGTCCTTTATAATATTTGCTGAGCCAACCTGTCCAAATGGCTCAAACATTTGTTGTAAATCCTGTTCGGTGACCTCATAGGACAGATTCCCCACATATAGCTTCATCCTTTTCTCCTTTTATAAACAATCTTCTTGTGTCTCAGCGCCCAACAAATAATTTGATGGTCTTCTGATATCTACTCAAATCCGCAGGAGTTATCAACGAATCTCCCGACTCCCCTCCGCTTTTCCGCTTTCCCGGCAAAAATCCCTTCCCGCCGCTGACGACAATTCCGGAAAGTTCATCCTTTCCGACCTACTTTATTATACGCAAATAACCAAAGAGTACAACCTGGCCGCTCATTATCGTGATTCTCTTCCCCGATTTTTTTAGAGGGCAGGTTGCCGGATAATAAAATGAAAAGATATGCGTGAATTTCCCATTACTTGTGATTGAAAGTCGATATGCCGTCCCAGCAGGGACCGGGCGGGTTGGCTCGCATCCGGTCTATCCGGGCCAGATAGAGTCTTGTCGGGCCATCGCCGGGAAGCTTGTCCAGAACCTGATTGAAGAGTTGTTCCGCTTCGTTCCATTCCTGATGACGATATGCCACGAGACCTTGTTCGAAAAGGTCAAGGCCGGCGCGGGTGGTATCGGTTATGGTGGATCGCCAGCCTACCAGCTCATAGATATTGACAGCCGTTTGCTTGCCTTTAACCCTGACGCGATCCAGATCGCGGATCACGAAGCGGTCGTCGAGTTCCTGGACAATAAACTGGCTGAGCAGGATTGCCGTGCCATATATCTTATTCAGCCCTTCCAGGCGGGAGGCCAGGTTCACCGCATCTCCGACTATGGTGTAGTTCATGAAATCATGGCTTCCCAGGTTGCCGACGGTTACTTCGCCGCTATTGAGCCCTATACCGACTTCAAGGTCGGCCATCCCTTTTAAATCGCATCGCTGTTTGAGTATTTTCAGTTCACTTATCATATTGAGGGCAGTGGCCGCACCCTTGGCCGGATGCCCGGTCACTTCCACCGGCGCGCCGAAAAAGGCCATTATCGCGTCGCCCATAAGCTTGTCAAGGGTCCCGTCCTGGGCAAAAACCAAGGGGATCATGGTATCGAAATAGGTATTGAGAAGCAGAGCGGTATCGCGGGCTCCGAGCTTTTCAGAGATGGCCGTAAAACCTCTCAGGTCGGAAAAGAGGATAGTGAGTGTCGCCCTCTGGCCCTCTAGGGTGGTGGTGATGTCCCCCTTGATAAGTTCCTTGACAACCCCGGAGGAGACATATTTGCCGAACATCGAAGTGATCATTGCCGTCTGTTTGTGGCCGAAGACATTCTGGAGGATCACGCCGCCGACAAATTGCAGCAGGCTCGTCAGGATCAGCGGAAAACTGTCGATCCTGACGGACCACCTCGTCAGGGCAATGGAGGAAACAGCGGCAAGGAAGACGAGATTCACCAGAAGAATTGCGATCCCGTAAACCCAGTTCAATCTCGGCAGATAAAAGAGCAGGCCGGCAACGCTGCAAGCCAGGCAGAGCAAGGCCACAGGGAGGCCCGTCAGATGACGAAGAAAATTCTGGCCGAGGATGTTTTCCACCGCATGGGCATGACAGGCTACACCGGGTTCGTCGGAACCCTGAACCCCCATTTCCATGGCGGCAAAACGGCCGGTCAAGGTCGATGCCTCGACCCGGAACCGGGAAAGCGGTGTTGTGAAGAAATCTTTCTCACTCGAAAGAGTCGAACCAACCAGAACCAGCCGCCCCTGTACCAGCGCCGGATCGAAGGTATTATTCGCCGCGTCGGCAAAGGAAATCACATCGAATGCGGTATAATCTCCAGCGTAGTTCACCAGCAGATCCGGGTAGGGCAGCCGAATGTGGCGGTCCTTCGATCCCAAAAGAAAATAATCGGTACCGCTGAAGTCGAAGACGAAGTCCAGGTTGAGGTAAACACGGGCAAGCTCAAGGGCAAACGACGGCAGCAGTTCCAGCCCCCCTTCCCGTTGCGGCTTGGCAGTGACAAAGCGAATCCGCCGAAGAACGCCGTCCTTATCCAGGGGGACATCGATGAAGCCGTCACCGATCATGACCTCCTGAAAAGCGTCCAGTGGCGTGATCTCATGCACCCCCCGGGCGGAGGAGACCCGTGCCAGGACGACGTTGTTGCAGCGAGCGATGGCTGCGATCAGGATCCGATCCTCGTCAGGACTCTGGTCCGGGGCCGACATAACCATATCGAGACCCACGACCTCGGCACCGGCGGAACAGAGATGGTCGAGCGCGGCGGCCAGCTTGCTGCGCGACCACTGGCCCCTTTCCCGCTGCAGCCGAAGCGCGCTGTCCTCATCCATCAAGACCAGAGATATTCGGCCGCTTGTGGCAATCGGCCCGCGCAGGGTCATGTTGATATCGTAAAGAAAATTGTCAACGGTCTGAAAAAGGCCGGCGAAGTAGGCGAAGAGTATGAACGTAACGATGCCCCCGCAGCAGATCAGCGAGGTGATGACTTGGTTTCTGTATAAGGTCTTGCCGGTCGTAGCACTCATTGCACCAGCCTGTTTGTCGAAGATCCGCCGGCCAGCATCATCGGCAAAGACCCCTCCGAACCTCCAATTGGACTCGACACGATGACGACTACCCGGCATTTTTTTAGTATCCGGGAGCTGGCATCCTCTTCCTGCAGCGCTTTCGCGTCCTCGGCGCTGACCAACAGGTTGGTTTTTGCCAACCCCTCGACATTCTGGGCATCGACGACGATATACGTACCCCTGCGCCTGCGCTCGGTTTTTGGATCCGCGGTTTTTCCAGTAAACGGGATGTTGGGAATCGAGCGCTCGATGGTTGTGGCCGCAGCCACCCCTGTTGCGAAAACCATACCGATCCGCTCCAGCAGTTGGTCAATACGTCGGCCGTCGCCGTCGCCTGCCCGCAGTTCTTCGCCGCTGACGTCAGTGGCAACGTAACTCACCATACCCCGCCTGACCAGGGCTTCCGCCTCAACCGACCCGACGGAATAGATCATTTCGCCGTTGCTGCTGATGATCTTGGGGAAAAGAGCAGGCTGCACCTGTCGGCCATACGGCAGGTCGCGTGCATCGACCAGCAGCCAGGGCCCGGGATCGTCGTCCAGATCTGCCCGGGGTTCAGGGGAGCGTATCGGCAGCTCCTTCCAGGCCGGATCCCTGGAAAGATAATCGAGAAGCTTGGCAGTGAGCCCGGAGATGCCTTTCATCTCCGCGACCTTGATGATCTCGTAGTAGGGGTCGCCGTTGTTTTCCGCATAGGTGCTTTTGAATTCCCGGTCGCGAATAAAGGCATTGAGGTTGATGGAAACTTTGCCCGCTGCGCCCAACGACTCGAGGGTGGCGGTGTCATCCAGGTGCAATCCGGAGGCAAGTTTCACTATGTTGCCGGAAGCGAGCACACTGGCCGCCCCCTGGGAGAGGGGGCGGCTGTTCCGGTTCCGGCTCAGATAGGCCCGGCCGATGCCGTAAATCGTCCCGTTCTTCCAATCGATCCAGCCATTGGCGTGCCGCTCTATGTAGGCTTCAAAACTCTTCTCGTCGATACCGTGGGAAACGGCAGGTGAGCACAGCAGGCACAGGGCGAAGAGAACCACGCTCCTGAAAAAAATACTTTTTGCGTATTCACGGCTGTGAATTCCCATACACTCACCTGTTGAAGAAGAACCACCTCTGAAGAACAACCTCTTTTTGCTGGCCTGATCAAATAGCCAGGTTATTTCGTAACGGCTCCACAATGGGAGTGCCCGAATAAAATATTCTCTCTCACTTATAGCAAGCTTGACAAATCTTCGTCAAACTGAGTTGCAATATGAAATCCGCACATCCTCTCAACGCACCTTCATATTTCCATTGAGATGGAGTACGTTGTCCGCTTTAACTTCGATGGGTAATGGTTCGGGTAATGATTCGTAATAGTTCGGCCACTCGATCCAGTTTGGCACAACACGGGTAAGGTTACAAGAGGTGGACACATGAAGAAGATTAACGGCATTGAATATAAGACCATAGCTTTCCAGGGGATGGCGGGTGCCTATTCTGATCTGGCATGCCGGGCGGCTTATCCTGAACTCATTACACTGCCATGTGTTTCCTTTGAGGCAGCCTTCAGGGCGGTTCGCGAAGGCAAGGCCGATCTGGCGATGATCCCGGTCGACAACTCGCTGGCCGGCCGGGTTGCCGATGTCCATAACCTCATTCCCAACGAGGAATTTCAATGTCGCCCGCTTCTATGCCGACGTGGAAGGCCATGTGGAAGAAACCTCGCTCCAGCTCGCCTTGGAGGAACTTCACTTCTTCGCAAAACTCGTTGTGATGCTTGGCACCTATCCAATGCAGGAGATCAGACATTCGGTTCGGGGCGACGGCGACTGGCAACCGGTCAACTGATAGCCTGGCCCAACCATAGGGTCATTCCAGCGATATATTCCTGCCGGTCACAGGTGCGATGAGTGGAAGGAACTCCCCCGAAATGCCTGGAAAAGGAGTTGCGCGGGACCGGGCAATATTCTAGGATTGAGATACGGGAAAAAGTGAGGCAATGGGCGATCGTTTCCCTGGTATCCCCGCAGCCATCCACCTCATCCCATAACAGCAGCCATCAAGGAGGTCCTCTCCATGCCGATGCGAACGGGTTATCCCAGGAGTCTGCGAATCGCCGCCGGGCCGTCTCCCGGCATTTTTTTCTTTTTATTTTTCCTCCTGACTCTCTCGTCCCCGGCCGCCATGGCCCAGGACGGAACGGCTATGGCCGGCAAAGATCTGCGAATCCTCCGGATTACCCCGACCGGCAAGGAAGTGGCGCCGGGACGGCAGATCGTCATCCAGTTCGACCGGCCGGTTGTGCCCCTTGGCCGGATGGAGCGAAGCGGGGCGGAGCTGCCCATCACCATGGAACCCCGGCTCAACTGTCAGTGGCGCTGGCTGAACAGCGCCACCCTGGCCTGTAATCTGAGCGAACAGGATGCCCTCCAGCCGGCTACCGAATACCGGATCAGCGTCCTGCCCGGCATCCTGACCGAGGAGAAGGCGACCCTGGCCGAACCGGTTCACCACAGCTTTCTGACCGAGCGGCCGCGGGTGATCGAGGCCTGGTTCAAAACCTGGCTCGGCCCGCAGCTGCCGCAGAATTCGGTGCGTTTCAATATGCCCATCGATCAGGTATCCCTTTCATCCCACCTCTTCTATCTCTTAGACGACGGGCGACGCATTCCCGCCACTCTCCAAAAAGATCCGGATTATGCAACATCCTCCCGCCAACGGGACAACAGGATATGGCTGGTCAGCCCGGCGGCCGAGCTGCCTTACGGCATGGCGGCCCGGCTCACCGTCGAACCGGGAATCATCTCCCTGGAAGGAGCCGCGCCGGGGGTCGAGCAACGGAGTATCGACACGGTATATGCCATCCCCGATTTTCGCTTTCTCGGCGTGCGCTGCACCGCCGCGGGAAATCACTCCTTCACCATCTCCCCCGGCGTTCCACCGGCTGCCCGGCAGCGCTGTCTGCCCTCCGGCGGAGTTTCTTTGCTTTTTTCCGCCCCGGTCCTGGCTGGGGAAATCAAGACCGGCCTGCACCTGACTCCGCCGCTCGCAACCGCGTCCCCGGACAGAGATCCGTGGGAGCAGATCTACTCCTACTCCCAGCTTTTCGAACCATACCGCAAGGACAAGGACTATTCCATCGATCTGCCGGAGTCCGTGCTCCGCCCCAACACGACCTACCGCCTGCAGCTGGCGGCCGGTTCCGCCAGGGACCAGTTCGGCCGACCCTTGACCGAGGACGTCGACATACGCTTTGCCACCGACCACCGGGCCCCCGATTACGCCCTCCTGAAGAATATGCCGGTGCTCGAAAAAGGCCTCGATACCGACGCCCACGTCTGGGCGGTAAATATCAAAGAACTGCGGCTGAATTATGAGACCCTGACTACCGACGGCAAGCAGAGTCCCGGCAAAAAAACCATCAAGCCGGCCGGTCCGCGGGATGCTGCCATCCCCGTGCCGCTCGCCATCCGCGAACTGATCGGCAGGCCGTCGGGACTCGTCCGGGGTAACTTCACCGCGCAGCCGCCGCTGCCCGGCAAGATGCCCGAGGAGTCCTGGTTCTTCGCCCAGGTCACGCCCTTTCAGGTGCATCTGAAACTCGGCCACCACAACAGCCTGGTCTGGATCACCGACCTGCGGACCGGCCAACCGGTTGCGGGGGTACGTGTCGAGTTTTTGAAAAGCACCTTTAAGGCCTTCGATACGGTTGCCGATGGTATGGCCGATGCCATAACCGGCGAAGACGGCATCGCCATGCTGCCCGGAACCGCCATCCTCGATCCGCCGCTGCAGCTTGTCTATGCCAACGGCAAGGACGAGCCAAACCTGTTCCTGCGCTGCGGAAAGGATGGCGACATGGCCGTGCTGCCGGTGCGCTTTGACTACCAGGTTTCGGCCGAAGGGGCGAACCGGGAATATATCCCCGACTGGCTTCGGCCGCTGCACGGGCATATCCGGGTCTGGGGGGCGACCGCCCAAGGCATATACAAGGCCGGCGACACGGTGCAGTACAAAATTTTCGTGCGCGATCAGGACAACCTGCGCTTGACCAGGCCGCCGGGTGTTGCCGGGCCGGCAACCGATCAGGCGGCGGCGAACCCACCGCCGCGCTATCAGCTCAAGGTCTTCGACCCGATGGACAAGGTGGTATATGAACGGGACGGTATCGCACTCTCCTCTTTCGGCGCCTGCCATGGCGAAATCCCCCTCGCCAAAAACGGCGCCGTCGGCTGGTATCGCTTCGTTGTGACCGCCAATTTCACCGGCGAAGAATGGGAGGCGATGCGGGTTCTGGTCAGCGATTTCACCCCCGCACCCTTCAAGGTCGCAACCGATCTGAACGGCACGGCGTTTACCACGGGTGATGCGGCAGGAATCGCCAGCGAGGCCAAACTCCATGGAGGCGGCCCCTACAGCGGGGCGGCGGCCAGGGTGACCGCCACCCTCGATCCCCGGCCCTTCGCCCCCGACAATCCGATTATCCGCGGCTTCCAGTTCGACAGCGCCCTGCACGCCGACGGCACCAGGCCGGCAGCGGAGACCCTCTACGAGACCCAGGGCAATCTGGACGAGAACGGTCGGCTGGAAACCACCTTCACCGTGGTCGAAACGCCGGTCTGGTATGGCCGGTTGACCGTCGAAAGCTCGGTCCGGGACGACCGGGGCAAATCGATCGCCAACCGGGCCTCGGTCCCCTGTTTCGGCCGGGACCGCTACGTCGGTCTGCTCCAGGAGGACTGGACCCTGCAGGAACACAAAGCGGCGCGGGTCAGGCTTGCCGTGGTCGACCGCGACGGCGGAATCGTCGCCGGAGTTCCGCTGACGCTTCGAACCGAGCATAAAAAAACCCGGGGAGCCCGGGTCAAAGGGGCGGGCGACGGGTACCTCACCGAGTACCAGCATTCCTGGGAATTGGAACAGGAGATGACCGGCGTATCCGCCGGCGAACCCCTCGAATTCACCTTTACCCCGGAACATGCCGGCAGTCTGCGGCTCACCGCCACGATTGCCGACACGGCAGGACGCAGCCATACCACGGTGATCGAGCGCTGATCACCGTGGAACGTCTCGGGGTCATCGACCATTGGACCAAGACTCTTGCCGACAGCTCGGAAATTGTGGAGATTCCGGTGGGGCCCGACTATCTCCCCGGCTTCTATGTCTCGGTGATGGTCACCGCGCCGCGGGTCGAGAAACCCATGAGCCCGCAGGGAGAGGATCTCGGCAAACCGACCTATCGCATGGGCTATGTGAAGATCCCGGTAAAAGACCCCTACAAGGAGCTGGCGGTCGATGTCCGGCCGGAAAAGGAGGTTTACAAACCCCGCGAGACTGTGCGGGTTGCCCTGCAGGTGCGGCCGCTCCACCCCGTGCCGGGCGAAACCGCGGAGCCCGCCGAACTGGCGGTGGCGGTGCTCGATGAGGCGGTATTCGATCTCCTTCTCGAAGGGCGCAAGGCTTTCGATCCCTACCAGGGTTTCTACTCCCTGGAAGATCTCGATCTCGGCAATTACAACCTCTTGATGCAGCTGGTGGGCCGTGAAAAACTCGCCCTGAAAGGCGCAAGCGCCGGCGGTGGCGGCGGCCCCGATCTCAGCATGCGGTCGCTGTTCAAGTTCGTCACCTACTGGAACCCGACGCTTGCCCCGGATACGGACGGCAAGGCCACCATCGAATTTCCGGTGCCCGACAATCTCACCGGCTGGAAAGTCCTGGCTATGGCGGTGAGTCCCTCGGACCGGATGGGGCTCGGCGAGGCCACCTTCAAGGTCAACCAGGCTACGGAAATCCGTCCGGCCCTGCCCAACCAGGTGGTGGAAGGAGACCGATTCTCGGCCGGTTTCACCCTCATGAACCGGACCGGCCAGCCCCGCACTCTGGCGATACACTTCAAAGCCGGCGGACCGGTGGGACTGGGAACGGTTCAGGGAGAGGCGGGCGAAACAGAAGTGAACATCGCCCGGCAGCTGACCCTGGCCCCCTTTCACCGGGAAACCCTGTTCTTCCCCCTACAGACGACCGCATCGGGGACCATCACCATGGCGGTGACGGCCGGTGACGAGCAAGACCGTGGACGGCCTTACCGCAACCCTGCCGGTCGGCAAACGGCAACGTAGGGAGGTTGCGGCGAGCTACGGCATGGTAAGCGGCGCGACCGCCACCGAATCCATCCTCTTCCCCGGGGAGATGCGGGCAGACAGCGGCGTGCTCACCCTTGAACTCTCGCCTTCGGTGCTCGGCGGCACGGGCGGGGCTCTGCAATTTCTCCGGGACTATCCCTACGGCTGCTGGGAACAGAAGCTGGCCAGGGGGGTGATGGCGGCTTTATACCGTCCGCTCAAGCCCTATCTGCAAGCGGATTTTCTCTGGCCGGACAGCAGCAAGGCCGTCAAGGAGACCCTCGCCCTGGCCGTTGAATACCAGGCCCCGAGCGGCGGGATGACCTACTACAAGGCAAAGGACGAATATGTTTCGCCCTACCTCAGCGCCTTCACCGCGTTAGCCTTCAACTGGCTGCGCGAGGAGGGCTACCCGGCGCCCGAGCAGGTCGAACAGCGGCTGCACGACTATCTGCAAAATCTCCTCCGCCATGATGCGGTGCCGCCGGAATTCACCAAAGGCATGACCGCGACCGTCCGGGCCTTAGCTCTTGCCGTCCTGGCCGAACGGGATAAAGTCGCCCTTGCCGATGTCCTGCGCTATCAGCCGCAGCTGCCGGCGATGAGCCTCTTCGGCAAGGCCTGCTATCTCAAGGCGCTGCTCGCCTGGCTGAAGGCAAATCCTGCCGATGCCACGATCGGCGAGCTGGCGGTAAACCTCACGCGCACCCTCACCCTCAGCCGCAAGGTCCGGGATCATTGGCCGTCCACCCAGGAGAACCTCTTTGCCGTCAAGGCTCTCGGCGAGTATGCAGGGCTCTATGAGGAGCGGGAACCGCAGATGACGGTGGCCGGCCGGCTGGATGAGGAGTCTCTCGGCGCAGGCGAATTCACCGCCTACACCAATCCGCCGCTGGTCTTCACCCGGCCGCTGCAGGCCGGCGACGCCGGGCGCAGGGCGGTGATCGGGCTGGAAAAGAGCGGTGACGGGCGGCTCTATTACACCACGCGGCTCACCTATAGTCCGGCGCAGTTGCAGAGCGGTGCCGTCGATGCCGGAATCGAAGTGTACCGGGAATACAGCGTCAAGCGCGACGGCAAATGGCTGCTTCTGACCGAAGACATGGTCCTGCGGACCGGCGAGGTGGTGAAGGTCGATCTCTACGCGTCACTGCCGGCGGAACGGTTTTTCGTCGTGCTGGAGGATCCGGTTCCCGGCGGGCTGGAACCGGTCAACCGGGACTTGGCGACCGCCGCCGGGGAGGATGCCGAGAGCGAAACCGGGGAGATGGCCCATGGCTCCTACTACCACGGCTATGACGACTGGCAGGAGCAACGTTCTTTTTCCAGCCGCTGGAGCTTCTACCACCGGGAGCTGCACCACGACGCGGTCCGCTTCTATTCCGAGCGGCTGGCCGCCGGGCGATATCACCTCAGCTACACCGCCCAGGCCATCGCTCCGGGTGAGTTTGCCGCCCTGCCGGTCCATGCCGAGGAGATGTATGCTCCGGATATTCACGGCATCGGCATTCCGGCTGCGCTGAAAATCGAGGCGGCCGAGTAACGGCCGGATGGCGGGATGAAAAGAGGGGCTGCTGGTACTCGCCAAGGGATCGTGCTGCCAGCCGCGCTCCTCCTCGGCCTTTCGGTCCTGGCGGCCGGCTGGTGGCTCGGCACCCGAACCGGCGCGGATCTTCGGCCATTGCCGGCCACCCTTCGTCCCCAGGCCCTCGAATTCCGCCGGCAGCAATTTTTCGACCGCAACGGCATCGCCCTCTCCATCACCTACGACAATCCCTGGAATGTCCATGACTGGCTGACCCTGGATGAGATTCCCGTTCTGCTGCAGGAGGCCTTTCTCGCCTCGGAAGACCGCCGGTTTTACCGCCACCGCGGGGTCGACTGGCCGGCCCGGGCCCAGGCCCTGCTGCAGAATCTTGCGGCGCGAAGGAGTGTGCGCGGGGCAAGCACCATCACCGAACAGGTGGTGCGCATCCTCCATCCCCGCCCGCGCACCCTCTGGTCGCGCTGGCTCGAAGGCATCGAGGCGGGCCGGCTTGAAGAGCAGTTCCCGAAAGCCGAGATTCTCGAATTCTATCTCAATCAGGTGCCCTATGGCCGGCAGCGGCGCGGCGTGCTGCAGGCGGCGCGGCTCTATTTCGACCGCGACCCGGATACCCTCAGCGAAAGCGAGATGCTGACCCTGGCGGTGCTGGTGCGGGCGCCGGGCCGTCTCGGCAAGCCGGGTGGCCGGGAGCTGGTGCGGCCGCTGCGCCGGCTGACCGAATTTCTCAGCCGTACCGGCAAGATGGCGGAACCATCCGCCGCGGATAAGGCAGGCAGCCCGCCTGTCGCCGACCTCCTGGCCGACCTCCTGGCCGATTCCCGCCTGCCGGTCGATGCCGGTCATTTTATCCGCCAGATCGCCCGCCACGAATCTGCCGGCGAGGCGAGGGCAAACCCAGGCCCGGCCAAAGTCCCGACCACCCTCGACAGCGTTCTCCAGGGCCATCTCCGGGAGATCCTCGATCAGCATCTCCGTGACCTGCGGAACCTTGATGTCCACGACGGGGCGGTGCTCGTGGTCAACCATCAGACCGACGAAATCCTCGCCTGGGTAAACAGCGGCGGGGAGAACGGTTTCGGCTGGATCGACGCGGTTACCGTGCCGCGCCAGCCCGGCTCAACCCTCAAGCCCTTTCTCTATGGGCTGGCCCTCGACCGGGGCTGGACCGCCTCGACCATCATCGACGACGCCCCCCTCTCCCGGCCCGTCGGCAGGGGGATGCATCCTTTCCGCAATTACAGCCGCCAGCA